>CANNEP010000009.1 GCA_947503655.1 uncultured Microbacterium sp.
CGTCAGAGATCTCCTGTCGCGTCACCGTTCAAGACTCACCCACCGAGGAGCGGAACCTCTTGATCAACACGCCCTAGGCCGCTGGGCGCGGCTTCAGCCGTTGCAACACCAGGTACATCTGGCAGCCCAGGCAGAAGTCGAAGGCGACGTTCAAAAAGGCTGCGGCGAAGGCGAACCCAGCGGCAACAGGAATCGCCAGCGGAACGCCGAGCAAGTGCAGAATCACACCAATACCGCTAACCGCCAGCCCGACGCCCTGCGCGAATCGTGGCGGGCGCGGGTCTTCGAGCTCTGTCGGTTTGGGCAACCGCGGCGCGATGACGGTGCGGTAAAGCACGCCCCACGGCGCCGTGCGCGGCGAAAGCACACCCCACGCGAAGAGCGCGGTGACGATCGCGAGCAGAATGAACCCGACGTCGGCGACGCGTGCCGCTATCGGGATAGCCGGTAAGACGAAGCCGCCAGCAACATATCCAAAGTCAATGGGCTCGGTGCTGAACCACCCGAAGCTGGCGCCGATGAGGCGTGCAGCGCTGACGCCGACCAACCCGAAGACGACCGTCACTGCAAGCAGAGTTGCGGTGATGCCAGCAGCAAAGCGCGGGCCGCGCGGGTCAATACCGTGAGGACGAGACATGCTGCTCCGTTCGGAGGGCGGCGAGGTGCTCGCGCACCGCATCAAGTGTGGGGGTGCCGGCGATGCGCGCGCGAATGGAACCATCGCTGGCTATGACGAGGGTCGTCGGGGTTTGCATGATGCCAAAGCGGGAGGCGAGATCGACGCGGTGAGTGAGATCGACGTCGACATGCACGATGCCGGCCTCGTCAGCGGCAAGAGCCGACAGCAGGCGTCGAACTCCGGGGCAGCGAGCGCAGGTTGCCGTCGAGAACTGTACGAGCGTGGCGCCATCGGCAAACCGCGCGAGGCCAATCTCAGCGGGGTCGACGACCGTGCCAGTGGGCGCCGTTACCGTGATGCGGCCATCCCGGGAGCGCAGGTACACGCCCAGCACCGTGACCGCGACGATGATCGCGGCAAGCGAGGCCAGGGCTGTTCCGATTTCCACGTCAGGAAGCGTACGACTGCGAGCGCGCGAAGTGGCTTATGTGTCCAAATCTTTCATTTACCCCTAGGTTGGCCTCATGCCCCGCACCGCACTGATCACTGGCGCCAGCTCCGGGCTCGGCGCTGAATACGCCCGCCAGCTCGCCAAGCAAGGCGCCGCACTCGTCTTGGTTGGGCGCTCCACTGACGCGCTCCAAACGGTCGCCGACGAGGTCACCGCAGCTGGTGGTTCCGCCACCATCCTGGTCGCAGACCTGCTCAACCCTGACGATCTTGCTCGGGTGGTCGAGCGCGTGAAATCAACCGCTGAACCGATTGAGCTGCTGATCAACAACGCCGGCTTCGGGTTGCCGCTGGAATTTGCGTCAAACGATGTGGCTGCTGAGCTTGACCACCTGACTCTGCACGTTGCCGTGCCCCTCCAGCTTTTGCACGCGGCACTGCAGGTGATGCGGGAACGCGGCGGGCGGATCTTGAACGTCGCGTCGATTGCGGCCTACATTCCGCGCTCGACATACGGTGCCTGTAAACAGTGGCTCGTGTCATTCTCGCGGTGGGCCAACGGTCACTATGACAACGTGTCGGTGACGGCCGTATGCCCGGGCTACACGCACACGAATTTTCATGAGCGGATGGGCCTCGCCCCCGGCAATGAGGGGATTCCGGGCTGGATGTGGCTGAATGCGCCCGACGTTGTCGCGGAGTCTCTTCGCGATGTCGCCCGAGGTAAAGCGGTGTCGATTCCATCACTGAAATACAAGCTGATCGCCAAGCTGACCGGGATTCTTCCGGACCGCACATTGGCTCGGATGGGTTCGCGCGGGCGGTAACTCCTCGAGCATCGCCGACATTTCGTGCCCTACTGTTTCGCGGGCACGCGGTGCGACCGCTACTCTGGGAGCATGGCCGCTACCCCCAATCCCTTCGGACAGGTTCTTGTTGCGCTCGTCACTCCGATGACGGCTGACGGTGAAGTGGATTGGCCCGCGGTCGAGAAGCACATCGACCGGGTCATCACCGACGGTGCTGACGGCATTGTCGTCACCGGAACCACGGGTGAGACGTCGACACTGACAGACGCTGAGAAGCTGAAGCTCGTCGAAGTGGGCAAGAGCGTCTCTGCCGGTCGCGCCAAGATCATCACTGGCGGCGGCTCCAACGAGACGGCGCACGCGATCGAGCTGTACAAGGCCAGCGAAAAGGCTGGCGCCGACGGCCTCATGATCGTCACGCCGTACTACAACAAGCCCACGCAGGCGGGTATCCTCACGCACTTCCGCCTGGTCGCTGATGCCACTGACCTTCCGGTCATCCTGTACGACATTCCCGGGCGCACCGGCGTTCCGATCAAGTACGAAACAATCCTGCGCCTCGCGAACCACCCCAACATTTTGGCCGTCAAAGACGCGAAGGGTGACTTCAGCGAAGTCAGCCGCGTGCTCAACCAGACGGATCTGATGTATTTCTCTGGCGATGACGCCAACGTTCTTCCGCACCTGTCGATTGGTGCAACGGGCCTCATCGGTGTGACGGCAAACATTGCTGCCGCACCGTACCGGGCCATCGTGGACGCCGTAAACCGCGGCGACCTTCACGCGGCAACCGAGCAGCACCGCAGCTTGGAGCCCCTGGTACGCGCAGCAATGACGCACGTTCCGGGCACTGTCGCAGCAAAGTACATCCTGCACGGCCTCGGCCGTATCAATAGCCCCCGTGTCCGTCTTCCGCTCGTCGGACCGGAAGAGTGGGAAGCCGCCAAGATTGAAGACGAATTGGCGCTTGTGCGCGACGTCGCTGGCATTGACTTCTCGAACTTCCGCCCTGACCGCAATGCCGCTGCAGGCGGCGCGCTGCCGAAGGTGCACGGGACGACTCGCTGAAAGGCGTTCATGCCCACCACGATTTATTCACCTCCGCCGCTTGAACCCGGCACCCTTCGCGTAACGCCGCTCGGCGGTCTCGGCGAAATCGGTCGCAACATGACCACCTTCGAATACGAAGGCAAGATCATTGTTGTCGACTGTGGCGTGCTGTTTCCGGAAGAGCACCAGCCCGGTGTCGACCTGATCCTGCCCGATATCGAATCCCTGCGCGACCGACTGGACGATGTCGAGGGCGTCGTGCTCACGCACGGTCACGAAGACCATATTGGTGCGGTTCCGTACCTGTTGCGCCTCAAGCCCGACATTCCACTGATCGGCTCGCAGCTGACGCTCGCGCTCGTCGAAGCGAAGCTCAAAGAGCACAAGATTCGCCCCTACACGCTCGTCGTGAAGGAGGGCCAGCAGGAAAAGGTTGGGCCCTTCGACCTGGAGTTTGTTGCGGTCAACCACTCGATTCCTGACGCACTGGCTGTCGCGATTCGCACGCCCGCTGGTATGGCACTAGCAACGGGTGACTTCAAAATGGATCAGTTGCCGCTCGATGGCCGTCTGACCGATCTGCGCGCGTTCTCGCGCCTTGGTGAAGAGGGCGTTGACCTGTTCCTCGTTGACTCCACGAACTCGGACGTTCCTGGATTCACGCCGACCGAACGTGGCATTGGCCCGGTGCTTGACCAGGTCATCGGTAAGTCGCCGCGCCGTGTGATCGTTGCAAGCTTCTCCAGCCACGTGCACCGCGTACAGCAGGTGCTGGATGCCGCCGCTGTACACGGCCGCCGCGTCGCGTTGCTCGGCCGCAGCATGGTGCGCAACATGACGATCGCCGAAGAGCTCGGCTACCTCAAGGTGCCAGAGAACATCCTGATCGACTACAAGAAGGCGCGCGATCTTCCCGAAGACCAGATCGTCTACATGTCGACGGGTTCGCAGGGCGAGCCGATGGCTGTGCTCAGCCGCATGGCCAACCTTGATCACGCGATTGAGCCGGGCCCCGGCGACACCGTGATTCTGGCCTCGAGCCTCATCCCGGGCAACGAGAACGCGGTCTACCGCGTCATCGACGGGCTGACCAAGCTCGGTGCCAATGTTGTGCACAAGTCCAACGCGATGGTGCACGTCTCCGGTCACGCCGCGGCCGGTGAGCTGCTGTACTGCTACAACATTCTGAAGCCGAAGAACGTGCTGCCGGTGCACGGCGAATACCGCCACCTGGTTGCCAACGCCAAGCTCGCGCAGCAGACCGGTATTGCGCCCGAGCGCACGATTCTCGCTGAGAACGGCACCGTGATGGACCTCAAGGCCGGCGACGTCACCGTCGTCGGCCAGCTCGACGTCGGCAAAGTCTACGTTGACGGTTCCAGCGTGGGCGCGATCACCGACGCTGACCTCAAGGACCGCCGTATCCTCGCGGAAGAGGGCTTCATTTCTGTCATCGTGGTCGTCGATTCGTCGACCGGTGCCGTGATTTCCGGGCCCGACATTCATTCGCGCGGCTTTGCCGAAGATGACGCTGTCTTTGACGACGTGCTTCCGAAGATTGAAGCCGCACTGGCCGAGGCCGCCGCTGCGGGTGTGCGTGACTCGCATGCGCTCAGCCAGGTGGTGCGTCGTACGATTGGCCGCTGGGTCAACCAGCGACTTCGTCGTCGCCCGATGATTGTTCCGCTCGTCATCGAAGCCTAAGTATCCTGACAAAACGTGCCGCCTTCGCTCAGAAGCGCGGCACGTTTTGCTTTGCCTGGTCTTGCGCCTAGCCGAGCGAAATCCGGCTAAATGTCGGGGCCTCGACGTACCGTGGAGGCATGGCCAGGACGAACAGCCAAGCCGCGAAATCTGACGCGCCCGCAAAGGGCACGTCGTCGCGCGCAAAAAAGGTACAACCCGCACCCAAGAACTACGTCGATGAGCCGGTGAAGCCGGCAGCGTCGACGCGCGCATTCACGGGTCTCGCACACGGGGTTGGCGGCATGTTCCGGGCCTTCGGCCCGGAGTCACTGGAGAAAGATCAGCGCCGCGATGGCCTGCCTTTCCTGCTCGTGTTGCTGGCGATCGCCGGCGCCGTCAACGAGTGGTTCTTCATCGGCAACGATGTTGCCGCCACGATCAGCGCCTACTCGTTCGGCGGTCTGATCGGTCGCGTTGCCTTCGTTTTCCCGGTCATGCTCATTCTTCTGGCCGGCTGGCTTTTCCGTCACCCATCGTCCGTGCACGACAACGGGCGCATCGGTATTGGGTTCGGTATTTTCACCCTGGCGCTGGCAGCCTTCTGCCACATCGCTGGCGGCAAGCCGCAACCGACGCTGTCGGAGACAGCGGCCGCAGATGCTGTACAGGGCATGCCCGCGCTGAGCGCGGCTGGTGGCCTATTCGGCTGGATGTTGGGTCAGCCGCTCTCGTTGCTGACCGATGTGGTCGCCTACATTCTGTTGTCGCTGCTGACCGTGTTGAGCGTGCTGATCCTCACGAAGACCCCGCCGAACCGTATTCCGCAGCGCGTGGGTGACCTGTACGCATGGTTGTTTGGTGAGGACCGTCCGGAGAAGGGCGAGAGCGCCGGCCCGACCTTCCGCGATACCGAAGACGAAGCGGCCAAGGGCGACGAGAGCGTGCCCTGGTGGCGTCGCAATAAGTCGGGCCGCGAAGAAGCCGACGACTCTGGTCTCGACTCCGACGCGCTCACCGCGCTCCTTGATCCTTCGAAGGACGACGGGAGCTTCGAGCAGGCCGTGACGAAGGCGACCCCCGCCGCTCCCACGCCGACAATTTCTCCCGATGCCGCCACGCAGGTTCTCACTGACCTGCGCAACGCCGCAGACTTCTCCACGAAGACCGCCGCCACGTCGATCAAGGACGACCTTGATCAAAATGAGACGGCCACCGATCTGCCCGGTCTGTCCGGATTCGGAACCGATGGGCCGGGCGAGCGCGGAATGGGTTCGCCCGTTGCGCCGTACACGTTGCCCAGCGACTCCGCGCTGAAGGAGGGCGCGCCGGGCGTTGCCCACTCGGCAGCGAACGATGCTGTCGTCGCGGCCGTCACGGGTGTGTTCGAGCAGTTTGGTGTTGACGCGAAGGTCACCGGATTCTCCCGTGGCCCGACAGTTACGCAGTACGAGGTTGAGGTCGGCCACGGCGTTAAGGTCGAGCGCATCACCGCGCTCACGAACAACATCGCCTACGCCGTCGCCTCGAACGAAGTGCGCATCCTGGCGCCCATCCCGGGCAAGAGCGCCATCGGTATTGAGATCCCTAACACCGACCGCGAGATCGTCACCCTCGGTGACATCCTGCGCTCGGACGCGGCGAAGAAGAGCACGCACCCGATGACGATTGGTGTCGGTAAAGACGTTGGTGGCGGCTACGTTGTCGCAAACCTTGCGAAGATGCCTCACCTTCTCGTTGCCGGTTCGACCGGTTCCGGTAAGTCCAGCTTCGTGAACTCGATGATCACGAGCCTGCTGATGCGCTCCAAGCCGAGTGAAGTTCGCATGGTGCTCATCGACCCGAAGCGCGTTGAACTCACGTCGTACACCGGTGTTCCGCACCTCATCACGCCCATCATCACGAACCCCAAGAAGGCTGCAGAAGCGCTGCAATGGGTCGTGAAAGAGATGGACATGCGTTACGACGACCTCGCGTCGTTCGGCTTCCGTCACATCGACGACTTCAACAAGGCCGTCGTGGCCGGCGAGATCGAGGTGCCGGCTGGCAGCGAGCGCGTACTCAAGCCGTACCCGTACCTCCTCGTCGTCGTCGACGAGCTCGCTGACCTCATGATGGTCGCCCCGCGTGACGTTGAAGATTCGATCGTGCGCATCACGCAGCTCGCTCGTGCGTCGGGTATCCACCTCGTGCTCGCAACCCAGCGACCGTCTGTCGACGTCGTAACGGGTCTCATCAAGGCCAACGTGCCGTCACGTCTCGCGTTTGCCGTGACGAGCGTCACCGACTCTCGCGTTATTCTCGACCAGCCCGGCGCCGACCGCCTCATCGGTCAGGGTGACGGCCTCTTCCTGCCGATGGGCGCTTCCAAGGCTCTCCGCGTGCAGGGCGCCTGGGTCAGCGAGTCGGAGATTGAGAAGGTCGTCAAGCACGTCACCGGCCAGGCCCGCCCTGAGTACCGCGCTGACGTTGAGCAGGTTGCTGAGAAGAAGGAAGTTGACGCCGACATCGGTGACGACCTCGAACTGCTTCTGGCCGCGGCCGAGCTCATTGTTTCGAGCCAGTTCGGGTCGACCTCGATGCTGCAGCGCAAGCTGCGTGTCGGCTTCGCCAAGGCCGGTCGCCTCATGGATCTGCTCGAGTCGCGCGAAATTGTCGGCCCGTCCGAAGGATCCAAGGCGCGCGATGTGCTGGTGACGACGGAACAATTGCCGTCGGTTCTCGCCCGCTTGCGTGGCGAGGAGCCGCCGTCGGCAGCCCCTGCTGCGCCTGTCGCACCCGTTGACCCGGTGGCGCCCGCATTGGCGGCTGCACCCATGGTTCCGGCCCCGCGGCCTGCCTATGATGAGTCCGACCGCTACGGCGAAGACGCGATCGCGGCACAGTACGACGGTCTTCCGGTCGTGGAGAGCGATGACGATGGCGACGAAGACGCCTGGAACCTGACAGGACGCGACTAATGGCTGTACCCCGGCAACTGCCCAACGCGATCACCATCGTCCGCATTCTGTGCGCACCGGTGTTCTTCTGGATGCTGCTCGCCGATGGCGGGCGCGACGAGACGCTGCGCTGGGCCGCCGCGATTCTGTTCATCGTCGCGATCGCGACGGACGGCATCGACGGCTACTTGGCACGCAAGCACAACATCGTCACTGACCTGGGTAAGCTGCTTGATCCGATTGCCGACAAGGCGCTCACCGGACTCGCATTTGTGGGCCTGTCGATTCTTGCCGAACTGCCGTGGTGGATCACGATTCTCGTGCTCGTACGCGAGATCGGCATCACGATCATGAGACTCGCGGTAGCGTCGGATCACGTTGTCGCCGCTGCCTGGATGGGCAAGGTCAAGACGGTGGCGCAGGCGCTGGCGCTGTCGCTCGCACTGCTGCCGCTGTGGAATGTCGTCGGCGACTGGATTCACATCGTTAACGCTGTGACGATGACGATCGCCGTCGTATTGACCGTGCTCAGCGGCATTGACATCGTCGCCGCCGAGCTTCGCGGCCGGCGCGCTCAACGTGGCAAGGGTCATGACAACGCCTGAACAGGTTCTTGCCGAGTGCGCCCGCCGAGGGTACTCGTTGGCGACAGCAGAGTCGTTGACGGGCGGGTTGCTGGCAGACGCGTTCGTGTCGGTTCCCGGTGCTTCAGCCATCTACCTGGGTGGGGTCGTGTCATATGCGACCAGCGTCAAGGAGACGGTACTCGGCGTTGACGGCGACCTGCTCGCACGCAAGGGTGCCGTCGACCCGGATGTTGCCCTGCAGATGGCGCGCGGTGTACGCGCGGCGGTCGGTGTGAGCGGGCCAGCAGATGTGGGCGTGGCGACGACCGGAGTAGCGGGCCCGGACCCCGCCGACGGGCAGCCCGTTGGTACCGTCTACGTGGCGGTCTCCACCCCAGAAACCGAGCTCGTGGTTCCGCTTCTCCTCGCAGGAACCCGCGCAGAGATTCGCGCCGCCAGCGTTGGCGAAGCGGTCACGGCAGTGGGTCGTGCACTCGGGCTTTGACGAGTAATCTCACGTGCAGAGAAGATGGCGCGGTTTCGTGCCAGCGGGAGCTGATTTCGTGCGGTGACGAGCCGTATTCAGCGAATACATAGGGTTCTGGGGAATGAACCTCGGCCATTCGCGGTTGTTCTGAGGGAATCGAGTAATACGCTCGATGAAACCGGTTCGAATCGTTAGCGTTCGTAAGGTACTGTTGACCACCCAGCTAGGGTGTTCACTTGGAGGAGGACGAAATGATCTTGGTACGTCAGGAAATTGGCGACGTGCTTCGCGACCTCCGCCAGCAAAAGGGACAAACCCTTCGTCAGGTTGCGAGCCGCGCAAGTGTTGCGCTGGGCTACCTGAGCGAGGTCGAGCGCGGTCAGAAAGAAGCGTCCAGCGAAATTCTCGCCGCCGTTGCTGAAGCGCTCGATGTTCCGATCTCTGTCGTGATGCGTGAGGTGGGGGATCGCATCGCCGTTCTGGAGGGTCTGACGACCTTCGAGACGGTCAGCTCCTTCCCGGACACTGTTCCCGACGAGCTGGTGGCTGCTGTCGAGCCTGAGCTGTCGCTGCACTAAGCCTTAATGCGCCGTAGCGAGTTCTTGCGTGCCGTCGACGGTGAGTTCGGTGGGCGGGCATTGACGATGCTGGAAGATCTGCATCTTCCTGGCATCGGGATGACGCCTAACGCCGCACTTGCTGCCGGTGTGCCACCGCGAGAGATTTGGCTGGCGCTGTGCGCTGAGGCCGATGTTCCGGAAAGCCGCTGGCACGGCGCCGGGCGCATCGACCGCGCGCGTCGGTAATGCAAAATCTCCGGCCGATTTTTCGGCCGGAGATTTTTCTTTATCGAAACTTTCTCCGGCGTGTCCTCGAATATCCGTTCTAGTTGGGCGTAGGCTCCTTCACAACGGTTGATGAGCGCGCTTTTCTCCACGGTTTGACCCTTGACATGAGCAATGTCGGAGGCCCGGCGTAGTGTCAGCGTCATCACCAACCGACGCCTTGTCGAAGGTACGCCCCGCACACGTGGGGCGGCGCGACAGCCTATAGGCGACAGAGAACGCGAGTACTAAGGAGCACGTCATGCCATCACCCGCAGACCGCGAAAAAGCACTAGAAACAGCCCTTGCCCAGATCGACCGTCAGTTCGGTAAGGGTTCCGTTATGCGCCTCGGCAGCGACGAGCGCGCACCCGTTGCAACGATCCCGACCGGGTCGATTGCCCTCGACGTTGCGCTCGGCATTGGCGGGCTTCCGCGCGGCCGCATCATCGAGATCTACGGCCCCGAGTCTTCCGGTAAGACGACCCTGACCCTGCATGCTATCGCCAACGCTCAGCGTGCCGGCGGTATTGCCGCGTTCATTGACGCTGAGCACGCGCTTGACCCCGAGTACGCAAAGAAGCTGGGCGTTGACATTGACGCGCTTCTCGTTTCGCAGCCCGACACGGGTGAGCAGGCGCTGGAGATTGCCGACATGCTGGTACGCTCGGGTGCCATTGACCTGATCGTCATCGACTCCGTGGCTGCCCTCGTGCCGCGCGCTGAAATCGAAGGTGAAATGGGTGACTCGCACGTCGGTCTCCAAGCTCGCCTCATGTCGCAGGCGCTGCGTAAGCTCACCGGTGGCCTCAACCAGACCAACACCACGATGATCTTCATCAACCAGCTGCGCGAAAAGATCGGTGTGTTCTTCGGTTCACCAGAGACCACCGCCGGCGGTAAGGCGCTGAAGTTCTACGCGTCGGTTCGTTTGGACATTCGTCGTATCGAGACGCTGAAAGACGGCTCGGAGGCCGTCGGTAACCGCACCCGCGTCAAGGTCGTGAAGAACAAGATGGCTCCGCCCTTCAAGCAGGCTGAGTTCGACATCCTCTACGGCGTCGGTATTTCGCGCGAAGGTAGCCTGATCGACTTCGGTGTCGAACACGCCATCGTCAAGAAGTCGGGTGCTTGGTACACGTACGACGGTGAGCAGCTGGGTCAGGGCAAGGAAAATGCCCGTAACTTCCTGCTCAAGAACCCTGACACGGCTAACGAGATCGAAAAGAAGATTCTCGGCAAGCTTGGCATCGGCGGCGCCGTCGCCGAAGAAGCAGCTACCGAGGAGCGTCGCTCGGCATGAATCGTGAAGTGAATCACGGAGGCGACGAGCTCGCTCCTGTGATTCCGATCTTCGGGCGGCGTGACGACAACCCCGCGCCGCCCGAAGACGTCACGCCTGCGTCCAATACAGCGAGGCCCGACAACTCCTGGGTACACGACGAGAACCCGGTTGAATCAACCGACGCCGACGGCTGGTGGGTTGATCCGGAACAGACTCCTCTCCGGCCGCTGTCATCGGCACCATCGGCGGGCGTTGCTGACGATGAGGCGGGTTCACGTCGCCGTCATCCGACATCGGCACCCACCACGTTGCCATCGGCCACGCGTCGCAAGAAGCCCACCCTGATGCGTGCGTCTGAGCTCCAGAAGCCCGAGGGGGAGCGACGTACGGAGTCGCTGCCCGACGTGCCCACTGGATCGTCCGAAGCGCGGGAGGAACGCACGGGGCGCGGCACGTGTGCCCGCACCGGCGGGCCGCACGCAGACGCGCCGCGCTCGCGACCGCGATTGCGTGTTGTCGAGAGCGTCGACGACGAAGCACCCGAGGCTTCGCCCCAAGAGCATCGAGAACAGGCCGAGGCTGCGCTGCTGAAGAAGCTCCGAGGCAAGGGGCTTTCGATCTCCGAGGCGCGCTCGTACCTTCGCGGGCTCAGTTTCCCCGACGATGTTCAGAACGACATCGTCGATGCGTTCGTTGCGCGCCGCTACCTCGACGACGCGGTGTTGGCAGAGCAGATCGTGTACGCCGGGTCGACCCGCAAGGGCCAGGGTCGCCGGGCGATCGCGCTGGCGTTGTCCCAACGCGGTATCGATCGCGACGTGGCCGACGCTGCCATGGCTGAGCTTCCCGATGACGACGACGAACGCGCGCTGGAATATGCCCGCACGAAAGCGAACAGCCTGTCGCGCCTCGAACCCGACGTGGCGCTGCGACGCCTCATGGGGCAACTTGCGCGTCGCGGATTCTCCGGAAGTGTTGCACGAGACGCAGCGCAACAAGCGCTTCGCGAGGTTGACCGCCCGCGGTTCCGCTAGCGAGGGCGGCGGCGACTCACGGCAAGAGGCCTGGGTGCGTCAACGGGAACGTAGAATGGCACCATCATGTCTTCACCCTCCAACGCCCCGACGCTGATCGAGCCGTCGCCCGCCGCGCTCCGCCCCGACGGTACGCATCGCACCTATGAAGTGCGCACCCTCGGCTGCCAGATGAACGTTCACGACTCTGAGCGTCTCTCCGGATCCCTGGAAAGCGCCGGTTACCTTCCCGCCGAGCTTGGCGAAGAAGCTGACGTCATCGTGATCAACACGTGCGCCGTACGCGAGAACGCTGCCGGCAAGCTGTACGGCACGCTCGGCCACCTCGCGTCGGTCAAGCGCCGCAAGGAGGGCATGCAGATCGCTGTCGGCGGCTGCATGGCGCAGATGGACAAGCAAGCCGTCATCGACAAGGCTCCCTACGTCGACGTGGTCTTCGGAACCCACAACCTGGGCTCGCTCCCGGGTCTACTCGAGCGCGCACGTCACAACGACGAGGCGCAGCTCGAGATTCTGGAGTCGCTCGAGATCTTCCCCTCGACGTTGCCCACGAAGCGTGACTCAGTTTCCAGCGGTTGGGTTTCGATCTCCGTCGGCTGCAACAACACGTGCACCTTCTGCATCGTGCCGTCGCTTCGCGGCAAGGAGAAAGACCGTCGCCCTGGCGACATCCTCAACGAGATCAAGATGCTCGTCGATGATGGCGCCGTTGAGGTCACCCTGCTCGGCCAGAACGTGAACTCCTACGGCGTTGAGTTTGGCGACCGCCAGGCATTCAGCAAGCTCTTGCGTGCAGCTGGCGAGATTGAGGGGCTCGAACGCATCCGCTTCACGAGCCCCCACCCGGCAGCATTCACCGACGACGTCATCGACGCGATGGCTGAGACTCCTGCCGTTATGCCGTCCCTACACATGCCGCTGCAGTCGGGCTCTGACACGGTGCTCAAGGCGATGCGCCGCTCGTACCGCTCCGCTAAGTTCCTCGGCATTCTCGACCGCGTGCGCGAGAAGATGCCGAACGCCGCGATCACGACCGACATCATCGTTGGCTTCCCGGGCGAGACCGAAGAAGACTTCCTCGAGACCATGCGGGTCGTCGAAGAGTCGCGCTTCGCGAGCGCCTTCACGTTCCAGTACTCCATCCGCGAGGGCACACCCGCAGCGACGATGGAGAACCAGGTGCCGAAGGAGGTCGTGCAGGAGCGCTACAACCGCCTCCTCGCCCTCCAGGAGCGCGTCGGCAATGAAGAGGCGCAGAAGCAGGTCGGCCGCGAGGTTGAGGTGCTCGTGGGTGCCAGCGAGGGTCGTAAAGACTCCGCAACCCATCGCCTCTCTGGTCGCGCCGAAGACAACCGCCTCGTGCACTTCTCCGTGCCCGAAGGTTCCGCGGTTCCGCGCCCCGGCGACGTCGTCACCGTGACCATCACGCGTGGTGCCCCGCACTACCTGGTCGCTGACGTGGCTGACGGTGAGCAGCTGCGCATTCGCCGCACGCGTGCTGGCGATGCGTGGGATCGTTCGCAGGCAGAGTCCTGTGGCGTGCCCGCACCAGCAACGTCCGTTGGCGACGACGGCAAGCGCATCGTTGGCCTCGGCCTGCCGGTGTTGCGCCCGCAGGCGTGACGAGTTCACCGCGGCTGATCGCCGTCGTCGGTGCCACCGGTACCGGCAAGAGCGATCTCGCCCTCGACCTCGCTGACGAATTCGCGCGCCGCGGCGAGACCGCTGAGGTCGTTGGCTCCGACGCGATGCAGCTGTACCGCGGTATGGACATCGGAACCGCGAAGCTGCCGGTTGAGGAGCGCCGCGGCATCCCGCACCACATGCTCGATGTGCTCGACCCGGCTGAAGACGCCGCCGTCGCGTGGTACCAGGGAGAAGCTCGTGCTGCCGTCGAAGCCATCCAGGCACGCGGCAATATCGCGATTCTTGCCGGTGGTTCCGGCCTCTACGTCTCCAGCGTGCTTTTCGACTTTCAGTTTCCGCCGCGCGACGAAGAGCTTCGCGCGCGCCTTGAGGCTGAGCTGATCGAGCATGGCCCCGGCGCGATGTTCCAGCGCATTGCCGAAAAAGACCCGGAGACCGCGGCACGCATCGACCCGCACAACGGTCGTCGCCTGGTGCGCGCGCTCGAGGTACTGGAGCTTGGCAAAGACACCCACAAAGCAGCGCTCCCCGAAAAGCCCATCGACTGGCAGCCGCACCGCATCATCGCGACCGGCATCCCACGCGATGAGCTCGTGGTGCGCCTCGACGCGCGCGTTGACCGCATGTGGGAGCAGGGCATGGCCGCCGAGGTTGAAGACCTCCGGGGGCACGGGCTGGAAGACGGAACCACGGCACCGCGGGCGATTGGATACGCGCAGGCGCTGGCCCAGTTGCGCGGCGAGATGACCGAGGCCGAGGCGATCGCTGAAACGCAAGCGCTCACGCGCCGCTACGCGCGCCGCCAAGTGTCATGGTTCCGTCGCTACAAGCACGCGCAGTGGGTTGACGCCCGCGAGACGACCGCAGCTGACCTGCTCGCGACGCCGTAATCGTGCGACGGCATCGAGAGCGTCCATAGACTGGACTCATGCCTCAGATCGCGTTTACCAAAGGCCACGGCACCGGCAACGACTTCGTCATCATCGCTGACCCCGATGGCGAACTCGACCTGACCGACGACCAGGTCGCCGCACTCTGCGACCGCCACTTTGGTATCGGTGCTGACGGGTTGTTGCGCGTCGTGCGCTCCGCCGCGATCGCCGAGGGAGCCGCGATTCTCGCGGAAGACCCCGCCGCGGAGTGGTTTATGGACTACCGCAACGCCGACGGCTCGAAGGCCGAAATGTGCGGCAACGGCACCCGCGTTTTCGCGAAGTACCTGTTGGACTCGGGCCTCGCCACGATCGAGCCGGGTTCCACGTTGCCGATCGGCACCCGTGCCGGCATCAAAGACCTGACGCGCTCGGCACAGGGGTTCCAGGTCGACCTCGGCCGGTGGAAGCTCGAGGCCGCCGAACCTCTCGTACGAACGCGGGGCCTGGCCGTCGCGCGCCCCGGCCTCAGCCTGAACCTCGGCAACCCGCACGTTGTCGTGGCTCTCGCCTCGCACGCCGAGCTCGATGACCTCGACCTCGCAGTCATCCCGCATCTCGACCCGGCACCCGCAGCCGGCGCGAACGTTGAGTTTGTCGTTCCGGAAGACCCCATGATCGTCGACGGCGTCGGCCACATCCGCATGCGCGTGTTTGAGCGCGGCGTAGGGGAGACGCTGTCATGCGGCACAGGCATCGCCGCCGCGGCGCTTGCTGTACGGCACTGGGCGGGCCCGCACGCACCTCACAATTGGCGCGTCGAAGTTCCGGGCGGTGTTGTGGGCGTGCGGATGTTTCCGACCGAAGAGGGCGAACACGTCGGGCTGTCTGGCCCCGCAGCGCTGGTGTTTAGCGGAACCATTTCACTCGCGTAGAGGCACGTCGCGGCGCCCGCCCAAGGGCGGAACTTGACGGCCTACGCGAGGTCGAGGGTCTCGGTGCGCGGGGAGCCGTGCTTGCGCACGCGCAGCACGCGGTAGCCCTTGCTTGTCGCGTGACGCGACGTCGTGAAGGTCGAATCGAGCGTCGCGTCAAGCCAGCGCTGGAGCGAGTCTGAGCCGAGGTTGCGGGCAACGACGAGCCACGCGTCACTACGCTCATCCAGGCGCGGCAACCACCGGCGCAGGAGGCTGTGCAGTTCGTCCTTGCCGACACGAATCGGTGGGTTCGACCAGATCGTGCGAAACACGATGTCGTCGGGAACCTCATCGGGCTTGCAAACGCGCACGTTGTCGAGGCCCAGCGATTCGGCGTTCTGGCGCGTGAGATCGAGCGAACGCTCGTTGACATCGACAGCCCAGACGGTTGCGTGCGGCGATGCCATCGCGAGGCTCAGCGTGATCGGACCCCAGCCACAACCAATGTCGAGCAGATTTCCGCCGGGGGCGGGCGTGGGCACGTTATTGAGCAGCACGGCGGTGCCCGCATCCAACCGCTCGGGAGAGAAGGTTCCGCCCGCCGTGGTCAGCTCCACGGCACGGCCCTGCAGCGTCACGTGAATGGTGCGCGGGGTGTACGAGCTGGACGGTGTGGCACTGAAATAGTGATCACTGCTCATGAGGGTCAAGACTATCGGAGCAGAGGCCTTCATGGAGGGTTAGGCTTGACTGAACCGCGTAGGCGGTGCGAGAGGACGATTACCCTGCCCAGCGACAACGAATTCCCCGACGACGCCCGTTCCCGCGATGACGCGATGAACGACGCCGCAACCAATGCGCCCGGCGACGTCAACGGTGACGGCATTGACCCCGTCGAGCGGGTTCTGGCTCACGCCGAACGCCGCACCACAACGCGGGTGTTTGGTGCTGCCCAGGCTCTGCAAGACGACGCAACGGCCGGTCACGGCTCGACAGATGGTGAGCAGTGGGATCTGGAGGCGCGTCACGCGCTGCGCCGTGTTCCGGGCCTCTCAACCGAACTCGAAGACGTCACCGAGGTCGAGTACCGCCAGCTGCGTCTGGAAAACGTCGTGCTCATCGGTGTGTACCCGCAGGGCGCGCAGATTGACGCCGAAAACTCGCTGCGCGAACTGAGCGCGCTCGCCGAAACCGCCGGCGCCATCGTGCTCGACGGTCTGCTGCAGCGCCGCCCGCACCCCGATCCCGCCACCTACATCGGTCGCGGTAAGGCGCAAGAACTTCGCGACATCGTGGCGGCGCTCGGCGCTGACACCGTGATCGCCGACTCCGAACTCGCACCGAGCCAACGCCGTGCCCTGGAAGACGTCGTCAAGGTCAAGGTCATCGACCGCACCACCGTCATCCTCGACATCTTCAGCCAGCACGCCAAGAGCCGTGAGGGTAAGGCGCAGGTCGAGCTCGCGCAGCTCGAATACCTGCTGCCGCGCCTGCGCGGTTGGGGTGACTCGATGAGCCGCCAGGCCGGTGGCCAGGTCGGTGCCGGTGGTGCCGGTATGGGCTCGCGTGGTCCCGGTGAAACCAAGATCGAACTTGACCGCCGTCGCATCCGCACGCGCATGGCGCAACTGCGTCAGCAGATCCGCGACTTTGCTCCTGCCCGTGAAGCGAAGCGTGCTGAGCGCAAGCGCCACACGATTCCCTCCGTAGCGATCGCCGGATACACCAACGCCGGCAAGTCGAGTCTGCTGAACCGCCTCACCGAGGCCGGCGTGCTGGTCGAAAATGCGCTGTTCGCAACGCTGGACGCGACCACGCGCCGCACCGAGACCGCCGACGGCCGCGTCTTTACGCTGACGGACACGGTCGGCTTCGTACGCAACCTGCCCCACCAGCTGGTTGAAGCGTTCCGCTCCACCCTCGAAGAGGTCGCCGGAGCCGACGTCATCTTGCACGTCGTTGACGCGGCGCACCCGGATCCGGGGAGCCAGCTGCAGACCGTGCGTGATGTCATGGCCGACGTTGGGGCCCGTGACGCCCGGGAAATCGTGGTGTTCAACAAGGCCGACCTCGTCGATGACGACACCCGCCTTGTATTGCGCGGCCTGCAACCCGACTCGTACTTCGTGTCGAGCCGCACGGGCGAAGGCATCGCCGAACTGCGAGCCGCTGTCGAAGACGCCCTCCCGGTTCCGGCTGTCGAAGTCCACGCCCTCATTCCGTACGACCGTGGCTCGCTCGTCTCGCAAATCCACGAAAGCGGCCTGCTCATTTCGTCGGAACACGAGGCCGAAGGCACCCGCGTGCACGCCCGTGTCGGCGAACGGCTCGCTGCTGAGCTTCAGCAGTACGCCGTCTGATGTGGTGGAAGTTCTTCCTTCCCGCCAACACGTCAGGCCGGAAGGACACGATTGACCGCTGGGTGCAGCTCATTGTTGGGCTCGCGCTCTACGGCTTCGCGCTGGCCCTCATGGTGCGCGCCCACATCGGCGTCGCGCCGTGGGATGTGCTGAGCTTCGGCCTCATCGAAAACTTCGACCTCACGTATGGCATCGCCACCGTCGTGATTTCGGTGGTCGTGCTGCTGCTGTGGTTTCCGCTGCGGCAACGTTTCGGCATCGGCACCCTGATGAACGGCCTCACCGTCGGACTGTGGGCCGACCTCGCGCTCATGTTTGTGCCGAAAACCGACGAACTGTGGCTCCGATGCGTGTACTTCGCCGTGGGCCTCGTGATCCTCGCATTCGCGACGGTGCTCTACATCGACGCCGACTTCGGCCCGGGCCCGCGCGACGGCCTGATGACAGGCCTCGTGCGCGTCACGAAGCAACCGGTGTGGCTTGTGCGCACGGTACTCGAAGGTAGCGTGCTGATCCTCGGTTGGGCGCTCATCGGCTGGGGATTCGGAACCACGGTGGGCGTGGGCACGCTGATCTTTGCGTTTGGCGTCGGGCCGCTGATTCAGCTCTTCTTGCCGCCCGTGACACGGTGGCGGGCGCGCCGATCGGCACGCCTCGCTGATCCCGCTAACTGAGCGCGAGCGGCGGCACGTCGGTCTCGAACCCGAACACGGTGGCCAACAGCCCCAGCTCGGCCTCGAGCGACGCGATCAGCGTCTCGGGCTTACGGAACCCGTGGCCCTCACCGTCGAACAGCACGTACGCATGTGGCACGCTGTTTGCGGCGAGAGCGTCGCGGATCGCCTCGGCTTGGCTCTGCGGAACCACGGGGTCGTCACTGCCCTGTTCCAGCAATACCGGGCTGGAGATTTTCGCCGCGTGGGTCAGCGGTGAGCGCTCGACGTACAGGTCGTTGGCTTCGGGGAGGGGCCCGATGAGGCCATCGAAGTACCGTGATTCAAACTCGCCGTCATCGCTCGCAAGAGCGCGGGCATCGGTCACGGGGTAGCGGGCGATGCCCGCCGCAAACCGGTCGCTGCGCGCGAGGGCGTTGAGCACGGTCCAGCCGCC
Organism: uncultured Microbacterium sp.; assembly: GCA_947503655.1. Taxonomy (GTDB): domain Bacteria; phylum Actinomycetota; class Actinomycetes; order Actinomycetales; family Microbacteriaceae; genus Microbacterium. Next base: position 18,653 of record CANNEP010000009.1, read on the forward strand.
AGCTGAGCCGCCACGCACCGCGATACGCTCCGGATCGACACGGCCCGAGGCCGCGAGAGCGTCGGCCGCAGCAATCACGTCATCAACATCAACAACGCCCCACTGGCCGCGCAGACGCTCACGGTAGGCGCGGCCGTAGCCGGTTGAGCCGCCATAGTTCACTTCGCACACGGCGATGCCGCGGCTGGTGAAGTACGTGATCGTCGGCGATAGCGCAGGGGAGGTGTGGTCGGTCGGGCCGCCGTGCACCATGATCATGACCGGCGGCAGCTTACCCGCCTCCGGCTCAGAGGCCGGGTTCACGGGCGCGTAAAAGAACGCGTGCACGTCGCCGTGTGGGCCTTCCAGCTTCATCGGCTCGGCCTGTGGCAACACCGAGGCATCCCACGTTGTCACGCCGCCAGCAATCGGCCGCAGCACCGCCGCATCATCGACGTCGAGCAGCCACACCCCACCCGGCACCGCCTCGCCAGCCCCGCTCACCAGCACCCTGGTTCCGTCGACGTCTTCGACCATCACTCCTGAAGACAACGGCGTCACAATCTCACGCTCACCATCGGGGGTGATCAGCACGAGGCGGTCGCGGCCGTCGGTACGCACCGCGAGCACGCGACCGTCATCGAGAAGACGGAACCACGACAGCCCCTGCACCCACAGGGCGCCGCCGGTGTCGGCATCGACGGGCGCGACGGGCAAGGAAGAAGCGGAACCAGCGGGCGTTGCGCGGAGGTTCCACCGGCCGGTGCGGTCATCGGCAAAGAACAGGTCGCCGCGGGTACTCCACTGGGGCTGCACGCCTGCACCCTCGGAAACAGAAAATGGGTGGTTCTCGGTGATCAGCGAGCGTACGTAAACGTTGGCACGATCCCACGGCATGTCGGGGTGGTTCCAGCCCACCCATGCGAGGTTCGCGGCGTCGGGGCTCAGCGCCGGCTGGGCCACGAAGTCGGTACCCGAGGCGAGGCTCATGACGGAGTCATTGAGGTCGCCACGCGTCGCGATCGTCACGATGTCGCGATCGATGCCCGCTGGCAAGCGTCGCTCTCGCACCGCTAGCAGCACACCGGCGCTCATCGTGAGGCCGCCGTACGTCGCCGTTTCGTCAACCGGGGTGAGGGGGCGTGGCTCAGTGCCTGGTGTCAATGCCCAGACGCGCTGGTCACTCGCTTCAACGAAATACACCGTGCCATCAGCGCCCGCGCTCCACGCGCCGCCGCCATACATGTGTAGTCGAGAACGCACGTTCCATGGTTCCGGCAACAATGGTTCCGCTGTTCCCTCCCGAAACACCGTCATTCGCCCGGCCACGGACTGTGCCCAGAACGCCTCACCGTTGACGAAACGGGCACCGTCGAAGCGAGCGGAACCCGCGGCTGCGTCAGCGGCTGAAATGGGTGAAGGCCAGGAGCCGTAGGGGAGTGAACGTGCCATACATCGAGGCTATCCGGTGCTTGTGTCACGGGGCGGCGAAATATTTCGTCATCGTGAAACACATTTCGTCACCCACGATTGTGGGCCTCGAAACGCTCGGTCGTAGCGTTGTGCCCACGACGTCCGTATCGACCCTGGAAGGAGACGCACAATGGCTGAAGAAATCGCAACGGTTCCGTTCTCCTTCGAGCTGTACCCGCCCCGCACCGACACGTCGGTGCAGGCGCTTCACCGCACCATTGATGAGCTGGCCGCCGTCGCGCCGCAGTTCATTTCGGTGACGTATGGGGCTGGCGGATCCTCCGGTGGGCGCTCCCTCGAAGTACTCAAGTACATCCGCGAGCACACGAACGTTGACCCGCTCGCGCACCTCACGTGCGTCGGCAACACCTACGCGGGTGCCACGACGCTCATTCGCGAGTTTCTGGACGCCGGCATCACCTCGTTCTTGGCCCTTCGCGGCGACCCGCCAGCGGGCACGCGGGAAGAAGACATTAATCTCGGTGACCTGGAGAGCTCGGCGCAGCTCGTGCAGCTGATCGACCGCGTTCAGGCTGAGCGCGTGCCGTTTCGGGTGAGCGAAGTTCCTGGCATTCCCGGTGCCGGTCGCGTTGACCGCCGCAGCCGCGTACGTATTGCGGTCGCTGCCTTCCCGAACGGCCATCCGCGCTCGCGCCACGCGAGCGAACACATCGACGCGCTGCTCGCGAAGCAGGCTGCCGGTGCAACGCTCGCGATTACGCAGCTGTTCTTCCACGCCGACGCGTATCTCGCTTTCGTTGAACGTGCGCGGCAGGCCGGTGTCACGATCCCGATTTTGCCCGGCATCATGCCGATCACAAACCCGGCACGGCTCAACCGCGTGCTCGAGCTGAGCGGTGAAGAGCTACCCAGCGAGCTTGCCATCGCGCTCGAAATCGAGCCGACCACCGAGGGCCAGCGCGAACTCGGTATCGAGTATGCCGCCAACCTCGCTCGAGAGGTCGCTGATGGCGGCGCTCCCGGCATTCACCTTTACGCCTTTAACAACCACGACACGGTTCTCGCGGTGCTTCGCGAAGCCGGAATCCTCATCCAAAAGGAGAACGTACGATGACTTTCCCCGCAGGAACCATCCTCGGCTACCCGCGAATCGGGCGTCAGCGTGAGCTGAAGCGTGCCGTGGAGTCGCACTGGGCTGGCAAGACCACCGCGGCTGAGCTTGAGGCGACGGCTGCGTCGTTGCGCGAAGTAACCCGCAACCGCCTGGCCGAGCTGGGCCTCGGCAAGGACGACTCATCGATTCCTGAGTCGTTCTCCTACTACGACCAGGTTCTCGACATCGCCGTCACCCTGGGCGCACTGCCGGCTCGCTTCGCACACTTGCGCCAGGCAGACGGCTCGTACGGCCTCGACGCGCTGTTCACCGCCGCACGCGGTGAGGGCGAGCGTGCGCCGCTCGAAATGACCAAATGGTTTGACACCAACTACCACTACCTGGTTCCGGAAATCGACGAGAACACCGCGTTCTCGCTCTCTAGCAGCCGTTTCGTTGACCAGGTCGCGGAGGCACGCGCAGCGGGCTTCACGACGCGTCCGGTTATCGTCGGACCCGTGACGTTCTTGGCGCTCGCGAAGGCGACCGACGAGGCTGCCGAAGGCTTCTCACCGTTGTCGCGGCTGCAGGACGTGCTGCCGGTCTACGTCGAGCTTCTGGCGGCACTCAAGGCCGCTGGTGCTGAGTGGGTCCAGCTCGACGAGCCCGCGCTCGTCAGCGAGAGCTTGCCGTACGGAGCCGCTGAGCTGGCCGAGGCCGCTCGCGTCGCCTACGACGCGCTCGCCGGTGCGGCTGACCGCCCGCAGATTCTCGTCGCTGCTGGCTACGCGCAGCTGTCGCCCGAAGCGTGGACCGTGCTTGCTGGCTCCGCTGTCGACGGCGTCGCTATCGACCTGCGCCGTGGTTCCGTCCCCGCGCCCGCCGCGGGCCTTGAGAACAAGGTTCTCGTCGGTGGCGTGATTGACGGTCGCAACATTTGGCGCGGCGACCTCGCCGGTGCTTTTGACAAGCTCGGTGGGTTGGCGTCGCTGGGTGCCGCGCAGGTGGCTGCCGGAACCACGACGTCGCTGCAGCACGTTCCGCACGACGTTGCTGACGAGACGCAGCTTGACGCGCGCCTGGTGTCGTGGCTCGCGTTTGCCGACCAGAAGGTTGCGCAGATCGTGACGCTCGCGAAGGGCCTGGCTGAGGGTCGCGACGCGATCGCAGCCGAGCTTGACGCCGCAACGGCAGCGCTCGCTGACCGTGCATCGGCACCCGGCGTTCGTGTTGACGCTGTGCGTGCTCGCACCGGTGCGCTGCAGGCTGACGACTTTGTGCGTGGTAACGAAGACGAGCGCGTCGCCGCGCAAGACGCGTCGCTCAACCTGCCGGTGCTGCCGACGACGACGATCGGTTCGTTCCCGCAGACCGGCGAGATTCGTAAGGCTCGCGCCGCTCACGCTCGCGGCGAGATCGATGATGCGGCCTACGACGAGTTCTTGAAGGCTGAGATCGCCCGCGTGATCGACCTGCAGCACGACCTCGACATTGACGTGCTCGTGCACGGCGAGGCTGAGCGCAACGACATGGTGCAGTACTTCGCTGAACTGCTCGATGGCTTCGCCGTCACGCAGAACGGTTGGGTGCAGTCCTACGGTTCGCGTGCGACGCGTCCGTCACTGCTGTGGGGCGACGTTTCACGCCCCGCGCCGATGACGGTGCGCTGGGCTGAGTATGCGCAGTCGCTGAGCGAGAAGCACGTCAAGGGCATGCTGACGGGCCCCGTCACGATCCTGGCCTGGTCGTTCGTGCGCGACGACCAGCCGCTGGCTGAGACCGCCAACCAGGTTGGTCTCGCGCTGCGCGACGAAATCGCTGACCTCGAGAACGCCGGCATCGCGATCATCCAGGTCGACGAGCCCGCCCTGCGCGAACTGCTGCCGCTCAAGGTTGCTGACCAGGCTGCCTACCTCGACTGGTCGGTCGGATCGTTCCGCCTGTCGACGGCTGCCGTTGCTGACGCGACCCAGATCCACACGCACCTCTGCTACTCGGAGTTCGGTGTTGTGATCGACGCGATCACGGCTCTCGACGCCGATGTCACCTCGATCGAGGCTGCCCGCAGCCGCGGCGACGTTATCGACGACATCCGCGACGCTGGCTTCCCGCACGGAGTCGGCCCCGGCGTATGGGACATCCACTCGCCGCGCGTGCCGTCGGTCGACGAGCAGGAGTCCATCCTGCAGCGCGCCGCTGACGCCCTCCCGCACAAGCTCATTTGGGCTAACCCGGACTGCGGCCTCAAGACCCGTGGCTACGACGAGACCGTCGAATCGCTGCGGAACCTGGTGGCAGCAACCAAGAACGTGCGCGAGAAGATCGGCGCGTAACGCTTCTGAATTCGGGCCCGCCTCACTCATGCGAGTGGGGCGGGCCCCTTTTTGTGTTGCCGTTGTCTCTGGTGCTGCCGATCTCGGGAGCTGCGACGTGGTTCCGGAACCATGGGGTGCGGGGATGACACTGGCAACCGCGCATAAGATGCGCGTATGGATGCTGATGCCGCGTTGCGCGGGCTCATGACCGTCATCGACGAACACCGGTGGTCGGCGATGGCGGATTTTCTTCATCGCGACTTCGAGTGTGAGCTTGTTCACACCGGTGAGACGTTTGACCGTGACGGCTGGATTCGAATGAACGCGGAGTATCCCGATTTTGATCGTCTGCAGATCGTCGAACTCGTTGGGGACTCGGACCGCGCAGCGTGTCGTTCACACGTCACGTCCAAGAATGCGAGCGGTACCCAGCATTTCGAATGCGCGAGCTTCGCTCAGGTGCAGGAGGGGCTCATCATCCGGCTGACGGAGGTCTGGACAGACGTCAACCAAGTCGCGCCGCCAGGAACGCGGCCCGCCGGCCCGTAGCCGTGCCGCTTGGCCTCGGCAACGGCAAAGCGGCCTGTGCTTACCGGTGAACGGTGGGCGCAGGCCGCTGGATATGTCTGTGGGTTAGACGGCGCGAAGCACAGCTACAACCTTGCCGAGGATCGTGGACTCGTCGCCCAGGATTGGCTCGAAAGCGCTGTTGCGGGGGAGAAGCCACGTGTGGCCATCCCGGCGACGCAGCACCTTGACGGTGGCCTCCTCGTCGAGCATCGCCGCAACGATGTCGCCGTTCTCGGCGTCGCTCTGCACACGCACGACCACCCAGTCGCCGTCGCAGATTGCCGCGTCGATCATCGACTCGCCACTCACCTTGAGCATGAACAGTTCACCCTTGCCGACGAGCTGACGGGGCAGCGGGAAGATCTCTTCAACCTGCTGCTCTGCAGTGATCGGAATGCCAGCAGCGATCTGGCCAACGAGCGGAACCAGAGCGGCGTCGCCGACGGAAGGCGCGGCATCTGCCGGGTTTTCGGTGGCGATGCCCGGGATGTCGATCAAGACTTCCATCGCACGGGTCTTGCCGGGGTCGCGGCGCAGGTAGCCACTGAGCTCAAGCTGGCCCAGCTGGTGCGTGACGCTACTCAGTGACTTGAGGTTCACGGCGTCACCAATCTCACGCATGCTCGGCGGGTAGCCGTTGCGTGCGATCGACCGTTGGATGACCTCAAGAATGGCCATCTGCTTGTCGCTGAGGCTCTTTCGACGACGCGTACGCGGGGCCTCGCTGCCCGTGCCGCTCACGTTCTCTTGCGCGCTCATTGCGTTCTCCTTTGCCACCCAACGACCAATGTCGGAGGTTGATGATGTGCTTTCGCTATCGAAACCGTATCCGACTTTTCGGATAAAGAAAGACTTTTGTTCGAGTGTGTCGAAACATTCTTTTGAAACTGATTCGAAAAATAAGTTGACATGTTCGAACCTAGAACATAGATTCGGAACGTAGCTTCGCTTCCGGCCCTCCCGGCCGAGAGCTGGAGGCGAAGCACACCACAAGGAGGAATCATGAGCACCATCAGCATCCAAGCCACTGCTCGTCCGGCTCGCGTCGTTTTGACGCCTCGTGTCGGTGCCGCAGCCGGTGGTTCCGCGGTCACGACGCGCCTTCGCATCACCGATCGTGGTCGCCGCGTCCTCGCCACTCTGGTCGCTCTCCCCGTGGTTATCGCTGTCGCGGTCGCCGTGTTGAGCGGCGGTTCCGCTCTCGCTTCACTTGATGAGGGCACGCCGGCAACATTCGAAACCATCAACGTGATGCCCGGTGACTCGCTGTGGTCAATCGCCGGAAAGGTCGCCCCGCAGGCCGACCCGCGCGATGTTATTGACGGCATCATCTCGCTGAACGCGCTGCCGTCGTCGGCGATTGAGCCGGGTCAGACTCTCGCGATCCCTGCCGAGTTCACGGAGTAGCCCGAGCGCACGTGGCGACGAAAGTGAGACTGTGCGTAATGTTCGAGTTCTCGGTTTCGACGGCCACGCCCTACCGACCTACCATGGGGGAGTGACGATCTCCTTCAGTGATCTGCCCATCCGCGACGAGTTTCGCGGGATGACTCCGTACGGCGCCCCGCAGGCGCCGCTACCGGTCGCACTGAACGTTAATGAGAACACTCATCCGATTCCGGATGACGTGGCCGCAGACATTGTCGAATCACTTTCTCTCGCTGTGCATGACCTCAACCGATACCCCGACCGCGAGTTCACGCTGCTGCGCGAGGCATTCGCCGGGTATTTGGGGCACGGCTTGACGGCCAGCCAGATCTGGGCGGCCAATGGTTCCAACGAGGTTCTGCAACACATCCTGCAGGCGTTCGCGGGCCCCGGCCGTGCGGTGATGGGCTTTGCTCCGACGTACTCGATGTATCCGCTACTGGCGCGTGCGACCGGAGCCAGCTGGTTCGCTGGCGAGCGCGGAGCCGATTTCGAGCTGACAGCGGCGTCTGCCGTCGCCCAGGTCGACGAGGTAAAGCCCGACGTCATTCTGCTGTGCGCCCCCAATAACCCGACCGGCACGCCGCTGACACTCGACGTCATCGAGGCTGTCTACGAGGCCACCGATGGCATCGTTGTTGTCGATGAGGCGTACTTCGAATTCGCTCCGCATGAAGCGCCGAGCGCACTCACGCTCCTCGAGGGTCGCCCGCGACTCGTGGTGTCGCGCACGATGAGCAAGGCCTTCGCGTTCGCCGGCGCACGCGTCGGGTACCTCGCCGCAGACCCAGCGTTTATCGACGGCCTGCGCCTCGTGCGCTTGCCCTACCACCTGAGCGCGCTCACTCAGGTGGCAGCTCTCGCAGCCCTGCGGCACGCCGACACGATGCTGGCCACCGTCGACGACATTGTCGAGCAGCGCGACCGTATCTCGGCAACGCTGTCCGCCCTGGGCTATCGCCCCTACGAATCGTGGACCAACTTTGTGCTGTTCGGCGGCGTCGCCGACCCGCAGGCCACCTTCCAAGCCCTCTATGAGCGCGGCATTCTGATCCGCGACGTTGGTATCCCCGGTCACATGCGTGTGTCAGCCGGTACCGAAGAAGAAACCACCGCGTTCCTTGATGCCCTCGCCTCGCTAGGATTCTGAGTATGACCGCCCCGCGTATTGCCTCTCGCCGCCGCTCGACGAGCGAGTCCACCATTGAGCTCGAACTGAACCTTGATGGCACCGGTCAGAGCTCGATCGACACCAGCGTGCCGTTCTTCGATCACATGCTCACCGCCTTCGCGAAGCACTCGCTCACCGACCTCACGGTGAAGGCCACCGGTGACACCCACATCGATGCGCACCACACGGTCGAAGACACCGCCATCGTGCTGGGTCAGGCCATTCGCGAAGCACTCGGCGACAAAGCTGGCATTTCTCGCTACGGCGACGCCCTGGTTCCGCTCGACGAAGCTCTCGCGCAGGCCGTCGTAGACATCTCGGGTCGTCCGTTCCTGGTGCACACGGGTGAGCCCGCCGGCTTCGAGTTCCACCTCATCGGTGGCCACTTCACCGGTTCGCTCGTGCGCCACGTTTTTGAAGCCATCACGCTGAACGCCGGTCTCACCGTGCACGTCAACGTGAAGGGTGGTCGTGACCCGCACCACATCGCCGAGGCAGAGTTCAAGGCCTTCGCGCGTGCATTCCGCCAGGCCAAGGCTCTGGACCCGCTGGTCGCGGGCATTCCCAGCACAAAGGGTGCACTGTGACCCGTCCGATCGTCGCGGTGCTCGACTACGGGTCGGGCAACGTTCACTCTGCCGCGAAGGCACTCGACGCGGCCGGAGCCGACGCGCACCTCACGAAAGACAAGAAGCTGGTCATGGAGGCCCACGGCCTCGTCGTGCCCGGCGTCGGTGCCTTTGCCGCCGTCATGGGGGCGTTGCGAGCCGAGCGTTCAGAAGAGTTGATCGACCGTCGCCTGGCTGGTGGCCGTCACGTGCTCGGCATTTGCGTCGGCATGCAGGTCATGTTTGAACGCGGCGTCGAGCGCGGCGTCGGCGCTGAGGGCCTGGGGGAGTGGCCCGGTGTCGTGCGCGAGATTGAAGCCCCCGTTCTGCCCCACATGGGGTGGAACACGGTTGAGGTCGGCGAGGGCAGCACGCTGTTCCGCGGTATCGAAAACGAGCGGTTCTACTTTGTGCACTCCAACGCCGCACAAGACTGGTCGCTTGAGGTCATGCCGCCGTTCCCGCAGCCCAGCGTGACCTGGGCGACACACCACTCGCGTTTCATCGCGGCCGTTGAGAATGGGCCGCTTTCGGCGACCCAATTTCACCCGGAGAAGTCCGGCGAAGCCGGCATCACACTGTTGAAGAATTGGATCGGCACGCTGGGCGGGGCTACGCTCTAACTTCTGTGCCCTTTGCACGACATTTGCTTCATAGAGGACTCATGAACGACTTCACGAACACTCCCGCTTTGGCTCTGTTGCCGGCTGTCGACGTCGCGGGAGGCAAGGCTGTGCGCCTGACTCAGGGCGAGGCAGGCTCAGAAACGAACTACGGCGACCCCGTTGACGCTGCTGCCCAGTGGCAAGAGCAGGGCGCCGAATGGTTGCACCTCGTTGACCTGGACGCTGCGTTCGGTCGCGGTGCTAACACTGCGGTGATCCGCCGCGTCATCAAGCAGGTGCGCGGTCTGAACGTTGAGCTGTCTGGCGGCATCCGTGACGATGCGTCGCTCGAAGCCGCACTCGAGACCGGCGTCACCCGCATCAACCTCGGTACCGCTGCACTGGAGAACCCGGAGTGGGCTGCCAACGTCATTGGCCGCTACGGCGAGGCGATTGCCGTCGGTCTGGACGTGCGCGGAACCACGCTGGCGGCTCGCGGATGGACGCAGGACGCAGGCGACATTTGGGAAGTTCTCGCCCGACTCGAAGACGCCGGTTGTTCGCGCTACGTTGTCACCGACGTGACGAAGGATGGCACGCTGCGCGGGCCGAACCTCGAATTGCTCCGCGAAGTGTGCTCGCGCACCGTCAAGCCCGTTGTTGCGTCGGGTGGTATTTCTTCGCTTGACGACATCGCTGATCTTCGCGACCTGGTTCCGCTCGGTGTTGAAGGCGCAATCATCGGTAAGGCACTGTATTCCGGTGCGTTCACGCTGGCAGAGGCCCTGGATGTCGCAGGAGACAACTAACACTGGCGATTCGGCTGGCGTTCCCTGGGAAGGCCGCCGATTCGAACCCAACCCGGCTGCTGGCGATGACGGCTCTGCCGACTCGGCACTGTATGCCGCACTCACCAACTTCCGTGATGGTTCCGGCGATCAAATCACCATTGTCGAAGCCCTGCGCACCGCGCGCGTTCTCATCCCGTTGATCGCTGAAAAGGGTGACGAGGGGGTCGGACCGACGGGCCTTGCGGTCGATAAGACGCAAGAGCTGTCGATCGTGACGGTTGCCGCACCCGATGGCCGCACGGTGTTGCCGATCTTTTCGAGCGTTGACTCGATGCGCACGTGGGATCCACTAGCCCGGCCGATTCCGGTGGCGGGCGTTCGTGCGGCTCTGTCGGCAGCCTCCGACCAGACCGACCTGCTTGTTGTTGACCCGACAGCTGAGACCGAGTTCGTCGTGCGCCGCCCCGCGGTCTGGGCGCTCGCGCAAGACGAGGCGTGGGTGCCGAGCCACGAGTCGCCTGAGGTTTTCCAAGCGTTGCAAGAGTCGGTCGGCACGGAGCTTGCCGTCATCGATCTCACTGTCGCTTCCGGCGACCCCGACGCGCGCCTGCGCGGCCCCGAGCTCATCGTGACGCTTCAGCTCGTCGACGGACTCGACCAGACGCAGCTCGATGCCGTGTTGCAGCGACTCGCGCAGCGGTGGGCGGCGGACGACCGCATTGCGGTGCTTGTCGACTCGCTGTCAGTCAAGCTCCAGCGCGCGAACTAGCGCCACCCGCGGCCCAATACGAGGCCGCCCACAACGCAAAGCGGGCGCCGGTGCCGTGCACCAACGCCCGCTTGTGGCTGTTGTGATTAGTTGACCGGACCGGTCCACTTTTCGCCCGGTCCCTTGCCGATCGGGTCGGGGATTGCCGATGCCTCACGGAAAGCGAGCTGCACCGAGCGCAGGCCATCGCGCAACGAGCGCGCGTGCATGTCGCTGACCGCGGGTGCACCCGCGGTGATGAGGCCCGCGAGAGCGTCGATGAGCTTGCGTGCCTCATCGAGGTCGATCTGCTGTGCCGCATTCGGGTCGTCGGCAAGACCGAGTTTCACAGCAGCAGCGCTCAGCAGGTGAACTGCGGCGGTCGTAATGACCTCGACCGCGGGAACATCGGCAATATCGCGTGCAGCTTCAGACGCTGCCTGGTCCGCTTTTTCCCACTGCGCCAGGCGCTCAGGGTCGTGTTCGTGGCTGTTTTCTGCCGGAATCGTGTTCACGTCTAACTCTCTGCTAAACTAATGCGGGCTCTGGAGCATTACGCTCCAGTACGAAAGTGGATCACATCCCACCCGCGCTTGCCGTTCTAGGCTACCGGGTCTGCGCTCCGCCTCCGAATCTGTCGGGGGTAGTTAGGGTGCATAGCCGACGTCTCACGTCGTGCGGGTGGAGTGATCATACCTTCGCCCGCGGTACGAACCCTCGTATTGCGGCGGCCATGAACCACGCATCCAGAGGAGTTCCGCATCAGCGATCCCCGCACCAACGAGCGCATTCGCGTTCCGGAGGTTCGACTCGTCGGCCCCGGTGGCGAACAGATTGGCGTTGTCGCCATTCAGGTCGCGCTCCGCCTCGCACAGGAAGCAGACCTTGACCTTGTTGAGGTTGCTCCCAACTCGAAGCCTCCCGTCGTCAAGATCATGGACTACGGGAAGTTCAAGTACGAAGCTGCTCAGAAGGCTAAGGAAGCTCGCCGCAACCAGGCGAACACCGTCCTCAAGGAGGTGCGTTTCCGCCTGAAGATCGATGCACACGACTACGAGACCAAGCGCAAGCGCGCTGAGGGCTTCCTCAAGACTGGCGACAAGGTCAAGGCAATGATCCTGTTCCGCGGTCGTGAGCAGTCGCGTCCCGATCAGGGCGTTCGTCTGCTGAAGAAATTCGCAGAAGACGTCGCAGAGTTCGGAACCGTCGAGTCGAACCCGACGATCGACGGCCGCAACATGGTGATGGTGATCGGACCGCACAAGAACAAGTCTGAGACGAAGGCTGAGCAGAACGCTGTCCGTGCAGCGTCGAAGCAGGCAGCACGCGACGCTCGTACCGAGAAGCCGTCTGCTCCCGAAGCAGCCGAGTCCGCAATGGACTCTGCCGAATAGGCACATAAGCCTCGCCCCCGGGCGAACCAGACGCCCCCAGGGCGAAACATTAAGGAAGAGAAGATGCCGAAGCAGAAGACCCACTCGGGCAGCAAGAAGCGCTTCAAGGTCACCGGTAGCGGCAAGATCATGAAGCAGCAGGCAGGTATGCGCCACAACCTCGAGGTGAAGGCCAGCAAGCGTAAGCGTCGCCTGAACGCCGACCAGGTTGTATCTGGCAACGACTTCAAGGTCATCAAGAAGCTCCTCGGCCGCTAATAGCGCCCGTTTGAAGATTAGGAAACACCAGAAATGGCACGTGTAAAGCGGGCGGTTAACGCCCACAAGAAGCGCCGCGTTATTCTCGAGCGCGCATCCGGTTACCGCGGACAGCGTTCGCGTCTCTACCGCAAGGCCAAGGAGCAGGTCACCCACTCCCTCGTCTACGCATACCGCGACCGTCGCAAGAACAAGGGCAACTTCCGTCGCCTGTGGATCCAGCGCATCAACGCTGCGACCCGTGCAAACGGCATGACGTACAACCGCTTCATCCAGGGCCTCGGCCTTGCTGGCATCCAGGTTGACCGTCGTATGCTCGCTGACCTCGCGGTCAACGACGCGGCTACGTTCACGAAGCTCGTTGCTGCTGCTAAGGCTGCTCTGCCTGCAGACGTCAACGCACCGAAGTCGGCTGCGTAAGCACTTCGCTTTTTCCAAGGGCGTCCTCCACTGCGGAGGGCGCCCTTGGTGCATTGTTGGTGCGGTGAATTCCTGTGCCGTTCCGCGGCCGGACGATGCCGTCACCCTAGACTGAAGACGTGCTCGAGAACCCACGGTCCCCGCGTGTCCGCGCTGTTGCCAAGCTGACGAAGCGCAGTGCGCGTAACGAGTCTGGCCTCTTCCTCCTGGAGGGCCCGCAGGCCGTGCGAGAGGCATTGCAGTACCGCGCTGACAGCATCGTTGATCTTTACGCGACACCCAGTGCGTGGGAGAGGCACACCGACCTCCGCGACGGTGCCGAAAAGCACGGGATTTACGTCACGCTCGCGAGTGAGGCTGTCGTTGACGCGATGGCAGACACGGTCACGCCACAGGGTGTTGTCGCGGTCGCGAAGCAATGGCCGGCTAGCCTCGATGATGTTTTCGCGGCCAAGCCCGTTTTGCTTGCGGTGTGCGAGCAGGTGCGTGACCCCGGAAACCTCGGAACCATCATTCGCGCCGCAGATGCGGCTGGCGCTGATGGGGTGATCCTGACCGGCAAGACGGTCGATCCGTACAACCCCAAGGTCGTGCGCTCGACGACCGGTTCACTCTTTCATGTGCCGATCGTTGTGGGTGCCGATGTCGTCGACGTTATGGAGCGTTGCCGTCAGGCCGGGCTCGCGGTGATCGCGGCTGATGTTAAGGGGGAGGACCTCCTGGAGGCCCGGTCGGCTGGCGTGCTGGCGAGGCCGACGGCCTGGCTGTTCGGCAACGAGGCGCGTGGTCTGGAGGACGAGGTTCTCGCGATGACAGATCGGGCGTTGAAGCTCCCGATCTATGGTCGTGCCGAGTCTCTCAACCTGGCGACGGCAGCGAGCGTGTGCCTGTACGAATCGGCATTCGCGCAGCGCACCGCGGGCTAGTGCGTATACCGCAAGACCTACCCCAAAAAACAACCAAGCGCTCGTTTGTTTCAGTCGAGTAGCAGGGCTCATGCCCAAAACCGTCATCGTGCACAAAATGACGGTCGATTTCGTCATCCCATGCGCGAAATAGCGTGACGCCGAGATAATCACCGAAATCTACGGATTTGATTGTTACGACTACGTAACCGTCGCGCGCGCAGGTGGCTGAAATGCCCCTCAGGCTTCTAGTGTCGAGGCATGACAGAGAGCGGACAGCCCCTTGTCGTGGTCAAAGACGTACAGAAGCACTATGGCGACTTCCACGCACTCAAAGATGTAAACCTCACCGTGAACAAGGGAGAGGTCGTTGTCGTTATCGGCCCGTCTGGTTCCGGTAAGTCGACACTGTGCCGCACGATTAACCGTCTTGAGACGATCACGAGCGGTTCGATCACGATCGACGGCACAGAACTCCCCGCCGAGGGTAAAGCTCTCGCGCACCTGCGCGCGGAAGTGGGAATGGTCTTCCAGTCGTTCAACCTCTTCGCGCACAAGACGATCCTGCAGAATGTGACCCTCGGGCCCATTCAGGTGCTGGGCAAGAAGAAGGCTGAGGCAGAAGCCGAAGCCATGAAGCTGCTCGAACGCGTTGGCGTTGCCCACCAGGCACAGAAGATGCCGGCCCAGCTCTCCGGTGGCCAACAGCAGCGTGTTGCCATTGCGCGCGCACTCGCGATGCACCCCAAGGTCATGCTGTTCGATGAGCCGACGTCGGCTCTCGACCCTGAAATGATCAACGAGGTTCTCGACGTCATGATCGAGCTCGCGGCCGAGGGCATGACGATGATCGTCGTCACCCACGAAATGGGCTTCGCACGCAAGGCCGCGAACCGCGTCGTCTTCATGGCCGACGGCCAGATCGTCGAAGAAGCGACTCCTGACGAGTTCTTCACGAACCCCAAGAGCGCTCGCGCCAAAGACTTCCTTTCTAAGCTCCTCACGCACTGACGTGAGAAAAAGTAACCCTACCAAGGAGGAAAACATGCGTAAGTCACGCACCCTGACCGGCATCGGTATTGCAGCCGCTGCTCTGCTTGCTCTCACGGGTTGCCAGAGCGGCACCCCGGGCGACGGCGGAACCGGTGGCGACGGCGGCGACGCTGGCGCCGGCTCGGAGAACCCGTGGACGGTAGCCACCGACGTCAAGCTTGAAGGCTCGCCCACGTTCGACAAGATGACCGCTGACGGCAAGGTCATCGTCGGTGTCAAGGAAGACCAGCCCGGTCTCGGCTACCTTGACGTCACCACCAACGAGCGCACTGGTTTCGATGTTGACATCGCTCGCTGGGTCGCAGCTTCGCTCGGCTTCGATGAGGACGCCATCGAGTTCAAGGCCATCCCGTCGGCAAACCGCGAGCAGGCCATTGTCAACGGCGACATCGACTACTACGTCGGTACCTACTCGATCAACGACAAGCGCAAGGAACAGATCGACTTCGCTGGTCCGTACTTCATCACCGGCCAGGGTCTGCTCGTCGCGAAGGACAGCGAGATCACCGGTGAGGCAGACCTGAACAAGGACACCACGGTGTGCTCCGCAACGGGTTCGACGCCGATCCAGAACATCAAGGAGAACTTCCCTGAGGTTCCGACCAAGGAGTACGACCTGTACTCGCTCTGTGTCGAAGACCTGATCAGCGGCAAGGTGCAGGCAGTCACCACCGACCAGGCCATCCTCATCGGCTACGCCGCCAAGGACCCGGACCTGATCAAGGTTGTTGGCGAGCCCTTCTCGGTTGAGAAGTACGGCATCGGTCTCCCCAAGGGTGACGACGCTCTGCGCGAGCACATCAACACCATGCTGACCGATGGTGGCGACGTCTGGCAGGGTATCTTCGACAAGAACCTGGGTGACTCGGGTATCGAGGTCGAGCAGCCCGCGGTCGACAACTACTAAAAAGTCGAAGGGGGGGGCGGAACCGTTCGTTCCGCCCCCCTCATCTGTTGCAGAGAGGAGGAACATGGACGCCATTACCGGCAACCTCGATCTATGGGGTGAAGCGATCGGTAACACGCTGATCCTGTTCTTCGGTGGTGCAGTTCTCGCACTTGTCTTGGGTACACTCGTCGGCGCTATGCGCGTTTCACCGGTGCCCATTGCCCGCGCCGTAGGAACGGTTTACGTCAACTGGATCCGAAACACGCCACTGACTCTCGTCTTCTTCTTCTTCGTCTTCGCTTACCCCCAGTTGGGTCTGCCGAAGATTGACTACGTGCCGACGGCAGTCATTGCCCTCGGTGTGTACACGGCGACATATGTCGCCGAGGCGATTCGTGCTGGCATCAACACTGTTCCAGTTGGTCAGGCAGAAGCGTCGCGTGCGATTGGCCTCAACTACGGTCAGGTCATGTCGCTGGTGGTCTTGCCGCAGGCCTTCCGTGCCGTGGTTCCGCCCATGCTTTCCGTGCTGATTGCACTCCTGAAGAACACCACCGTCGCTGCTGGCTTCTCGGTTGCTGAGCTCGCCGCCGTTCGTGCGGCCATCGCTGACAGCGCCGGACGCCCCGGAACCATGCTCGAAGTTCTCCTGTGGGTTGCCCTCATCTTCGTGGTCCTGGTCTTGCTCCTGAGCTGGCTCCAGCGCTTCCTTGAGAACAAGTGGAGGATCGCACGATGACTTCTGTTCTTTACGACGTTCCCGGCCCCAAGGCCATTCGTCGCAACCGCATCCTCGGTGCTATCACCGTCCTGGTACTGATTGCCATTATCGGGTTCGTGATCTGGCGTCTCATTGAGACCGGACAGTTCACCGCGCGCAAGTGGGCGGTCTTCACGTACGCCAGCGTGTGGACCGATCTGGTGCTGCCAGCGCTCGCCAACACGCTCATCGCGTTTGCCGTGGCAGCCGTGGGCTCGCTCATCTTCGGCATCCTGTTGGTCATCGGCCGCCTCAGCGACCACCGCGTCGTGAGCGTCGTTGTCACCTGGATCACTGAGATCCTCCGTGCCGTTCCGGTGCTCGTCATGATGATGCTGGTGTACTTCGGTTTGCCGGTGCTCGGGCTCAAGACGACCCCCTTCATTGCTGTTGTTGCTGCTCTCATTGCGTACAACGGTTCCGTTCTCGCCGAAGTTTTCCGTGCGGGTATTGAATCGCTGCCACGCGGTCAGGGTGAAGCGGGTTACGCGATCGGCCTCCGTAAGAGCGGTGTTATGGCGTTCATCCTGTTCCCGCAGGCTATTCGCGTCATGATGCCGGTCATCATTGCTCAGCTTGTTGTGACGCTGAAAGACACGTCGCTCGGCTCGATCATCACGTACGACGAGTTGTTGAAGCTCGCGAAGAACCTGATGAGCCAAGACGGCCGCCCGATCATCCCGACGACGATTGTCGTCTCGGTGATTTACATTTCGATGTGTTTGCTGCTGTCGTGGGTTGCCCACATCGTGCAGAAGCGCGTCTCCGCATCGCCGAAGGCTATTCGCCTCGAAGCTGACGAGACGGCCGTTATGCACGAAGGCACGGTGACCGAGGTCATCGCCGCGCAGACGACGCCGAAGAAGCCAAAGCGGTAAAACAACCCCGCGCCAAGACATGGTGCCCGCCGGTGAGTATTCCCGGCGGGCACCATCGGCGTTTCTGGGGGAGCGGAACCAGGGGAGCGGAACTACGGAACCGGGGGTGCGGAAATAAGGGGCGTGACGGCCGGTAGACTCGGTTATTGTGTCTGACTCACCAAACATCACTCCGGAAGCGGTCGCCGCAGCCGTGCAGGATGCCCTGGCCGCGTTCGCCGCAGCTGAGGATACTGCCGCGCTGAAGGCGGCTCGAGCCGCGCACTCTGCAGAAGGTTCGCCCCTTGCGAAGCTCAATGCATCGTTGCGCTCTGTCGCCCCCGAAAACAAGGCCGAATTCGGCAAGCTTGTGGGGCAAGCCCGAGGTGAGGTGAACAAGGCCTTTACGCAGCGCGAGGAAGAACTCGCGCAGGCAGAAACGGCCGCTCGCCTGGAGGCAGAGCGCGTCGACATCACCGCAATCGCTTCGCGCACGCGCGTGGGTGCTCGCCACCCGCTGACGTTGTTGCAGGAGCAGATCAGCGACATCTTTGTCGGCATGGGGTGGGAAATCGCCGAAGGCCCCGAGCTTGAGCACGAGTGGTTCAACTTCGACGCCCTGAACTTCGACGAAGACCACCCGGCACGCCAGATGCAGGACACGTTCTTCGTTGACCCGGTCGCTCGTCACCTCGTGATGCGCACGCACACGTCACCGGTACAAATGCGCTCGATGCTCGAGCGTGATGTTCCGATCTACGTGTTGTGCCCGGGGCGTGTGTATCGCACCGATGAGTTCGACGCGACGCACCTGCCCGTCTTCAGCCAGTTCGAGGGTCTGGTCGTTGACAAGGGCATCACGATGGCGCACCTCAAGGGCACGCTTGACCACGCCGCCAAGGTGCTGTTCGGACCCGAAGCGAAGACGCGGTTCCGCACCAACTACTTCCCGTTCACGGAACCGTCGGCGGAGCTGGATCTCTGGCACCCCACCTTCAAGGGTGGCGCCCGGTGGATCGAGTGGGGTGGCTGCGGCATGGTGAACCCCAACGTTTTGCGTGCCGCGGGGCTTGACCCCGAGGTGTACTCAGGATTCGCGTTCGGTATGGGCATTGAGCGCACGCTCATGTTCCGTAGCGACGTTCAAGATATGCGCGACATGGCCGAAGGCGATGTTCGCTTCAGTGAGCAGTTCGGAATGGTGGTCTGATGCGCGTCCCGCTTTCGTGGCTTCGCGAATACGTTGACATTCCGGCGGAAGCAACGCCCGAAGACATTCTCGCGTCGCTGGTTTCCGTCGGCTTTGAAGAAGAAGACGTTCACACGTTCGAGCTGACCGGCCCGATCGTTGTGGGTCAGGTTCTCGACTTTGTCGAAGAGCCGCAGTCCAACGGCAAGACGATCCGCTGGTGCCAGGTGCAGGTTGCTCCCGAGGGAGAAACCGCCGCTGACGGCGGCGAAGCCATTCACGGCATCGTGTGTGGTGCGTCGAACTTCCTCAAGGGCGACAAAGTCGTTGTGACGCTTCCGGGTGCCGTGCTGCCCGGCCCGTTCCCGATCGCCGCGCGCAAGACCTACGGTCACGTCTCCGACGGCATGATGGCCTCGGCGAAGGAACTCGGTCTCGGCACCGACCACGCCGGCATCATCCGTCTCGCCGAGCTCGGCGTTGACGGCCCGATCGGTTCCGACGCGCTCGCGTTGCTCGGTCTCGATGACGTTGCCGTTGAAATCAACGTCACGCCTGACCGCGGCTACGCCATGAGCCTGCGCGGTGTCGCGCGCGAATACGCGCTGGCTACCGGTGCTGAATTCCGCGACCCGGCAGATGTTGACTTCGCCGCTCTCGAGCAGGGCACCGGCTTCCCGCTGACCGTGCAAGACGACAACCCGATCCGTGGCAAGGCCGCGGTCAACGAGTTCGTCGTGCGCGTTGTTCGTGACGTTGACCCGTCGCGCCCGACGCCGCCATGGATGGTCGCGCGCCTCACGCTCGCGGGCATCCGCTCGCTCGGCATCCTGATCGACATCACGAACTACGTGATGCTCGAGCTCGGCAACCCGCTGCACGGCTACGACCTCGACACGCTCACCGGTGGCATCACCGTGCGCCGCGCGCACGAGGGTGAAACCTTCGAGACCCTTGACGGACAGAAGCGTAACCTCCACGTCGAAGACCTCCTCATCACCGATGACAAGGGTCCAATTGGTCTTGCCGGCGTGATGGGTGGCCTGCACTCGGAGATGAGCGGAACCACGAAGAACGTCCTCATTGAGGCGGCAAACTTCGACACGGTTTCGATTGCGCGCTCGGCTCGCCGTCACAAGCTGCCGTCCGAAGCGTCGAAGCGCTTCGAGCGTGGCGTTGACCCGCTCATCGGCTTCGTTGCCGCTCGCCGCGTGGCCGACCTCATGGTCGAACTTGCCGGTGGTACGCACGACACCACCGGTGGCGCCCTGTTCACCGAGGTCTTCACCGAGGCCATCGCGCTACCGCACGGTTTCGTGTCTGGCCTGATCGGCGTTGACTACACGTCAGAAGAGGTCGTTGACGCACTCACGCGTATCGGCTGCGACGTCACCGACGAGGCTGACTCGTACGAGGTCGTACCGCCGACGTGGCGCCCCGACCTCACCGACAAGTGGACGCTCGCCGAAGAGGTTGCGCGGGTACACGGCCTCGACCGCATTCCGTCGGTGCTGCCGACGCCGCCGTCGGGCCGTGGTTTCACCGCTGCCCAGCAGGCTCGCCGCCGTGTGTCCAACGCGCTGGCCGCAGCAGGCTTCGTCGAGACCCCGTCGTTCCCGTTCACGACGGCTGAGGCGAACAACCTGCACGGTTCCGCCGCCGGCGACGAGCTGCCCAGCATTAAGCTGGCCAACGCTCTCGACGGTCAGGCGGCGTTCTTGCGCCGCTCCCTGGTTCCGGGTCTCCTCGCCGTTGCTCACCGCAACGCCTCGCGCGGACTCACCGACCTGTCGCTGTTTGAAACCGGTGCGGTCTTCCTGCCCGAACCGGGTGTCGAATACGGCACCGTCGACGTTCCGCCGCTGGGGGAGCGCCCGAGCGAAGAGACGCTGAACGCGCTGTTCGCGGCCATCCCGCCGCAGCCGCGCCACGTTGCGGTGCTCCTCGCCGGCAATATTGCGCCGAAGCAGCCGGGCCGTGCCGCCGAGGCTGCCGGTCTTGCCGAAGCCCTCGACGCCGTGCGCGTCATCGCTGCTGCCGCCGGCGTGCAGATTGACGTGGTTCAGGGACAGCGCGCGGCGCTGCACCCAGGGCGCACGGGTCTGCTGAGCATCAACGGAACCACGGTGGGCTACGTGGGTGAAGTTCTGCCCGCGGTTGCCGAAGAAGCAGATCTGCACGGCCGCGTTGTCGTCGCCGAGCTCGACCTCGACGCTGTGATTGACGCTGTCGGTGCCCTCCAGGTCGCCGAGAACCTGAGCAGCTTCCCCGCGGCAACGCAGGATGTGTCGCTCATTGTTCCGGCGGAGGTTCCGGCGGTCGAGGTTGCCGCGGCGCTCGTTGCGGGTGCTGGCGATCTGCTGGAGTCAACGCGTCTGGTTGACGACTACCGCGGACAGGGCGTAGACGAGGGTTCCAAGAGCCTCACGTTTGCACTGCGCTTCCGCGCCGGAGACCGCACGCTCACGGCCGCTGAGGCGACCGAAGCGAAGCTCGCCGGTGTGGCTGTCGCCGCCGAGAAGTTCGGCGCGCAGATCCGCGACTAAGAATTAACGAAAAGACCTCCGGGCGCGCACATGCGCTCCGGAGGTCTTTTCGTTGTGCTGGCAGCCAGCCCGCTGGTTCCGCTGCCCTATTCGGCAGACTTGCCTGCTCAAGGTACGAGTACGCGGTCACGCGCGAAATACCGAGACGTTTCGCGATGGCCTCGACCGACTTGCGCATTTGGGTCGCGCCGCGCTGATCCAGACGCTGCAACACGAGGATCTTGTCGTCACGCGTCATCTGGGTGACCGGAACCCCAATGTCAGTGATGACTTCGGTAATCATGGCGTCCATGACCGTGACGAGGTCGGTTCCGAAGTGCTCGCGCGGAGAGGCGCCGGTGCGCTCGTCGGGCATGAGGGCCTGGAGCGCGAGCTTGGCGTTCTGCAGGGGGCTGAGGTCGACGTTGACGCACAGTGACGCGATGATGCTGCCCTCGTCGTTGCGGAAGTACATCGATGAACAGCGCAGGGGGCGACCGTCGCTCGTGGTTGCGCTGTAGCCGAACGCATCGTGCTCGCCCTGACGATCACGCATCACATCAAGACCGAGTGACGTTGACGGGCCGCCGACCTTGCGGCCGGTGATGTGACCGTTTGTAATCGCCATGATCGTGTGGTCGAGATCGACATCGCTGCCATCGAGATTGTGCAGCACGACCTCGACGTGGGGGCCGGCGGCTGACGCCAGCGTGCGCAAGACAGGGCCGTACAACTCGAGCACTTCGCCCGCGTTCTCAAACGTGCGATTGACGCTGCCGCCGGCAAACATGTCGGTGATATCGGGAACCCCTGTGTTCATGTACCCATCATGCTTTACAAAATGTCTCTGCACCCTTTTACAAATTGTCTATTGCACGTACATGCTGTCTAGGTCGCAGTGGTTTATCGACAACGTACGTGGGGACGGCGTTGCTGTTCCCTCCTGTATTCACGGAGCAAGGAGGCTCACATGGCGGTTGGTGGCGATCGACTAAATCTCACCCCGAAGCAGCGCAAACCCATTGCTGGGGGTGCCATCGGCACCCTCTCCGGTGGTCTGATGGCTCCGAGCTCGACAACATCCTGGTTGAAATCGACGTGGTGGCAGCGCTTCCGCAGGCGTAATTCGCGCGACCAATGAGAGTGGCGGACGAGTGGGTAATCCACTCGCCCGTCACTTTTTGTTCACTGTCGCAATACCTATGGAAACTCTTAGTGACGAATTAGAGGTGGCTTAGGGGTGGTCTCCACGATGGAAATACCAAGACCTCAAGGAGTCATCATGGCCACGCAATCCATCATCATGCTGGGCGCGAACCTCGCCGCCGTTCTCATCCTCACACTCGCGTTGTACTACCCGCGTCATCACCGGCGTGACCTCGTTGTCGCCTTCACCGGTGTCAACATCGGTGTCTTCGCCGTCACCATCGTGCTCGGCTCAGCCGAGGTCGCGATGGGCCTGGGACTCGGACTCTTCGGCGTGCTGTCGATCATTCGCCTGCGGTCGTCAGAGATCTCGCAGCGCGAAGTCGCGTACTACTTCGCTTCTCTCGCCATCGGCCTGCTCTTTGGCCTCGGCAACGCTCAGCTGTGGGTTCCGGTCGCGCTCGCGGCATTGATTCTCACGGTCATGGCCGTCGTTGATCACCCGGCCGTATTTGCCAGCACGCGTCACCAGGTCATCAACCTCGATCGCGCCATCACGAACGACGAAGAACTGAAGTACACCCTGGAACAGCGCCTCGGTGCGACGGTGCGCTCGTTCTCGGTTGAGCGCCTCGACCTGGTGAACGACACCACCCTTGTCAACGTGTGCTTCCGGGTTCCGTCGACCAAGCACCCCGTGGTTCCGGCACCGCCCGCGCCCCTGCGGTTCACAGCGCGTGCGCAGCAACCTGCAAGCGTGCTGACCGGTGGTGCCTGATGCGTGCCACACAGCGATTCGCCCCAATCAGTCTGCACGACCTCGTTTCCGACGCCGGGCTCATGACGAGGCTCGACCGCAAGTACCTTTTGCCGCTCGATGACGTTGCGCCGCTCCTTCACCAGCTCAACCCGGAGACGCGCGTTCTGCAAATCGATGATGAGCGCACGTTTCGCTACCGCTCGGTGTACTTCGATACGCCCGATTTGAAGAGCTATCACACCGCCGCGCAACCCCGCCGGCGCCGGTTCAAGGTGCGCACGCGCAGCTACGTTGACACCGGGGGAGCATTCATCGAAGTGAAGCTCCGCGGGCCGCGCGGCGTGACAGCAAAGAGCCGTCGCGAGATTGCTCAGACTGAGACTGATCGTCTCACTGATGACGTTCGTGCCACGGTTGCCAACTTGCTTGAGTCCGGTGCCGTCGATGGTGCGATCGCGTGGGAGCTCCAGCCCACCGTGGCCTCCACCTACGAACGCACCACGCTGTTGGCTCACGAGGGGTACGCGAGGGCCACGATCGACACCGCGCTCGCGTGGGATGACCACGACGGTGACCGCCTGCGCATGGCCGACATGGCCATCGTTGAAACGAAGTCGTCAGCGCAACCGTCCGAGATTGATCGTCGACTGTGGCGCATGGGCTACCGCCCGCAATCGATGAGCAAATACGGCACCGGTATGGCGGCGCTGCGGCCGCATTTGCCGTCGAACCGCTGGACGCGATTGGTACGCGGGCCGTTCTCCGGCCACTGAATTTCGGCTTCATAACGGGGCGGCAGATTGCGAACGCGATTTGCCGCCCTCTGCCTTGGAAGAGTAACCTCACACCATGCCTTGCGCTCAGCCGTCGACCACGCTCGCTTCGAGCGTCTCTGTCGTGCGCCGACGCCGCGGCGGCCGCCGAATTTAGGCGACCCGCGTTCAGCGCTGCGTATGCAGAGGAATGCCGGTGTCGCCGCCTTGGGCCCCCATTCCGCTGAATTAAGGTAGAGATATGACGTATTCGGTCGCCGTATCCGGCGCATCCGGTTATGCGGGCGGCGAGATTCTGCGCCTCCTGGCAAACCACCCCGACGTTGAGATTCGCACGGTTACTGCGCACTCGAACGCCGGTCAGCCACTCGTGCAGCACCAGCCGCACTTGCGTTCGCTCACGCACCTGGAGCTGCAAGACACGACGCCGGAGATTCTCGCCGGGCACGATGTTGTCTTCTTGGCGTTGCCGCACGGTCAGTCGGGTCAGTACACCGACGCCCTCGGCGACACGCCTCTTGTGATTGACGCGGGCGCCGACCACCGCCTCACCGACCCCGCGTCGTGGGAGGCCTTCTATGGTGGTCACTTCAACGACCCGTGGACGTACGGCGTGCCCGAGCTCCTCGTCGGCGACGGTCGCAAGCAGCGCGAGAACCTCGTCGGGGCGAGCCGTATTGCCGCACCCGGCTGCAACGCATCGACCGTCAGTTTGAGCCTCGTACCCGGTATTGCTGCCGGCGTGATCGAGTCTGAAGACATCGTCACGGTGCTCGCAGTGGGCCCGTCGGGTGCTGGCAAGAGCGCAAAGACCAACCTTCTCGCCAGCGAGATCCTTGGTTCTGCTAATCCTTATGCCGTGGGCGGAACACACCGCCACATTCCCGAGATTCAGCAGGCGCTGAAGAACGCGGGTGCCGGAACCGTGACGCTGTCGTTCACGCCGGTGCTGGTTCCGATGTCTCGCGGAATCCTCGCGACCTCGACCGCGAAGATCGCCGATGGCGTCACCGACGCGCAGATTCGTGATGCGTGGGAGAGCGCGTACGGCAACGAAACGTTTGTGCAGTTGCTGCCCGAGGGGCAGTTCCCGCGCACCGCAGATGTCGTGGGCGCGAACACCGCGCTCATGGGCCTGGCTATTGACCATGCCGCTAACCGCGTCATCGTGGTGACCGCCGTCGACAACCTGGCCAAGGGCACCGCTGGTGCCGCAATTCAATCAATGAACATTGCGCTGGGGCTCAACGAGAGCACCGGCTTAAGCGTGAATGGAGTAGCACCGTGAGTGTCACGGCAGCACAAGGATTCGAAGCCGCAGGCGTTGCGGTCGGCTTGAAGTCGACCGGCAATCGAGATGTTGCTGTCGTCGTGAACCGCGGGCCGCTCAAGGTGGGTGCTGCCGTGTTCACGTCGAACCGCGCGCAGGCCAACCCCATCATTTGGTCGAAGCAGGTGTTGCAAGACGGCGTTGTTGAAGCTGTCGTGCTGAACTCGGGTGGCGCAAACTGCTTCACCGGTTCGTTTGGATTTCAGACCACGCACCAGACCGCTGAGAAGGCCGCCGAACTGCTGGGCGTGAGCGCAGGCGACATCGTGGTGTGCTCCACGGGCCTCATTGGGTTCGGTGACGAAGGCTTCCGTGCCAAGGTTCTCACCGGCGTTGAGCAGGGTATTGCCGAGCTGTCGACCGACGGCGGCGAAAACGCCTCGCTCGCGATCATGACGACCGACTCGAAGCCGAAGCGTGCTGTTGCCGAGGGCGACGGCTGGACGATCGGTGGCATGGCTAAGGGTGCCGGCATGCTGGCTCCGGGCCTCGCCACGATGCTCGTCGTCATCACGACCGACGCGGTGCTGACCGCTGAGCAAGCCGACCAGGCGTTGCGCGCAGCGACCAACGTCACGTTCGACCGCCTCGACTCCGACGGCTGCATGTCGACCAACGACCAGGTCACCCTGATGGTTTCAGGCGCTTCGGGCGTCACGCCTGACCTCGACGCTTTCACCGCCGCGCTGCGCGACGTGAGCGACAACCTCGCCGCACAGCTGCAGAGCGACGCCGAGGGCGCCAGCCACGACATCACGATCGACGTGCAGAACGCTGCGACCGAAGCCGACGCTGTTGAGGTGGGTCGCTCGGTTGCCCGCAACAACCTGTTCAAGGCCGCGATCTTCGGCAACGACCCGAACTGGGGTCGTGTGCTCGCCGCGATCGGAACCACGCAGGCAGCGTTTGACCCGTACGACGTTGACGTCTTCATGAACGGCGTGCGCGTCTGCACCGCCGGCGGCCCCGACCGCCCGCGCGAAGAGGTCGACCTGACTCCTCGCGCCACGAGCCTCGTGATCGACCTCAAGGTCGGCACCGCTGAAGCTCGCATTCGCACCAACGACCTCACGCACGACTACGTCCACGAGAACAGCGCCTACGCCTCATGACAGATAAAGAACTCCAGGTCACTGACCCCATCGCCGCGTCAGACCGCGCCGCGACGCTGATCGAATCCCTGCCGTGGCTGAAGCGCTACCAGGGTGCGATCATCGTCGTAAAGTACGGCGGCAACGCGATGGTCTCCGAAGACTTGCAAGACGCGTTCGCCGCTGACATGGCGTACCTCCGCTACGTCGGCATTCAGCCCGTCGTCGTGCACGGCGGCGGCCCCCAGATCTCGAACATGCTCGATCGACTCGCGATTCCGAGCGAGTTCAAGGGCGGCTACCGCGTCACGTCCACCGAAGCGATTTCGGTCGTGCGCATGGTGCTGACCGGCCAGATCAACCCGCAGCTGGTTGCCAAGATCAACGCCCACGGCCCGATCGCGACCGGTCTGTCTGGTGAAGACGCCGGCCTCTTCGGTGGCCGCCGTCGCGGTGTCGTTGTCGACGGCATTGAGGCCGACCTCGGCCGCGTGGGTGACGTCGTTCAGGTTGACGCGACCCCGGTGCTTGACCACCTCGCGGCTGGCCGCATTCCGGTCGTCTCGTCGATCGCACCCGACCTGGATCACCCCGGTCAGTCGCTCAACGTCAACGCCGATGCCGCGGCCGCAGCGCTCGCCGTGGCGCTCGGCGCCCAGAAGCTTGTCGTGCTCACCGACGTCGCCGGCCTCTACGCTGACTGGCCGAACCGCGATTCGCTGGTTTCGCACCTGAAGGCGTCGGAACTGCGCGAAATCATGCCGAGCCTGCAGTCGGGAATGATCCCCAAGATGCAGGCGTGCCTCGATGCTGTCGACGGCGGTGTTGGTTCCGCCGCCATCATCGACGGCCGCGTGCCGCACTCGGTACTCGTCGAACTATTTACCAGTAACGGAATCGGTACAGAGGTGGTTGCAGGATGACCTGGCAAGATGACGCAGCACGCGACTTGACGAGCCTGGGCGGACGCCTCGCGCTTCTCGAGCGCGGTGAGGGCTCAGCTGTCTGGGACGCCGACGGCCAGCGCTACCTCGACTTCCTCGGCGGTATCGCAGTGAACTCGCTCGGCCACTCGCACCCGGCATTTGTGAAGGCCGTGAGCGCGCAGGCAGCCGTGCTGTCGCACGTGTCGAACTACTTCGCCACGCAGCAGCAGCTCGACATGGCCGCACGCCTCAAGCGACTTGCAGAGACGGGGGAGTCGGGCCGCGTGTTCTTCGCGAACTCGGGCTCCGAAGCGAACGAGACCGCGATCAAGCTCGCTCGCCTGCACGGCGGCAAGTACGGCAAGTCAACGATCCTGAGCCTGAACCACGCCTTCCACGGCCGCTCCACGGGTTCGCTCGCGCTCACGCCGAAGCCGATGTACCAAGACCCGTTCCGTCCGCTGCTGCCGGGCGTGCAGCACATCGACAACACGATCGAGGCGCTCGAAGCAGCGTTCACCGATGATGTCGCGGCGATCTTCATCGAACCCATTCAGGGCGAGGCGGGCGTCGTTGAGCACCCCGAGGGCTTCCTCAAGCGTGCCCGCGAACTGGCCACCGAGCACAACGCGCTGCTCATCGTTGATGAGGTGCAGACCGGAACCGGCCGCACCGGCGCGTGGTTCGCGCACCAGCTGTACGGCGTGGTTCCGGACGCTATGACGCTCGCCAAGGGCATCGCCGGTGGCTTCCCGCTCGCCGCAATGGTGACGTGGGGCGACGCTAGTGACTTGTTCTACCCGGGCACTCACAACTCCACCTTCGGCGGCAACCCGCTCGCGACCGCCGTCGGCAACGCCGTGCTCGGTCACATCGAAGATGAAGACCTGCTCGCCAACGTGCGCGCCCGCGGTGCTGAGCTGCGTGCAGCCGTCGCGTCGCTGCCGCTGGTGACCGGAACCACGGGGCAGGGGCTGCTGATTGGTATTCACCTGTCGGCACCGGTTGCCGGAGAGGTTCGTGCTGCGGCACACGAGCTTGGTCTCATCATTAACGCGCCGACCGACGATGTCATTCGCATCGCGCCGGCCTTCACCATTGGCGACGCCGAGGTAGCGGAGTTCACTGACCTGTTTGGTCAGGCTCTTGCCGCTGTCGTTGCCGCCCACCCCGAACTTCGCACTGAGGAGAACAACTCGTGACCCGCCACTTCTTGCGTGACGACGACATCACGCCCGCCGAGCAGGCAGAAATTCTTGACCTTGCTGTCTCGCTGAAGGCAGACCGCTGGTCGCAGCAGCCGCTCGAAGGCCCGCAGACCGTCGCCGTGATTTTCGACAAGTCGTCGACCCGCACGCGCGTCTCGTTTGCCGTTGGTATCGCTGATCTGGGCGGCTCGCCGCTGATCATTTCGACTGCCAACAGCCAGCTCGGTGGCAAGGAGACCCCGGCTGACACCGCACGTGTGCTCGAGCGCCAGGTCGCTGCGATCGTGTGGCGCACCTACGCACAGGCAGGCCTCGAAGAGATGGCGGCTGGCACCCGTGTGCCCGTTGTCAACGCACTGTCGGATGACTTCCACCCCTGCCAGCTGCTCGCCGACCTGCTCACGATCAAGGAGCACAAGGGTGAGCTTGCCGGTCTCACGCTGTCGTTCTTCGGCGACGGCCAGTCCAACATGGCGCACTCCTACGCCCTGGCTGGCGCGATGGCAGGTATGCACGTGCGTGTCGCGTCGCCCGTCGACTACGCACCGCGCGAAGACATTGTCGCAGACGCTGACCGCATTGCTGCCGCAACCGGTGGTTCCATCACCCTGATGACCGATGTCAACGAGGCTGCCGCCGGCGCCGACATCATCGTCACCGACACATGGGTGTCGATGGGTAAGGAAGAAGAAAAGCTCGCACGCCTGCGCGACCTCGGCGCGTACAAGGTCACCCAGGAGCTCATGTCGCTGGCCGACGGTGAAGCGATCTTCATCCACTGCCTCCCCGCTGACCGCGGCTACGAAGTCGACGCTGACGTGATCGACGGCCCGCAGTCGGTTATTTGGGACGAGGCAGAAAACCGCCTCCACGCGCAGAAGGCCCTGCTGGTCTGGCTGCTCGCGAAGCAGGGAGAAGCAGCGTGACCGAAGAGCACGGAACCAATGAAGGCGCCCTGTGGGGTGCTCGCTTTGCGGGTGGACCGTCGGCAGCGCTCGCCGCGCTGAGTAAGTCGACGCACTTTGACTGGGCACTCGCCGACTACGACATCGCCGGTTCGCGTGCCCACGCGACGGCGCTGAACGCTGCCGGATACCTGACCGACGACGAACTCGTGGGCATGAAGAACGCCCTCGACCAGCTGCAGGCTGACGTTACCTCGGGTGCCTTCGTTGCCGCAGAGTCAGACGAAGACGTTCACGGCGCTCTCGAGCGTGGCCTGATCGAACGCGCTGGTGCTGAGCTCGGCGGGCGTTTGCGCGCTGGTCGCAGCCGCAACGACCAGATCGCGACGCTCGTGCGCCTCTACCTGCTTGACCACGCCGCGGTTATCGCGGGCGAGGTCGCTGGTCTTATCGACGCGCTCGCTGTGCAGGCTGACGCGCACCCGGGCGCCATCATGCCGGGCCGTACGCACCTGCAGCACGCACAGCCCGTGCTGCTCGCACACCACCTGCTGGCACACACCTGGCCGCTCGTGCGTGACCTGGAGCGTCTCCGTGACTGGCGTGAGCGTGCCAGTGTCTCGCCGTACGGTGGCGGAGCGCTCGCGGGCTCGACGCTGGGTCTTGACCCGCAGCTGGTTGCTCGTGAGTTGGGCCTCGCTCGCCCGAGCGAAAACTCGATGGACGGCACGGCCGCCCGCGACGTTGTCGCTGAGTTCGCGTTCATCGCGACGATGATCTCGATCAACCTGTCGCGTCTGGCAGAAGAGGTCATCATGTGGAACACCCGCGAGTTCGGCTTCGTCACGCTTGACGACGCCTTCTCGACCGGTTCCAGCATCATGCCGCAGAAGAAGAACCCCGACATTGCCGAGCTTGCCCGAGGCAAGGCTGGTCGCGTGTTGGGTAACCTCACCGGCCTGCTCGCCACGCTCAAGGCGCTGCCGCTCGCGTACAACCGCGACCTGCAGGAAGACAAGGAGCCTGTCTTCGACTCTGTCACGACGCTTGAGGTGCTGCTGCCTGCCTTCACCGGCATGATCGCGACGCTCACGTTTGATACCGACCGCATGGCCGAGCTGGCGCCGCAGGGCTTCTCGCTCGCGACGGACGTTGCCGAGTGGCTCGTCAAGCAGGGCGTGCCGTTCCGTGTGGCGCACGAGGTTTCGGGCTCGCTCGTACGCGCGTGCGAGATTCGTGGCATTGGCCTCGAAGACGCCGACGACGCGCTGCTTGCTCAGGTCTCCGAGCACCTGACACCCGAGGTTCGCAGCGTGCTGTCGATTGCTGGTTCGGTAGCCAGCCGCAACGGAACCGGTGGTACTTCGCCCGCACAGGTCGCGATCCAGCGTGAAGCGCTCGCAGAGCGCCTCGGCGATCTCGTAGCGGTGTGGTCATAGCCACACAATGACGGCAGAAGAACCACTGCGCGAGTGGCGCTTCTCAGGCGCTCTACGTGCCTCCCAACAACAGTTGCTTCAGGCGGTGACTGTTGTGCCCGGCGAGCCCGTGCACATCGTGTCACCGCCCGGAAGTGGCAAGACCCTGATGGGTCTGTTGCTGGCGATGCGACAGGGCGCTCGCACCGTGGTGTTTGCACCCACGACAACTATTGCCGGGCAGTGGGCGCGACAAGCGTGCACCCTCGCGCCCAGCGATAGGGCCGTGTCGATTGATGGTGAGTATCCCGCCGATCTGACGGTACTGACCTACCAACGAATCAGTACGACCGAACGCGGCGGCGCGTTCGATGAGCTGGCACGTCGCGCATGGCAGCAGGAGCTTGTCGATGGCGGCCGCGACACCGCTCACGCGAACGCATGGCTCGCTTCGCTTTCGACGAGCAACGAGAAGGCGTACACGCGTGGCATCGCGCGGCGTGCACGCGCTGTCAGAAAAGCCATGGCACGGCTCAGCCCTGACGAGTTGGCGGCGGGCCTGCACCCCAACGCGCGTGACCTCGTCGACAGGCTGGTCGCGCACGGCGTTAAGACGATTGTGCTTGACGAATGCCACCACCTGCTCGATCACTGGGCTCTCGTGATCGCCTATCTCGAGGCGCGGCTACGAGCGGCAGCAGTGCAACCCACACTCATCGGGCTGACCGCAACCGCGCCGTCGCCGCAAGATGCGACCGGATTTGAGAACTATTCCGCTCTCCTCGGAGAGGTTGACTTCGAGCAACCCACACCCGCCGTCGTAAAAGAAGGCAATCTCGCGCCCTACCGCGACCTGGTGTGGTTTACGGAACCCACCGCTCCCGAACGCGTGTTTCTGATGCGCAACGATGAGCTCCTCACCGCACTCATCGTGAACACGATCGGCTCGGCTGACGGTATCTCGAGCCTCCGATCCATCCTGTTGCCGCCGCTTTCCGAAACCAACGACACCGATGGTTCCGCTCGTCCTGTCGGCGCTGTCGTCACAACAGATGCCGACGTTTCGACCACGACGGCACGAATCGCAGCAGCATTTGCCGCCGACTTTCCGTTGGCGATCGCGGCGACATCCCTGCTGCGCAAAGTCGCGCCTCACGACGATCTCTTGCCCCTGTTGCCACCCACCACCGGTGCGATTGACGACGCCGAAATTCGTGTGCTTGCGCGTTACCTGATGCAACGTGTGCTTCCCGACCCCGCACGTGAGCAGGATTGGAACCGCGCGCGAAGCCTGCTCGCGGACTTCGGGTACGCACTCACTGATCGGGGGATTCGAAAGACCCGCGACCCCATCGACACCCTGCTCGCCAGCACTATCGCCAAGGATCGGGCTGTCGCTGACATTCTGGCGTGGGAGTATGAGCACGGTGTCGGCGACCGGTTGCGTGCGGTCGTGGTGACCGACTTCGCCAAGCACGGCAACCGGGCCGGCAACCGTGCCTCGTCTGCTGGTGCCCTCCGCACTTTCTCCGTCATCGTCGCCGACGATAGATCGGCAGGAATGATGCCGGTGCTGGTCACCGCGCGACACTTGCGGATTGCTGCGCGCGATCTTTCTATGCTCCTCCCGCGCCTGGCTGAGATCACCGGCGTCGTTCCGGAAATCGTGCCAACAGATGACGACGATCAGGTTATCGAGCTGAAAATACCGGGCGTGAGCGCGGCGCACACCGTCGCGGCCGTGTCCAAGCTACTGGCGCGCGGGTTTGTTCGTGTCATCGTCGGAACCCGTGGCCTGTTGGGAGAGGGATGGGACAGTCCCGCAGCAAACACGCTCATCGACATCACCACGGCGAGTACCTCAACGGCGACGCAACAGTTGCGCGGCCGCACCATGCGGTTGGATCACGAGTGGCCAGACAAAGTCGCGCACAACTGGACTGTCGTCGCGATTCTGCCCGAAGCACGCACCGCGATTGCGCACAGCGATGTGCGCAGATTGCGCTGCAAACTCGACGCGCTCTGGGGCGTGCAGGTTGAGGGGCCGCCCCGGGTCGTACGGGGGGAAGCGATGGCATTGACACGCGCACAGAGCGAGAGTCTGCAGCGCCTCGGAACCACAATGGTGCGGGCGCAGACGCTGACAGCGGCAACGCTGGACACGGTTCTTCCCCGCAGCATGACCGCCCAGCGGTGGCGTGTTGGCGAGCCATTCACGGGCGTGGTTCGACGCGCGAGTCTATTTCCCACGACGACGTCGCCGCAAAGTGTGCTGATCTCGACCCGGCACCAGGACGGCATCGCGATGCGCGCTGGTGCGTACCTCGCTGGCGCGGTCGTCACGATCGGGGCAGGAGTGTGGACGCAAGTGGGGCTGGTAGCACCCATCATGGCCCTCATGCTCGCCGTAGCGGGCATCCTCCTGGGGGTGGGCGGCGTGCGCGGGATGCGTGTTTGGTGCGCGATGCGCGCCGTTCGCGCCGACGCGCTGGCCGGTCACGCGCAGATCGCCGACGTTGTCGCGACTGTTCTTCGTATGATCGGCGCGATTTCGGAGGGCGACCCTGAGGTTCACACCGTTGACGGTGGTGTGGCTGTCAGCCTGGCCAACGCCTCCGATGCCGACGCGCAGGTGTTCCGGCAGGCGGTGCAGGAGTTGTACGGACCGATCACAACGCCGCGGTTCTTGCTCGACGTGGATCCGGACCATAACCGCGCCGCACAATCCGAGGCTTCGCCCATCACCGCAGTGGCGGTTCCGTCCGTCATCGGTAAGCGCCGGCAATGGGCTGACATGTTCGCAGCTCATTGGGCGGAGACGGTGGCGCCGGCACAGCTGCGCGCCCTGGCCGCGGCGGAGGACGTCGCCATTTTGGTTTCGGCACGTGCCCAGCCTCGGGAAGACACACTCTCGGCGATCGCACGAGACGTCTGGTCCTGACCTCGTCATGCGTCACGGCCGCATGCGTACCCGCTGATAACCTGGAGGGTATGTCAACTCAACCGGTTAACACGGCCGCGGTGATGAACGACTCGACGTTTGAAAACGTCTGGGACGAAATCATCTGGCGCGGGCTCGTGCATGTGTCCACAGATCAGGATGCGCTGCGTGCGTTGCTTGCTGGGCCGCCGGTTACGTATTACTGCGGTTTCGACCCGACAGCTCCCAGCCTGCACCTCGGCAACCTGGTTCAGCTCCTGCTGCTGCGCCGCCTCCAGCTCGCCGGCCACAAGCCCCTCGGCCTTGTCGGTGGTTCCACTGGTCTCATCGGTGACCCGCGCCCGACCGCGGAGCGCACGCTCAACACACGCGAGACGGTCGAAGAGTGGGTCGCGAAGCTACGCGGTCAGGTCGAGCGCTTCTTGAGCTTTGAGGGCGACAACGCCGCTCGCATGGTCAACAACCTGGACTGGACGGCACCGCTTTCTGCGATCGACTTCCTCCGCGAGGTTGGCAAGAACTTCCGTGTCGGAACCATGCTGAAGAAAGACGCCGTGTCGGCGCGTCTGAACTCGGATGAGGGCATCAGCTACACCGAGTTCAGCTACCAGGTGCTGCAGGGCATGGACTTCCTTGAGCTCTACCGCCAGTACGACTGCGTGCTGCAGACCGGTGGCTCTGATCAGTGGGGCAACCTCACGAGCGGTACCGACCTCATTCGCAAGAGCGAGGGTGTTTCGGTGCACGCGATCGGCACGCCGCTCATCACGAACAGTGACGGAACCAAGTTTGGTAAGAGCGAGGGCAACGCGATTTGGCTGGACGCCGATATGTGCAGCCCCTACCGCATGTACCAGTTCTGGTTGAACACCGACGACGCTGACGTGATCGCTCGCCTCAAGGTCTTTACGTTCTTGACGCGCGCGGAGATCGAAGAGTACGCGCAGAAGGTTGCTGACGAGCCGTTCCGTCGTGAGGCGCAGAAGCGTCTCGCGCTCGAGGTCACGGCATACGTTCACGGTGCAGAGACGGCCGCTCAGGTCATCGCTGCCTCCGAAGCGCTGTTCGGTCAGGGCGACCTGGCAACCCTTGACGCTGAGACGCTGCGGGCGTCGCTGGGAGAGCTTCCCAATGCGACACTTGCGCCGGAGACGACCGTTGTGCAGGCGCTGCTTGACACCGGTCTTGTTGCCAGCGCGAGCGAAGCGCGCCGCGCAATTTCGCAGGGCGGTGTTTCGCTCGACGGCGAGAAGGTCGCCGCAGACGACGCTGTCGTGACGTTTGCGTTGCCTGGCGACGTGAGTGTGCTGCGTCGCGGCAAGAAGGCGCTCGCCGGCCTCTTCCGCGGGTAAGCGATACGGCAAGCTGACGTGCCATTCACGCCCAGCCATGCCGTTTTTGCGCTGCCATTTCTGCGCACACCCCTCATTCCCGCTGCGATCGCCGTGGGGGCCATGACACCCGACCTTCCGCTGTTTGTGTGGCAGGTGGTTCCGTCGTATTCGACGACGCATGACCTCACGGCGATTGCGCTCACGGGCGGAATTGCCCTCGTGCTGTTGCTGCTGTGGCGCTGTGTGATGCGCCCGGCCGCGGCGCATCTGCTGCCCGGATTCATCGCCGAGCGCCTCCCCACGGCCTGGCAACAGAATACGCGGGCGACGCTACATGAAACGTTCGTCGGCTCGCCGGGCGTGGTGACGATGAGCGGAACCATGAAGCAGGTCGGTTGGCTGCTGCTTTCGCTTGCCACCGGGATCGTCTCGCACGTCGTGTGGGACTCCTTCACCCATGAGGGGCGCCAGCACTACGCCTGGCTTGACGCGGCGTGGGGGCCGTTGCCGGCATTCAAGTGGCTCCAACATGCGTCAAGCGCACTCGGGTTGGGGATTCTCGCGATCTGGGGTATCCGGTGGCTCCTGCGGCATCGTCGCGCGTCTATTGACAGGCTCCTGCCCGCGTGGCTTCGCACTTTATGGGTGATCGCGTTGCCAGCCAGCCTCATCGTCGCAACCGTGTGGGGACTCATCGGCTACGGACCGCTCACGAGCGAATGGACCATCGCACACTTGGCGTATCGTGTGCTGCCGCCCGCGTGCGCGGTCTGGGCTCTGCTCACGGTCGCGCTCTGTCTTGGTGTGCTGACACGCAGACGGCATCAGCCGGTGGGCACC
>CANNEP010000010.1 GCA_947503655.1 uncultured Microbacterium sp.
TATACGCAGGCACCGCCAACCCCACCATCCCCAACTTCGAAATCGAAGAATTCCTGCCAACTACTTGACGCGGGACAGGCGAAGCGGACGGGTACGCGGGTGCCGTCCGGGTTGATGCCGTTCGTGGAATCGATGGCGGAGGAGAACGCTCCGGCCCATTCGATGCCTTCGATCCCGGCCATGCGGTTGAGGGCGTCGGCGGTGACGCCGACGGAGTCCTCGGCACGGATGACGATGGAGCGGGTGCCGGCGGAGTCGATGGAGCCGAGGACGTTTTGTTCGGCGCCGACGGTGCGGCCGGTGGTGAGCATGACGGCGAGGATCATGCCAGTGACCATGATGATCGTGACGATGGAGGCGACCGGCCCAGAACGGGCCGAGGCGAACGCTTCGCGAATGAGCTGACCGGTCATAGGCGAATCTCGGTATCGCACACCGACGCGATCTCGGGTGAATGCGTCACGATAATGACCGCAGCTCCCGTGCGGGAGTGGTCATGCAACGCTGAAACGACGAGGTCGGCGGTTGTGGGGTCGAGATTGCCGGTGGGCTCGTCCGCGAGCAGGATGCGCGGCGAGTTCAACAATACCCGGCACAGGGCGATGCGCTGCGCTTGCCCGCCCGAGACCTGCCCCGGCTTGCGGCTGGGGGCCACATCAACACCGAATGTATCGAGCAGTTCGATTGCACGGTCGGTGACCGTGTGTCGTGGGACGCCGCGGTAGAGGGCGGTTTCGGTGACGTTGTCGAGCACGGTTCGGCTGGCGTCCAGGGCGGCGTCTTGAAATACGAACCCGAACTTGTCGGCGCCCAGGTTCGCACGCTGAGCCACATTCATCCGCGCCGTCGATTCACCATCTACGCGAATCTCACCCGCCTGCGGGTGCAGCATCAATCCGAGCAAGTAGAGAAGCGTGGATTTACCGCGGCCACTCGGCCCGGTCAGCGCCGTCATGGTTCCAGGCTTAAAGTCCGCCGAAAACCCCTCCAAAATTGGTTTGCCTGCGATGCACTCGAACGTGACGTCTTCGGCTGCGAACAGCGTTTGTTGTGCTGTGTCGGGAAGGGTCATTTGCTGCCACCGGCGCTGCCCGGAAGCCGCACCGATGTGCCCACGTCGACGCCCTCGACAACGCTCAT
Source organism: uncultured Microbacterium sp. (assembly GCA_947503655.1). Classification (GTDB taxonomy): domain Bacteria; phylum Actinomycetota; class Actinomycetes; order Actinomycetales; family Microbacteriaceae; genus Microbacterium. The sequence goes on from CANNEP010000010.1 coordinate 1,141, forward strand.
GCCACGGGCCGCAGCGAGCACCGAAACCGGGTGGAGTGTACCGGCCTTGTCGATGACGCCGACCTTGCCGTCAGCGGAGGTCACCAAAGCCGCCGACGGAATCACAAGGCCGCTCACCGGTTCGACGGTCACGATCCGAGACGCAAGGCGGGCCTCCCCAACAACGGGAATCTCCGCGCATGCGTCGAGGCAAATCGGGGTGGCGTCCGTGCCGGTGAGGTTGACGGTAATGGTCTGGGTTTCTGTGCTGCTGAGCTGGTCCGTGACGAATGCTTCCCACAGCGTTCCGCTCGGGCTCGTCACCTCCACGCGAGTACCCGTCGGCATCATCGCCGCCTGCCCGTCAGTCACCGGAATCGTAAACGACGGCGACGCCGGCAAGCCCTGCACGATGCTCTCCCCGCCCACCAGCGTGGCACCGCGAACGATTGTCTCCGCATCCAACGAAATGCGCGTCGGCAACGACGGCACAAAGATGATGTCTCCCGCGTCGACGGAGCCCGTCGCTTCCAGACCCAGCGACTTCTGCCACTCCTTGACCGCTGCGACCGTTCCCCAACCCGCGTCACCATCAGCGACACCGTTGTAATGGCCCAGGTCGGCAAGCATCTGCTGCAACTGCGCCACATCCGCGCCCACAGACTTCTCACCAATCGAGCGATACATCGGCACCGCACCCTGGGCGATCACAACCGGCCGCTCGTCAACGAAATACAGGACGGCACCCTGCGAAACCTCATCGCCCGCGGCTAAAGCCACCGACGTCACGACGCCCTGCGCACGGTTTTCACCAACCGGAACGGGCGTCCACTCGGCCACCGTGTTCAGGCTGATGCTCGAACCAACCTCACCACTCGTCACCCCAACATACGTAAACGGCGACGCCGTCAACGGATCCTCAGCCGGCTTCACAACCGTCAACACCGCCCACGCCGCAGCCGCACCCACCATCACCAACACAACACCAGCAACAACGCGCGAAACTACCTGCCCAGCTCGTTTACCCCTGGTCATGCATCCTCATCCACTCGTGCCGCGTGACGTTGCGTGAAGCCTACTTGAGGCTTCGTTTTAGTCTCCCTAGTTGCGTTGCAGACTACGTCATAGACCGAGCGGATTGCTCGATCATGTCTAAATCTTGACATTGCTCCCCCAGGTTTGTCGCCATGGGGCACAATCGATAAGACGGCTCAAAGAGGAGATCGTATGTGGCCCGAACCCGGTGTAGTTTGAATCGCTTCACATCTGGAGTTCTGATCGCTGTCTTCGGGCTTACCCTCGTGGCTTGCTCCGCAACCACGCCCGAAGACAGTGGTCTGCCGATGTCTTCGGGTGGTCCAACCGCCTACGACGGGGAGGCCACCTACGACGCCGATCTCGACCTGTGGCTAGCTGACGGTTGGCCGGTACCTGACCCTTCTGCAACATTTGACCCGGACGCGCCGTACATATCTCCGCAAGAGGCGAACACCAAGCTCATGGCATGTCTCAGCGAAAATGGCTGGGATCTCAAGGCCGAAGGTACGACGAGCTACTCCGGAAACGTTCCGCCGGAGCAGTGGGAGTCATATAAGAGGGATCTCAAGGATTGCCTGATTCAGAACCGCATTGGGATTGACCCCGCCCCGCCGCTCACGCCCGAGCTCGCACGCAACGAATACGAGGCCCAACAACAGACGCGCAGCTGCCTCGTTAGTCTCGGCCTCACACCACCGGAGTTGCCGAGTTACCCAGTCTATGAGGACTCATTACTGGTAGATCAAGTTGCGACCTCGATCTACGATCTTGCTTTGGAAGCGGGGCTCGACCTCACGACTGATCCCAGCTATCAAGGGAGTTGTCCCGACCCGATGAACACCTGGGGGCGGAACTAATGCGATGTGCGGGGCAGAACCACGTGGTTCCGCCCCGCACATCGCATTGGCGCCGTTCGAAAGCGCTTCCGACAGCAGGCATTAGGCTCCATTTATGGCAGATCTGTTTGACGGTTATGACGCAGTCACCCCGCGAACCACCGTGGGCGGTGTGCCGGCGTTCGATGAGATGTTTGAGAACGGCGACACGACAAAACCCCGCGCCCCCTATGCCGAATTGCATCGCACGCTTGCGGAGATGACGCAGGATGATTTGCGCGGCCGCACCGATGCGCTGGCGAAGTCTTATCTTGCGCAGGGTGTGACGTTCGACTTTGCAGGTGAGGAAAGGCCGTTCCCGATCGACGCGGTGCCGCGCATCATTCAGTACGACGAGTGGTCGCGCATCGAGCAGGGCATCAAACAGCGTGTAAAGGCCCTCGAAGCATTCTTGGACGACGTTTACGGTCGCCAGAACGCGGTGCGCGATGGTGTGATTCCGGCGCGATTGATTGCGTCGAGCCAGTATTTCTACCGCCAGGCGGCGGGTATTCCCACGAGCAACGGTGTGCGCATTCACGTCTCCGGCATCGACCTCATTCGCGACGAGCACGGCGAAATGCGGGTGCTCGAAGACAACGTGCGCGTGCCGAGTGGTGTGAGCTATGTGATTTCGAACCGTCGGGTGATGGCGCAGACGCTGCCCGAGCTGTTCGTGTCGATGCGTATTCGCCCGGTCGGTGACTACCCGCACAAGTTGCTCGCATCGCTTCGGGCGGCGGCACCGCACGGTGTCGATGACCCGAATATCGTCGTGCTGACCCCGGGCGTCTACAACTCGGCCTACTTCGAACACACCCTGCTCGCGCGCCTCATGGGTGTCGAGCTGGTGGAGGGTCGCGACCTGTTCTGTGTCGGCGGCAAGGTGTTTATGCGCACGACCCGCGGACCCCGCCGCGTCGACGTGATCTACCGTCGCGTTGACGATGACTACCTGGACCCGCGCCAGTTCCGCGCCGACTCGATGCTGGGCTCGCCCGGCATTCTGCTCGCAGCGCGCCTCGGCAACGTCACGATCGCGAACGCGGTCGGCAACGGTGTCGCCGATGACAAGCTCGTCTACACGTACGTGCCCGACCTCATTCGCTACTACCTCGGTGAAGAGCCGCTGTTGAGGAACGTCGACACGTGGCGTTTGGAAGAGCCAAAGGCCCTGGAAGAGGTTCTCGACCGACTCGACGAACTCGTCGTGAAGCCGGTCGATGGTTCCGGTGGCAAAGGCCTCGTCGTCGGCCCTGATGCGTCGAAGCAAGAGCTCGATGAGCTGCGCAAGCGTCTGATCGCCGACCCGCGCGGCTGGATCGCCCAGCCCGTCGTGATGCTGTCGACGATTCCAACGCTCGTCGAGGATGGCGTTCGCCCCCGTCACGCTGACCTGCGCCCATTCGCCGTGAATGACGGTGAGGATGTCTGGGTGCTGCCGGGCGGCCTGACCCGTGTGGCGCTGCCGGAGGGTCGCCTGGTCGTGAACTCAAGTCAGGGGGGCGGCTCGAAAGACACCTGGATTACGGGTGGCGCGGCCCCGACGGCGACCGAATATCACTCGGAAGAATCGATCGCGGCGCTCGTGCAGGATCAGGCGTCGGTGCCGACGTCTGAGGCGGTCATTTACGAAGACCAGGGCGAGCCGATGCACTCACCGCAAGATGATGGTTCCGATCGCTCAGAACAACAGGAGCAACAGCAACAGATGGAGGCATCATGCTGAGTCGTATTGCCGAGAGCCTGTTCTGGATCGGCCGCTACATTGAGCGTGCCGACGGTACCGCCCGCATTCTTGATGTGCACCTGCAGCTGTTGTTGGAAGACCCGTGGATCCACGAGCCGACGGCCTGCCGTTCGCTGCTTGGCGTGATGGGGTCGGCGCCAGCTGACCCGACGGTTGAGGTCACTCGCCGCGATGTGTTGGCGACGCTCGCAATCGACCGCACCGCGCCGTCGAGCATCGCGTTTGCGCTGAATGCGGCGCGTGAAAATGCACGTCGTGCGCGTGAGATTGTGTCGACCGATCTCTGGGAGATTCTCAACACGACGAACGCCGGCATGCCGAAGCGCCTCTACAACGACCGGGCGCACGACTTCTTTCAGTGGGTGCGCGAGCGGTCGGCGTTGGCGGTCGGAACCGTGGACTCGTCGACGAGTCGGGATGAGGCTTGGCAATTCTTTATGTTGGGTCGTGCGATTGAACGCACCGACATGACGGCGCGGTTGCTTGCGACGCGGTCGCTGACGGAGGAGTCGGGGCCGAGCTGGACGACAATTCTGCGTTCGTGTGGTGCCTACGAAGCCTACGTGCGCACGTATCGCGGCATGCCGTCGAGCCGCAACGCGGCGGAGTTCTTGCTGCTGGATCGTCTGTTTCCGCGCTCGATCATCTACTCGATCTCGACGGCAGAGAACTGCATGAGCGAGATCGACCCGGGCCGTGACCGCGTCGGCCACTCGAACAGCGTGCTGCGTGCCCTCGGCCGCATGCGCAATGACCTGGAGTACAGCCCCATTTCGGAGATTCTGGCTGAATTGCCGGTGCACATGGAGCGGGTGCAAGCGGTGACCCGCGAGGCGTCGAACGCCATTCGTCAACGGTTCTTCCCCACGCAGGCCGAGCCGAGCTGGATCGGAGAGAACTCATGAAGCGCCTACGCATCGAACACATCACGGGGTTCCGGTATCCGACCGATGCGACCGCGTCGTACAACGAAGCCCGCATGATGCCGATCACGACAGATTCGCAGTTCGTGCTGACGAGTTCGCTCGACATTCAGCCCAATACATCGGTGAATCAGTACGTCGACTACTTCGGCACCCGTGTCGCGTCGTTCGACGTGCTGTCGCCGCACAGTGAGTTAAACATCACGGCGCGCAGCCTCGTTGAGGTGCGTGAGCGTCCGCTGGAACACCCGGATCTGACGTGGGACGAGCTGGCGGCTGACGCCGAGCGTTCGGTCGACACCGTTGAGAAGCTCATGCAGACGAACCGCACGGAACCACATGATGATGTGCGCGCGCTGGCTCGGGAGATTGCCAACAAGTACGACAATCCGTCGGAGGCCGCGCACGCGATTTGTGTCGCCGTGTACGACGCCGTCGAATATGTATCGGGTGTGACCGGAGTGCTGACCACGGCTGCGGAGGCGTGGGAGGCCCGCAAGGGTGTGTGCCAAGACATGGCGCACATCTCGATCGGCGCGCTGCGTTCGGTGGGTATTCCGGCGCGCTACGTTTCGGGATATTTGCACCCGAAGCCCAACGCTGAGGTGGGCGAGCCCGTCAAGGGCGAGTCGCACGCGTGGGTGGAGTGGTACGCCAACGGGTGGCGCGGGTTCGATCCGACGAACAACATCGAGATTGGCGATCGCCATGTGCTGGTGGGCCGCGGCCGCGACTACAACGACGTGCCGCCACTGCGTGGTGTGTTTGCCGGGCCCTCGAAGTCGCAGTTGTTCGTGACGGTGACGATCACGCGCGAGGCGTAGGCGGAGTGGCCGCTATGCGGTGATGGGTATTGCTGTAGACGCCAGGGTGATCCCTGAATGGTCGGCCGGGCGTTCTGGGGAAAATCAGCGGAAATTGCGGGTTGTCCTCCTCTGCGTCGCACCGGTTTCGTAACCCTCGCATGTTGCAGTGAATGCAACTGTCCGTGCTTGCAATCGATACCTATTCGGCTCCTTCGGTGTCGAAGTGTTCCGACCATAACAGCGTGATCTCGCGGATGCGGAGATCTGGGTTGACACAGTGATGCACTGTCCCATACTTTGTTGCATCTAATGCAAGATTTTTAGGCTTCTCCAGCGGCGCTTCGGCTGATCACGTCAGCATCGAACGTCGCACTGGCGAACACGGAAGCGCAGGTTTTCAGTGCGATGATCGATGGTTGGCGGAACCAGCAGCTGTCGCGCGGGCTCCGTGAGCAGACGATCCGGAACCGGACGGCGACGGTGACACGGTTCCGTGATTTCGTGGACAAACCGCCTTGGAGGTGGACTGTCGCGGATGTGGATGAGTTCACTGCTCAGTCTGGCGGTCGCACTCGGACGTTGTCGACGATGCGCGCCAACCATGGGTCTATCCGTGGGTTCTGTGACTACCTCACGAACCCGTTGTACGACTGGATGGAGATCTGCGATCGCGAGTTTGGGGAGGTCCCTTCGCAGGTGTGCCTGCCGTGGAACACGGTGGCGCACCGGTTCGAGTTCGAAGGCGATGGGAAGCGTCGCCCGTTCACGTACGACGAGATCGAGCGCCTGTTCGATACGGCCGACGCCCGCGTCGAGCTGCTCGTGAGTTCCGGGCGAAAGGGTGCGCTCGGCGCGTTGCGGGATGCCCAGTTGCTGAAGACGGTCTACGCGTTCGGTCTGCGCCGCACTGAGGCGGTGATGCTCGATACCGTCGATTTGCACCACAACGCGAAGATGCGCCAGTGGGGCCGCTACGGCGCGGTCCACGTGCGATGGGCGAAGGCGGCGGGCGGTGGCGCGCCACGACGTCGCACGGTGCTGCTGGTGCCGGAATTCGACTGGTGGGTCCCCGGCATGCAGCAATGGCTCGAGCAGGCCCGGGCCCGTTTCGCGCCCGGAGACGACCTCGACGCGCTCTGGGTGACCGAGCGCCGCACGCGTCTGTCTGCTGCGTATCTCGATCGGAGGTTCGCAGAGTTGCGTGATGAAGCCGGCCTGTCGAAGGACCTGACGTTGCACAGCCTCCGGCACTCCTATGTCACGCACCTTCTGGAGTTCGGGTACGCCGATCGATTCGTCCAAGAGCAGGTCGGGCATATGCATGCCTCGACGACCTCGATCTACGCCTCCGTCAGCTCGGACTACAAGAACCGTGTGCTCGCCGAAGCGCTGAAGGCCCTCATCGAAGGAGAAGCTGATGACCGTTGAGCTCGACACCGGCTGGAATCTGCGCAGCGTGATGGCGTCGCGCGGGATCTTCCAGACCTCCAAACTGAAACCCCTGCTCGAAGAGCGCGGCATCGACCTGTCCCGGGAGCAGGTGTATCGGCTGGTGACTCAGCCGCCCCAGCGGGTGCGTCTCGACGTGTTGGCGGCGTTGTGCGATGCGCTGGAGTGCTCGCTCGACGATCTCGTGACGATCACTCGCCGGGAGGCCTCGACCCCGGTGGCGGTGGGTGAGGAGGCGACACGGGGGGCGATCGGTGATCTCCGTCCTGTTCGCGCGGCGATCCGTCGGCCGCGTACGAAGTAGCCGCGGTGGCCAAGCCTCCGCAGCTGCCGCGAGTCGCTGAAGTCGTCGCTCTCGTCCGCCCTCTCGTTCCCGAGATCTCTCCCGAGCGACTCACTGAGATCGTGCATACGGTCGCGCCAGTACCCCTCACGCAGCGGCTTCTTGAGCTCGCGCTGATCAAGCAGCCCGGAGTCCTGGAGGGGCAGCATGCGAACGTGCCAGCGACCGTTCAGAATCTGGCCCATGCGCTGGTCAAAGAAGGGGCGAGCCGGGTGGTGTTGCCGACGTGTGAGTCCTGCGGACGTGCGGTGAGAATGCCCCACAAGACGCCGGGCGGTGGTCGGCACTGCTCCCGATGCGAGCGGAAGGCCCGGTCCGTCTCCTGCGCGTCCTGTGGCCGGGTCCGGCCCGTGCAGCCCACCATCGACGGACAGCGTTTCTGCCGTGACTGTTGGCGAGCCGACCCTCGATCGTTCGGCGACTGCTCGCGGTGCGGTCAGCACGCGACCATCATCGTCCGTCGCCCGGAACTCGTCTGCCTGGCCTGCTACACCGCACCGATCAAGACCTGTGGTCTTTGCGGAGAACCTGGCCGCGTCGCCTCGCACCTCGACGGACGACGAGTATGCGCGCGCTGCTACTACGCGATGCGCAGACCCCAACCTTGTCCCGAGTGCGCGCGCAGAGTGTTCCTCACCGGGTTCATGAATGGCCAGAAGGTCTGCGCCGACTGCGCGGGCACTCCGATCACGATGGCCTGCCCTGGATGCGGCTCGATCGAGGAAATCCGCAAACATCACCTCTGCGTCGAGTGCCGCCGGCCCGTCGCGATCCAACAGCTGCTCGCCGACGATGCGGGAGAGATCCGTGAGGATCTCCACCCGCTTGCTGACTATCTGCTCACGCACCATGGCAAAGCGGCGTCGCTCGAACGCTGGCTGCACAAGAGCACGTGCGCGATGGTGCTCCGCGAGCTCGCGGACGGGACCCTGCCGCTCACCGCCGAGGCGATCATCACCCGAGCCCGGTCGGGACAGTCGGTCGCGTTCCTCCTCTCACTGCTGGTCCGTTCCGGCGTGCTGCCGGAGCTCGACGTCGAGGGCACGCGCTTCGACCACTGGCTCAACGACTGGCTCGGTGGCATCGACCATCCCGAGGACCGGCTGATCCTGCGCCGCTACTGCACCTGGGAGCTCCTCCGATCCACTCGGACACTGCGCAGCGCGTCCAGCCCTGCTTCCGGCTTCCAGAGGCAGAGGGCTGCACTGAAGTACTGCGCCGCGTTCCTCGGGGAGATCCGGGCGCAGCAGGAGACACTGGCGACGTTCCCGCAGCGCCTACTCGACGCGTATCTGACCGATTCGCCTAGCCAACGCGACGCGCTGGCACCGTTCACTCGCTGGCTGCGAAAACACCGGCTGAGCACCCTTCGGGTCGAGTTTCGAGCCCATCGCCTCGAGGGGCGAGACTACGCCTCTGATCACCGATGGCAGATGGCCCGCAGGTTCCTGTCCGATGCCGACATGGACCCGAAGACCCGGGCCGCGGGTCTCCTCGTGCTGCTCTACGGGATCCAGCTGACCCGCATCGTCACGATCACCCGGGCACAGGTCGACACGAGCTCGCGGCCCGTGACGCTCACCGTCGGGGCCGAGCCGATCGAGGTCCCCGCGATCCTCGGCGACGCCATCGTCGAGCTCGTCGATGCCACAAAGGGCCATCCTGAAGGGTGGTTGTTCCCCGGCCGGAACCCGGGCCGTCACCTCACCCCGGGGCCGCTCAGCCGTCGCCTTCGCGCCGAAGGCCTGCTTGCCGGGAGCGCCCGCACGACAGCGCTCATCGAGCTCACCCGGCAACTGCATCCCCGGATCGTCTCGGATCTCCTCGGCATCACGACGGCATCCGCTGCCTCATGGTCGCGTCTCGCCGGTGGCGAGTAGTCCGATTACCCGGCTCTCCGCTCCACCCACCCCTGATCAAGCATCACCCGTCAGAGCCGGGCCGGAAATCGCTTCGCGCAGTTGCTCGACGGTCGGAGAGCCTCCCAGCCCGGCAGGGGTACGGAACACCCGGCAGGCGAGCCCGACCGGCGTGTGCTCGTCGGCGAAGGGATCGACGCCGTCGACGAGGACGGTCGGTGACCCGTGGAATCCGAGGCGCTCGGCGTCCTCGGCGGTCTCGACCAACTGTCGTGTGACGCGGATATCTGATCGACCGTCGAGCAGCTCAGCAAGCCGGCGGTCGAGTACTTCCCAGTTCGGGCAGCCGTCGAAGTACTGCAGGGTGATCTCCAAGGTTGGCCCTCTCAGTTCTCGGTGCCGCGGAGCATCAGGAGCGCTCCGGCAATCGTAGCGGTGACGATCACGATGTCGGCGAGGTTCCCGATGAACCAGTTGCCGTAGGCGAGGAAGTCGACGACGTGCCCCCGGGCGAATCCTGGTTGGCGGAAAAGCCGGTCGCCGGCGTGCGAAGCAGCGGCCCCGCCGAGCGCACCGATCACGATCGCCCACCCGGGGCGTCGGACCCGGAACGCGAACACGATCGCGGTGGCCGTGGCCGCGACGGCGATGAGAGCGAACACCCAGGTGAAGCTCTCCCCGAAGGAGAACGCCGCGCCGGGGTTGTACGCGAGCTGCAGGCCCAACAGGTCGCCGATCAGCGGGATGCGCTCGTGCTCCGACAGGGTGGCCTCGGCCCACACTTTCGTTCCCTGATCGATCACGACGACGACCACGGCGATCAGAAGCGCCCAGGCAGTGAGCCGCCAGCGTCCTCTCTGCGGACGCTCTCCCGACGCCGATGCCGACTCAACGTCGGTATTCGTGTCCGGGGTCATGCGAGGGCCTCGAAGAGACGGACGATAACGCCGGATTCAATGAGGATGAACAGGCCCAGGCCGATGAACACGACGGGGACGAGCCAGTGCTCGACACGTTCGAGCGTCTCGGTGACGGCCTTGTGGGTGCCGATCAGTCGCCCGGCAGCGCACCAGACGGCGACGAGGATCAGGAACACGACGATCATGACCGCGACGTCGCCGGGCGAGCTGGTGCGGAAGATCGGCGTGTAGAGGGAGATGTTGTCGGCCCCGTTGGCGATCGTGATCCCGGCGACCCCCCATAGTCCGACCGCGGTGATCTTGGAGTCGTCATCATCGTCGTCGCCGTTACGGCGCAGGCCGCGAATGAGCGTCCAGATGCCGATGCCGAGCGGGATCAGACCCAGGAAGCCGACCCATTCGTCCGGGACGATCGTGAGACCGAGCGCGGCGATCACGCTGATCACGACGAGTGTGATGAACCCGAGGTACTGGCCTGCGACGATCTGCCACGGTCGCGGCTTTCCCCGGCTGGAGGCGAGGAACAGCACGGTGAGCACGACGATGTCGTCGATGTTGGTCGCCGCGAACAGGCCGATCGCCGACCCGATGGTTGCGAGCATCAGCTTTCCATTCGTGGTGTGCGGGTGCGTGCGGCGCGCAGGCCGTTGAGGATCACGATGACCTCCGCGACCTCGTGGACCAGGACGACAGCCGCGAGCCCCAGGACCCCGAAGAGCGCGAGCGGGAGCAGTGCGGTGATGATCAGCAGGGACAGGATGATGTTCTGGTTGATGATCCGCCGGCCCCGCCGCGCGTGATCGAACGCCCGCGGGATGAGCCGCAGATCATGACCCGTGAAGGCCACGTCCGCAGACTCGATCGCCGCATCGGAGCCGGTCGCTCCCATCGCGATGCCGATGTCCGCGGACGCCAGGGCCGGGGCGTCGTTGATGCCGTCACCGATCATCGCGACCGATCCCGCCTTCGACAACTCGCCGATCGCGGTCGCCTTGTCCTCAGGGCGCAGCTCCGCGCGCACATCAGCGATCCCGGCCTGCGCAGCCAGCGCACGAGCGGTGCGGGCGTTGTCCCCGGTGAGCATCGTCATGCCGACGCCCTGATCCGCAAGCGTGCGGACCACCTCGGGGACTTCCGGACGCAGCTCGTCGCGGACGCCGATCGCCGCGACCGGTGCCTCGTCGCGGTGCACGATCACGACAGTCATGCCCTGCTCCTCAAGCCCTGCAACCCGGTCGCCGAGCTCGCCGGCGTCGAGCCAGCGGGGGCTGCCGACCGTGATACGAGCGCCATCGACGGTGCCGTCGATGCCGTGCCCGGCCTGCTCGGTCACATCCGCGGCCACGGGAACACCCGGGGCTGCAGCGGTGATCGCCGCCGCAAGGGGATGCGTGCTGTGCTGCTCCAGAGCCGCCGCCCAAGCCAGCGCCTGCTCCTCGGCAATGCCGTTCGCAGTGAGGACCGCGGTGACCGCGGGCTCGTTACGGGTCAGGGTGCCGGTCTTGTCGACCGCGACGTGCCGGACCGTGCCGAAGCGCTCGAAGACCGCGCCGGACTTGATGATCACGCCGAACTTGCTCGCCGCGCCGATCGCGGCAACGACCGTCAACGGCACCGAGATCGCCAGCGCGCACGGAGAGGCCGCTACCAGCACGACGAGCGCACGAGTGATCCATACCTCCGGGTCGCCCAGCAGTGACCCAATGATCGCGACGAGCGCTGCGAGAATCAGCACACCGGGTACGAGCGGGCGGGCGATCCGGTCCGCGAGACGCGCACGCTCGCCCTTCTCCGTCTGCGCTTTCTCGACCAACTCCACGATCGTCGTAAGCGAGTTATCGGTACCGGCCGCGGTCGCCTCGACCTCCAGCACGCCGGAGTTGTTAATCGCGCCGGCCGACACCGCGTCCCCGGGCTCGACCTCGACGGGGATCGACTCCCCGGTGATCGCCGAGGTGTCCAGGCTTGAGCGGCCAGAGCGGACGATCCCGTCGGTTGCGATCCGTTCGCCCGGGCGGACCACCATGACCTGGCCGACCGTCAACTCCCTCGCCGGCACCTGCGCAGAGACGCCGCTCTGCAGCACGGTCGCCGTCTCCGGCACGAGCTTCAGCAGCGCCCGCAGGCCGCCACGGGCACGGTCCATCGCCTTGTCCTCAAGCGCCTCAGCAATCGAGTACAAGAACGCCAGAGCAGCGGCCTCCTCCACATAGCCGAGGATGACCGCGCCGATCGCGCTGATCGTCATCAGCAGCCCGATCCCGAGCTTGCCCTTGAACAGCTTCCGAATCGCGCCAGGAGTGAACGTCGACGCGCCCAGCAGCAGGCCGATCCAGAACAGTACGAGCGCCGGGATCTCGAGCCCGGACCATTCAAGGATCAGACCAGCCAGGAACGCGACACCGGAGAAGACCGGCACCATGATCCCACGGTCCCTCCACCAGGGCCGCTCCACCTCTTCGGTCTCATCCTCCGCCGCAGTGGCAGGCTCGTGCTCGCAGCTACACGCCGCGCTCACGCGTCCGCCCCTGTACCGCAGCAGCCCGGCACCGTGCACGACGAGTCCACACACGGCGCGTGCTCATCGACCGCCAGCGTCACATCCACGAGCGCGACGAGCGCAGCCGCAAGATGCGGGTCAGCGATCTCGTAGCGCGTCTGGCGACCCTCAGGCTCGGCGACCACGATCCCGCAGTCACGCAGGCACGTCAGGTGGTTCGAGACGTTCGAGCGGGTCAGCTCCAGCTCGCGCGAGAGCACGGCCGGATAGCTCGGGGCGTTCAGCAGAGTCATCAAGATCCGGGAGCGCGTCGGGTCCGCCATGGCCCGGCCGAGCCGGTTCATGACGTCGAGGCGCGAAGCGATAGTCAGCATGTACTGAACTATACAGCAAGCGCTGATCAATCATTGGTGATCAGTGCCCCACCATTCATTGGGAGAAGAGTCGGAAGCCGCTGAATACGCAACTCAGCAACAATCGGCGCTACAAGTAGCTGTCATGGATGCATGACTCGTCGCGCAGCGCAAGGGGCGCTCCAGCATACGACTCGTCGCCGGAGGTGGCGTCGCATCGTCGTGCGCTGGGTTGCGGTCGTCGCGGCGACGGTAGCGTCGGCTCTGGCTGGCTATGGGGTCGCTTATGCGGTGGATCACATCGATGATCCGGAGGGTATGCGGAGTGTGGACCTTGTGTTTACTCCCGCCCCGGTCTGCACGCCTGAACCGCTACCGACGGTGCTGATTTCGGGTAGTTCGACGATGCAGGAGTGGGGCTGAATCGGCCAGCGATTTGGCTCCCATGAATACCGTGAACATCGGTATTGGAGCGACGACGATGCGGGATCAGCTGCTATATCTGGGTCCGATCGTCACAAAGTTTGAGCCGGATGCCATCGTGTTGTTCGCCGGAGCGAATGACCTCGCCGTGAAGGGCAATGGCTATGCGGATCGAGTCGTTGAGATGGTCGGTGAGTACGTCACGTCGGCAGAACAGTTGTTGCCGGGTACCGTCGTGTATTTCGTCTCGATCAATACCGCGCCGTCTCGAGCGGGCAACGCCCCCGCGATCGACAAGGTGAATGCAGCCGTGGCGCAAATGGCGACGACTGACGGCACCCTCCGGTACGTCGAAACCAATGCAGCACTGTTGGGTGCCGATGGCAAGCCCGACCCCAGTAAGTTTCAGGCCGATGCGCTGCACCTAAATGATGCCGGCTATGAAGTATTCGGCAAGCTCATTGAAGAGCGCTTGGTCGCTGACGGCTTCGCAACCTCGGACTGTGTCTTCCCAGACGGAACCATTGCGCCCGATAGCGGGGACGGTGACGTCTCCGAGAATGATGATGAAGCGGTTACGGCCGACGCTCGTTGAGCGCACCTAACTCGATGCAATACACTTCTTGCCTGTTCGTTGAGTAAAGCGGTGTTGCGAGGGAAACGAAACGCGCCGACTGGATCTTGATGGCTGAGGTGTTTCGGCTGGGCCACCGTCGCTGCGCGTCCTCGCTCAACGGCCGGGGCGCGCTAAACGGGCGGCGGATTCGCTTATCGGGCGAAGCCCCGTCGAGCACGCTCACGGAGCCCCCGCGGGGCGAACGACGTAGTCAACCTCGCTAGATGCGGCGGTCTGAATCCTTGCGGGGGATGCCGATCGGGGTCGTCGCGGCGACCTCGTCGCTGAACTCCGCGGGAGCGACGACCGAGATCGGGCGGGTCTGATCCAGCGTCAGGCGGAAGCGCCGCTCCTCGTGACGGTGCAAACGACCCGACATGATGAGCCACGTGAGGCCAATCGCAAACGCGATCAATCCCGCAACCGCACCCACGCCGATGGCAACGCGCGGGCCGAACTGGTCAGAGACCCAGCCCACAATCGGCGCACCAATCGGGGTTCCACCCATGATGACCGCCATGTAGAGCGCGAGCACCCGGCCACGAAGCGCTGGATCCGTCGTTGTCTGTACGTAGCCGTTGGCCGTGGTCATGATCGTTACGACACAGAATCCGACGGCGGTCAACGATGCCGCGTACGTCCAGTACCCGGGCATGATGGCCGACAGTCCCATCGCCGCGGCGAAGAACCCAGCGCCGACGATCACGACGCGAATCCGCGCACGATCGCGACGCGCAGCAAGCAGGGCCCCGGCGAGTGAACCGATCGCGAGAATCGAGCTCAGCAGACCAAACCCGTCAGCTTCCTTGCCAAACTCGAGCGCCATGGTCGACGCGTAAATCGGGAAGTTCATGCCAAACGCACCCAGCAAGAACACCATCGCGAACGTCACCACGAGGTCACTGCGTTTGGAGACATAACGGAATCCGTCGGCAAGACGACCGCCGCCCGCATCCTTCGCGCGCGGCACGAGCTCATTCATTCGAATCGTCAACAGTGCCACGATCATCGCCATGAATGTCACCGCGTTGATCAAGAACACGAGGCCGTTTCCGACGACAACCACCACGATGCCAGCGGCAGCCGGGCCGAGCATGCGCGCAGCGTTAAACGACGCCGCGTTCAAAGCGACAGCATTCGACGCGTTCTCACGCGAAACGAGGTCAGAAACGAATGCCTGGCGAGCCGGGTTATCAAAGGCAGCGACGGTTCCGGTGATCAGCGCGAAGCCGTACATCATGGGCAACGTTGCCACGTCCATAATCAGTAGCACACCCATCGTGGCACCCAGCAACGCGAGCAAAACCTGCGTCACAATCAACAGGTTCCGGCGGTTGAATTTGTCGGCAACCCAACCGGTCACGCCCACCAAGAGCAGCGGCGGACCGAATTGCAGCGCCATCGTGATGCCCATCGCCGTGGCGTCGTTGTCGGTCAGTGCTGTGAGCACAACCCAGCTGATCGCCGTTGCCTGCATCCACGCGCCAATGTTCGACACAAGCGCGCCGATAAACCACACGCGGTAGTTGAATGACGAGAACGAACGGAACATGGCACTCATCGGTCGGCCAACTTTCGCATGATGGGTGCTGCCTGCAGCAGGATGTCGCGCTCCGCCTGGCTCAGCTCGCCGAACCCATCGTCGAGCCACGCGTCACGCTTGCGCACGGTATCGGTGACGACGGCGCGACCAGCGTCGGTGAGGGAAATGTTCACCTTGCGACGATCGTCAGCGTCTGCCGTGCGCGTGACAAATCCCAGCTCCTCCAGACCGTTGACTGTGCGCGTCATCGACGGCGCAGAAATACGGTCGCGGTCGGCAAGTTCGGAGAGCGTGTGATCGCCATACATGCTCAATACCGCCAGCACGTTGAACTGCGCATCGCTCATCGAGTCAATCGCGCGGTGCGCGCGCAGACGTCGGGCGAGACGGAACGTCGCCATGCGGATTCGGGCTGCCGGCGTCGCGTTCTCGGGGATCGGAGGGTGCGCAGCATTCGTCATCAGGATAGTTAGCTTAGCTCATTAGTTTTGCTAAGTAAATCGGAGTGAGGCACAGTCGTGCCGCCGATCGTGTCGGCAGAGCTCGGCCGCTGGGCCGGAGCCGTCGGCTGCGTCGGCATCGCCGTCGACCGCCATACTGCGGCGGTCGACGCGTAACCCGTTGGCGTCGCGCATCCCCGATCGAAGCTTCCATGTTTGTCAACCGTTTTCAGTTCTGCACGAGTAGTTGCCCCCACGTGCCGAAAAACACGCCGAGTCGTGGGTTTTCGTGATTTCACTCGTGCATAACAGAAACGACGCGTGCTCGGTCACGAACTGCGCCGCGATCACAACGACGAGCGGCAGCCAGTCCGCGCCCGCCCAGAGTCCATAGCCAATTGCGAGAGTGACTCCGATGAGAACGCACGGCGATGACGCCCGCCTATGACAGCACGGCAGAGAACTCGCCGAACGGAAACGCCATGACCAATGCGAATGCGACCCCCTAGACTCGTCTGCATGGCTGAGTTCATTGATGCGCACGGTATTGCGATCATCTACGACGTTCATCCCGCTGATGGCCCGGTGCGCGGCGTCGTGCAGTTGGCTCATGGCCTCGGCGAACACGCGGGTCGATACGGGTCACTGATCGCGGCGCTGACCGGCGCTGGCTACACCGTCTACGCCGACGACCACCGCGGCCACGGCCGCACCGGCATGAAGCAGCACGGCGGTAAGGTCGACAAACTCGGAACGCTCGGCCCGGGCGGACTCCGCGCCACCCAAGCCGCGATGTGGCAGTTCACTGAACTCATCCGCGCGGAGAACCCGGGGGTCCCGCTGATCCTGATCGGCCACTCGTGGGGTTCGTTCCTGTCGCAGTGGCTCCTCAACCGCCATGCCGAAGCCTTCGATGCCGTCGTGCTTTCTGGTTCCGCTCTCCTCACACCCACCAGCCTTAATGCGCTGCCGCTCAACCGTGCCTTCGACGGCCCACATGCGACCGGGTTGGAGTGGCTGGCGACAGATGAGGCCATCTGGAGTGAGTTTCGCGCAGACCCGCTCACGACCGAGAAGCCGCTGCTGAAGCTGTTCGGTTTCGCCGACGCGATGCGCATCTACGAACTGCCCGCGAAGCGCCTGCCGCGCGACGTTCCTGTGCTGCTGATGGTGGGTTCCGACGACCCGGTTGGTGGCCCCGTGAGCGTGCACAAGCTGGCGAAGGCGTATCGGGAGCGTTCGGGACTCACCGACATCACGACGCTCGTGTACCCCGACGACCGCCACGAGATTTTCAACGAGAAGGATCAAGAGAACGTGCGCGGCGATCTGCTGGCCTGGCTCGATCGGCGGATTTCACCCGCCCCGTAGACCGCGCCAGTAGGCTGGGTTTATGCACGGAGAATATAAAGTCCCAGGCGGAAAACTCGTCGTCGTTGACTTCGATGTCGCAGACGGCGTCATCACCGACTTTCACCTCGCCGGTGACTTTTTTCTCGAGCCCGACGACGCGCTGATCGACATCAACGCCGCCGTGAACGGTCTCGACGTGAAGACCGACGCATCGGGCATCGCCGCGGCCGTGCGCGCCGCGCTTCCCGAGGGTGCCCAACTTCTCGGATTCACGCCGGAGGCGGTCGGAACCGCGGTGCGGCGTGCGCTGGTGACGGCCCCCGGGTGGAAGGACTTCACCTGGGAGGTCGTGCACGACGAGGCCATTTCGCCCCGCATGAACCTCGCACTCGACGAAGTGCTCACCGGCCGCGTTGGTGACGGACGCCGTCAGCCCACGCTGCGCATCTGGGAGTGGAACGAGTCTGCCGTTGTCCTCGGCTCCTTCCAATCGCTGCGCAACGAGGTCGACCCGGAGGGTGCGACCCGCCACGGCTTCGACGTCGTGCGTCGCATCTCCGGCGGCGGCGCGATGATGATGGGCGCGGGCCAGATCATCACGTACTCGCTATACGTTCCGGCCGAGCTCGTCTCTGGTATGACCTTCGCCGACTCGTACGCGTTTCTTGACGACTGGGTGCTGCAGGGTCTGCGCGCGCTCGGCATCGATGCGACCTACCAGCCGCTCAACGACATCGCGAGCCCCAAGGGAAAGATCGGCGGCGCCGCGCAAAAGCGTCTCGCGAACGGTGGCGTGCTGCACCACGCGACGCTCAGCTACGACATGGACGGTCAGATGATGACCGAGGTGCTCCGCATTGGCCGCGAAAAGCTGTCGGATAAGGGAACCACGTCTGCCGCAAAGCGCGTTGACCCGCTGCGTTCACAGACCGGCATGAGCCGCGACGACATCATCACCGCGCTCATTTCGACGTTCCAGTCGCTCACGGGTGCGACGATGGGCCACATTTCTGAAGACGAATACGCCGAGGCTCAGGCGCTCGTCGAGTCCAAGTTCTCGACCGAGGCCTGGCTCAAGCGCGTTCCGTAAGCGAGGTCAAGCCCCGTTGAGGGCGGCGGAGACGACGGCGCGGGCCCGCTCTTGCACCTCGGCGAGGTGTTCGGGGCCGCGGAGCGACTCGGCGTAGAGCTTGTAGACGTCTTCGGTGCCCGACGGACGCGCCGCAAACCACGCGTTCGCGGTCTGCACCTTGAGGCCACCAATGGCGGCACTGTTGCCCGGCGCATGCGAAAGCTTCGCGACGATGGGTTCGCCAGCAAGCTCAGTCGCCGACACCGCGTCGGGGGAGAGCTGTGCGAGCACCTTCTTCTGCGCGGGCGTCGCCGGAGCGTCAACGCGCTGGTAGGCGCTCGACCCGAACTGCTTCTCTAGGTCGGCATAGCGCTGCGACGGCGTCTGCTTCGTCACGGCAATGATTTCGGCGGCGAGCAGACACAGCAAAATGCCGTCTTTATCGGTAGTCCAGACGGAACCATCAGCACGTAAGAAGGAGGCTCCGGCAGATTCTTCACCACCGAAAGCGACGGAACCATCGAGCAGGCCCGGCACGAACCACTTGAAACCGACGGGTACTTCCCACAGTCGGCGGCCGAGTGCGTCGGCGACCTTGTCAATGATCATGCTTGACACCAGGGTCTTGCCGATCGCCGCGTCAGCGCGCCAGTTCGGGCGGTGCGTGTAGAGGTATTCGATCGCAACCGCGAGGTAGTGGTTGGGGTTCATGAGGCCGGCGTCGGGCGTGACGATTCCGTGGCGGTCAGCGTCAGCGTCGTTACCGGTCAGCACATCAAACTCATCGCGACGAGCGACGAGAGCTGCCATCGCCGAGGGTGACGACGGATCCATGCGAATCTTTTCGTCCCAGTCGAGCGTCATGAACGCCCAGGTCGGGTCAACGTCTGGGTTCACGACCGTGATGTCGACGCCGTGCACATCGGCAATGTGTGACCAGTAGTCAACGCTGGCGCCACCCAGCGGATCAGCGCCAATGCGCACGCCCGCGCTACGGATTGCGTCGAGGTCGATGATCGTCGCAAGGTCACGCACGTAGGTATCGCGGAAGTCGTAGAAACCGGTGTCTCCCGGTGCGAAGTCAGCGGTGCGCACGCGCTTGACGTCGACGAGCCCACCTTCAATGAGAGCGTTCGCGCGGTCGGCGATCCAGCCGGTTGCGTCAGTGTCAGCGGGCCCACCGTGCGGTGGGTTGTACTTGAAGCCGCCATCGGCGGGCGGGTTATGTGACGGTGTCACGACAATGCCGTCGGCGAGGGTCGCGTCATCAGCAGCCTTGCCGGCGTTGTGCGTGAGAATCGCGTGGCTGAGCGCCGGTGTCGGTACGTAAGACTCACGCGAATCCTGCAACACGTCGATGCCGTTACCGACGAGCACCTCAACGGCGGTGCGCTCAGCCGGCAGGCTCAGCGCGTGAGTGTCACGACCGATAAACAGCGGCCCGGTGATGCCCTGCGTCGCGCGGTAGTCCACGATGGCCTGCGTCGTGGCGAGAATATGTGCCTCGTTGAACGAAGCCGAAAGCGATGATCCTCGGTGACCACTGGTTCCGAATGCCACCCGCTGTGTTGCAACCGTGGGGTCAGGGGAGATGTCGTAGTACGCCGCAATCAGTGCGTCTACGTCGATG
Source organism: uncultured Microbacterium sp. (assembly GCA_947503655.1). GTDB lineage: Bacteria > Actinomycetota > Actinomycetes > Actinomycetales > Microbacteriaceae > Microbacterium. Next base: position 21,013 of record CANNEP010000010.1, read on the forward strand.
AGGTCTGAAGGCTGTGCCGGCTGTCCTGCGCGCGTCATAGTGCCAGTCTGCCCGTCCTTTGCGCCGGGCGCACCTTGAAAGACGCTGATCGTGGGAATGCACCGGTAATTCTCACTAGGCTGATGCCATGTCTGCAGAGTCTGAGCCCGGTCGTCGCACGTATAGCTACCTGGGCCCCGCCGGAACCTTTACCGAGGCGGCACTGCAGCAGGTTCCCGAAGCCAAGGGTCAGATTTGGCGCCCCGTGCACAATGCCGGTGAGGCGTTCGCCGACGTGATCGAGGGGCGCAGCGACGCTGCCATGATCGCGATTGAGAACTCGATCGAGGGTGGCGTTTCGACGACGCAAGACGCCCTGGCCACCCTTCCGGGCCTCCGTATCATTGGCGAGTACCTGGTTCCGGTCAACTTTGTTTTGGTGGCGCCCCGCGGCACCACGCTCGCCGATGTCGCCACGATTGCCGCGCACCCCGTGGCCTATGCGCAGTGCCACGGGTGGCTGGGTGAGCACCTCCCGCAACACCAGCATGTGCCCGCCGCGAGCAATGTTGCTGGCCCGATCGGCGTGCTCGATGGCACCCTGCCCGCGCAGGCTGCCATCGCCCCTCCCGGCATCACCGAGCACTACGACCTTGACGTGCTCGCGACTGACATCGGTGACAACACGAACGCCGTCACGCGCTTCGTGCTCGTGACGCGCACCACGACCCCTGCACCGCCGACCGGCGCCGACAAGACGTCGATCATTGCCGAGCTTCCCGATGACCGCCCGGGTGCCCTGCTCGCCCTCCTTGAGCAGTTCTCGGCTCGCGGCATCAACCTCAGCCTCATCGAATCGCGCCCCATCGGTGACGCCCTCGGCCGCTACCGCTTCGTCATTGACGCCGATGGTCACATTCAAGACGCCCGCATGGCCGAAGCGCTCATGGGTCTTCGCCGCTTCAGCCCACGCGTCGTCTTCCTGGGGTCGTACCCGCGCGCTGACCGCGTCATCGTGCAACACGACGATGAGTTCTCTGACGACGTGTTCATCGAAGCTCGCGAATGGCTTGACGCCCTCCTGCTCGGCAACCCGGTCGATTAAGTGGTCACGGGAGAACGAGTGCAGCAACCTGACGAGGCCGTCACGAGCGATGTGACAGAACCACTTTCGGTCGCCCAGCAGGAGAGCGAACGCGACGTTCACGCACGCCGGTACATCACGACCGTCATCGGTTTCCTCGATGCCGGCGATGTCGCTGGCGCGGAGAAAGCGCTGCGCGGGATCGCGTTCTCGGAGTTGCTCATGAACGCTGGCGATCTGCACGCCGCCTTTCGACAGTTGTCGCTCACGGTTCCGGTCGGAAGCCTGGCGACGCCCGACCGCCCGGCACTGCTGCTGGCGCTCGCATTTGCGCGCCGTGAGGCAACCGGTCACCTGGAGGCACTGGTTCCGCTGCTCATCGCGGCAGCAGCCGGACTCCGCAAGCAAACCGCAGTCGCACCCGAAGAGCGCGCCCGCGACCTGTCGCTCGCGGCGCTCTGCCTCCACCTCGCTCAGCAAACCCGCGAATGTGTCGAAGTAACGCGCCGCGGCGCCGACCTGGTGCGGGGTTTCACGTTCAACCAAGATGACGGCGCCGCGGCCGTTGTCGGGGTGGCAGCCGCCGATCTCGCGATCTCGTTCTTCCTGAATGACCGCGTCGCCGAAGCCGCCTCGATGTGGCGATGGGTGCGCGAGCACACCGTCGACCCGCGCGTGCCGCGGCTCATGCAGGCCGAGTGGGGAATCTCGGTCGTCGGCGTTCTTATCGGTGACCGCTCGCAGGTCTCGCCGCTCGCCGCGGCAACCCTCGAGGTTGCGCTCACGCCTCCCGAGGTTGCCGCGCAACCGCGTGACCCGTGGTGGCTCATGGTGGCGACAGCGCGCGCCTGGGCGGCCGCTGACCGTGGCGACATCGTTGACGCCCTCGCGCTCACGCAGGCCGCGGTGTCGGCATCGCCGACGCCCGCCGTTTGTGGCCCGCTCGGACTCGTGCACTGTGCCGCCCTCATCCTGAACGATCGGGGGAGTAGCGCGCTCGCATTCATCGATGAGCAACTGACGTTTCTCTCGGAACACGGTGCGGCGAGCACCGCTCCGCGCCTTGCTGCGATCGGCATCGTCACGGCCGGCATCGCCGGTGACCGGGCGCTGCAATCGCGCTTTGCCGACATGGTCGTTGACTATCCCGGGCCGCGCAATCTCGCGCTCGCGACTGCAGCCATGATCAGCGGCGACGAGCGCGCCACGGTGAGTGAACCGTCGCTGTACTCGGACGACGTTTTCGGCCCGCGCTGGCGCGCGCTGTACTGGACGATCTTCGCCGCCATCCACGCCCAACACGGCAACCGCGCAATGGCGGTGGAAGGACTGCGGAACCTACTGCCGCTGATCGAGAGACATCACCTTGCGCTGTGGTTGCGGCTGATTCCGCAACCCGCGCTCGACACGCTCCGATCGGCAGTGGCGGCAAGCGACCTTGCCTTCATGCGCGACATGCTTCCCACGCACGCCAGCATCACCGTGGTTCCACACGTCGAATTCACCGCGCGCGAAGAAGAAATCCTGCGCTTCATTGGCCAGGGATTCACAAACGCGCAGATCGCCGCCGAGCTGTACATCTCGCCCAACACCGTGAAATTCCACATCGCGAAATTGCTGAAACGACTAGGTGTTTCTTCCCGCGACGAGGCGGCAACGATCGGCGCGGCGCTGTTGCGACGTCGTATCGGCCGCATCGGAAAATCAGGGTTCACGACACCCAAATATTAGGGTCGGGTAGTCGGGGTGGGTAGTTTCTAAACGTCTGCGCTGACCAGCGGAAACCGCGTGGTGTGATTGACTCACAGAACGCGCGGAGAGCCTCCCCCGAACGCTCCCGCGCGAGCCGGTTCTGTCCCTGGGCTGGCCGGACTGCATACAGTCCAAACCCGATGCTGTTCCCCTGCGCATCGGGCCGATCGACCCGCGTCAAATTCCCCCCTATTTTTGATGCGGGTCGATCCTTCTTTTACACGCCAGTGATGAGACGCAGGGTCTGCTCGCGGCCGAATGACGTCGCGCGATCTTCTGCGTCGTAGGCGCCGGCAACCGGAACCACCATGACTTCGTCGACGCCGTGCTGCGCGGCGAATGCCGCAAGCTCCGTACGCACCGTCTCACCGGTTCCGATCATCCAGCGGCTCCGCACGCCCTCCATGGCTTCGCGCTCGCGGTCGCTCACGGTTTCGAGTGCCGCCTGCGCCTCTTCAACTGTTTCGAGCGCGGTGAGGGGCTGGTTGAGGCGCAGCTTCGCGAACATCCGCATTTGCGGGAGCGCACGCGCCTGGGCTTCGTCAAGCGTGGGAGCGGCGACCACGTTCGTGGTGAGGAAGGTGCGCGGGGCGTCGAGCACGGCCGACGGCTGAAACTGCGTGCGGTAGAGGTCGAGCGCACGCTCGAGACCCTGGCCGGAGAAGTGATTGGCGAAGACATACGGCAAGCCAAACTGCGCGGCCAGCATCGCGGAGTAGTCACTGGAACCCAGAAGCCAGATCTCGGGGGAGCTCGCGGCGCTGGGCGTTGCGTGCACGGCATACTCTCCGCCGCTCGTGAACCGCATCGTCGCGCCTTCGGGGCTCATGATCGCGGCGATATCAGCCACGTGCTGCGGGAAGCGGTCGACATCGCTCGTCGCGCCCGACTGGCGCAGCAGGTGGGTGACGACGGGGTCGCTGCCCGGCGCTCGGCCGATACCGAGGTCGATGCGCCCCGGTGCCATGGCCTCCAGCGTCGCGAACTGTTCGGCGACGATGAGTGGTGCGTGGTTCGGGAGCATGACGCCACCGGAGCCCACACGAATGCGCTGCGTGCGTGACGCTGCCGCCGCGATCAATACCGCCGGTGACGTCGAAGCAACGGCCGGCATGTTGTGGTGCTCAGCGAACCAATAGCGCGCGTAGCCCAGCTCATCAGCGAGCGTGGCGAGCGCCATCGAAGCGGCCACCGCCTGTGCGGAGGTTTGCCCGGTGCGAACGGAAACAAGATCGAGAACTGAGTAGGTAACCATCGCTAGGAGTAACGCATTGTGATGGCCGAAGATTCCCGATCCGTTAGCCGACGGCGAACACCGGCAAAACGGTGTGCCGGAGTGGTTACCCTCGACATAAGGCGTATTCCGTTAACGCCCCGAGGAGTGAACATGTTCGAGAGATTCACCGACCGTGCCCGTCGTGTAGTTGTGCTCGCCCAAGAAGAGGCGAAGATGCTGAACCACAACTACATCGGCACCGAACACATCCTGCTCGGCCTGATCCACGAGGGAGAGGGCGTCGCAGCCAAGGCGCTGGAGTCGCTCGGCATCTCGCTCGACGCAGTCCGTGAGCAGGTACAAGACATTATTGGTCGCGGCCAGCAGCAGCCGACGGGTCACATCCCGTTCACGCCGCGCGCCAAGAAGGTGCTGGAGCTGTCGCTGCGCGAAGCGTTGCAGCTCGGCCACAACTACATTGGCACCGAGCACATTCTGCTCGGTCTCATCCGCGAGGGTGAGGGCGTTGCCGCTCAGGTTCTCGTCAAGCTCGGCGCAGACCTCAACAAGGTGCGCCAGCAGGTCATTCAGCTGCTCAGCGGCTACCAGGGCAAGGAGCCCGTTGGTGTTGCCGCTGGCAACGAGCAGGCGCAGTCGGCACCGCAGGGTGGTTCCGCTGTTCTTGACCAGTTCGGTCGCAACTTGACGCAGGCCGCGCGCGACAACAAGCTCGACCCGGTCATCGGTCGCGAAAAAGAAATTGAGCGCGTGATGCAGATTCTGTCGCGCCGCTCGAAGAACAACCCCGTGCTGATCGGTGAGCCCGGCGTCGGTAAGACCGCCGTCGTTGAGGGGCTCGCTCAGGCCATCGTTAAGGGTGAAGTGCCCGAGACGCTGAAAGACAAGCAGGTTTACTCGCTCGACCTCGGTTCGCTCATCGCTGGTTCCCGCTACCGCGGTGACTTCGAAGAGCGCCTGAAGAAGGTCACGAAGGAGATCCGCACGCGCGGCGACATCATCGTCTTCATCGACGAGATTCACTCGCTCGTTGGTGCGGGTGCTGCCGAGGGCGCGATTGACGCTGCTTCGATTCTGAAGCCGCTGCTCGCTCGTGGTGAGCTCCAGACGATTGGTGCCACGACGCTCGACGAGTACCGCAAGCACTTCGAGAAGGATGCCGCTCTGGAGCGTCGCTTCCAGCCGATTCAGGTTGCTGAACCGTCGATCCCGCACGCCATCAACATTCTGAAGGGCCTGCGCGACCGCTACGAGGCACACCACAAGGTGCAGATCACGGACGGCGCAATCGTTGCCGCCGCGAACCTCGCTGACCGCTACGTTGCCGACCGCTTCCTGCCAGACAAGGCCATCGACCTGATCGACGAAGCTGGCGCTCGCCTGCGTCTGTCGATCCTGTCGTCGCCGCCGGAGCTGCGCGAATTTGACGAGAAGATCGCCAAGGTTCGTGAAGACAAAGAAAAGGCGAGCGAAGAGCAAGACTTCGAAAAGGCCGCCGCCCTGCGTGACGAGGAGAAGAGTCTGCTCGCTGAGCGTCTTCGCCTCGAGAAGCAGTGGCGTTCGGGTGACGTCGCGACGCACGCCGTTGTTGACGAGGGCCTGATCGCTGAGGTTCTCGCTCAGGCGACCGGCATTCCGGTGTTCAAGCTCACCGAAGAAGAGTCCTCGCGTCTCGTCTTCATGGAGAAGGCACTGCACCAGCGCGTCATTGGTCAGGACGAAGCAATCGCGGCACTGTCGCGCACGATTCGTCGCCAACGCGCGGGTCTGAAAGACCCGAAGCGCCCGAGCGGCTCGTTCATCTTCGCCGGCCCGACCGGTGTTGGTAAGACCGAGCTCGCGAAGGCTCTGGCAGAGTTCTTGTTCGACGACGAAGGTGCCCTGATTTCGCTCGACATGAGTGAGTTCAGCGAGAAGCACACCGTTTCGCGTCTGTTCGGTGCCCCTCCCGGATTCGTCGGATTCGAAGAGGGTGGCCAGCTGACCGAAAAGGTTCGCCGCAAGCCGTTCTCCGTTGTGCTGTTCGACGAGATCGAGAAGGCGCACCCCGACATCTTCAACTCGCTTTTGCAGATTCTGGAAGAGGGCCGTCTGACCGACGGCCAGGGCCGTGTCATCGACTTCAAGAACACCGTCATCATCATGACCACGAACCTCGGTTCGCAGGCCATCGCCGGTGCACCCGTGGGCTTCCAGATCGAGGGCAACTCGCAGACGACGTACGAGCGTATGAAGGGCAAGGTCGACGAAGAGCTCAAGCGCAACTTCAAGCCCGAGTTCCTCAACCGAGTTGACGACGTCATCGTCTTCCCGCAGCTGTCGAAGGAAGAACTGCGTCAGATCGTTGACCTGTTCACGAAGCGCCTCAGCGAGCGTCTGATGGACCGTGACATGACGGTCGAGATGACGAACGCCGCCAAGGATCGCCTCATCGAGATCGGTTACGACCCGGCACTCGGTGCGCGTCCGCTTCGCCGCGCTATGCAGCGTGAGGTCGAAGACCAGCTCTCCGAGCGCATCCTGCACGGTCAGCTGCACTCGGGCGACCACATCAAGGTTGATTTCGCAGACGGTGCGTTCGCCTTCGAAACTGGCCCGCGTGGCGAGCACGTGGCACTGGCTGCCAGTGCCACGCCTGCGATCGCGGCAACGCCCGACATCATCGCTGGCGGTGACGTCGCTTAACGCGAAATTCATAGAACGGGCTCGACTCCGGTCGGGCCCGTTCTGCGTTTACACGGCGCGGAGGTTCTAAACTTGAGCCGTGACTGAAATCATCGTCCGGCCCGCGCGCACCGCTGATGTGAAGGGCATTCGCGACCTTCTCGAGCCGATGGTGGAGCAGCGCGTTCTGCTCGGCAAAGAGCTTGTCGCCCTGTACGAATCGGTGCAGGAGTTCATGATCGCTGAGGTCGACGGTGAGCTCATCGGTTGCGGTGCTCTTCACGTGATGTGGAAGAGCCTCGGTGAGATTCGCACCCTAATGGTGCACGCGGACTGGGCCCGCCGCGGTATCGGCGGCCTCCTTGTCGAGTCCCTCGAGGTTAAGGCACGTGATCTCGGGCTCAAGCGCCTCTTTTGTCTCACCTTTGAAGTTCCGTTCTTCACGCGTCACGGCTTTGAGTCCATCGGCGAAAAGCAGGTCGTGAGCGACGACGTCTATGCCCAGCTGTTGCGCAGCCCCGACGCCGGTGTTGCCGAGTTCTTGGAACTCGCGCACGTGAAGCCCAACACACTGGGCAACACGCGCATGCTCAAGGCCCTCTAGTCGCAGCTTTAAGGGCTCACGCGCGAACATGAGAGTTGCGCGGCGATCCGCGTGCTGATGCGGCTTCTCGTAGGCCAGGTCGTACGCTTTTACTGATGTCCACTCCACACTCACGCCGTCATTCGCCCGCGGTTTACCGTCGCCGGCGCTTCGTCGTGTTCGGCGGCCTGCTGGTCGTGATTCTCGGGATCGCGTTGCTGATCTGGCAGCCATGGAGTTCGGCGACACCGGCGCCCCAGCAGTCGGGCAGTTCGTCACCCAGCACGTCGCCATCGGCGACGGCAGCGGCAGACGGAACCACGGGTTCCGAATCTCCGAGCGCTGAGGCTTCGGGGCAGGCCACTCCCGACGTTCCGGTCGAGGAGTTGCCGACCGAGGCGCCCGAAGCCGAGATCGTCGCGTGCGGGCCGCAGGACGTGCGCGTTGACGCATCAACCGACAAGACCACGTACGGTGCCGACGAGTTGCCGAAGTTGACGTTGTCGCTAACTAACCAGACGAATCGTGACTGCACGATCGATGTGGGTACCGCGGTGCAGGCATTCACGATCACGAGCGGCAACGACGTGTGGTGGCGTTCGACGGACTGCCAGGCAAACCCGACGACGCAGATTGTGACGCTCGCGGCTGGGCAGACGGCGTCGAGCCAGACACCGCTGGTGTGGGACCGCACCCGCTCCTCCGTATCGACGTGCGCCGACGAGACGCGCCCGCGCGCGGGTGGCGGCGGCGCCTCGTACCACCTCACGGTGACGATCGCCTCGTTTGAATCCCAGGGCAGCGCCCAATTCATGCTCTACTGAGTGCGAACTTTCGCTGACGCGTATTTCTGGCCTCTGTACGCAGGAAGGTGCCTGTGCGCCTTTTCCTGCGGCGACAACATGCGAAAGAATTGAAAAACTTCAGTACGTGGATGCTGTTTTGTCCTATGCAGACCCCGGCGGAGAGCGATAGTCTAAGGCTGGCTCCCGACGTATCGCAGACACGGTGAGCTGCCTCTAGCAGAGTCGTCACGAGCGATCCCCCAACTCTCGTGACGATATCCCGGTCTCCGGGTGAGCCATGGCCCCTTCTGAATGTTTATCCCCCGTGAACATTTTGAGGGGGCCGCCCCTTTTCTCCCGGTGTGACGTGTGGTCGGTACGCTGGAGGTATGGCATCGTCGCGTTCGAACCGTAAGAAAGAGTTCCGCTCAGAGGCTCTTGCGCAGGCTCTCGAGAAGCAAGACATGGCGGCCGTCGCGCTCGCGCTGCGCAATGGCAATACCGTGTTGCCGCTCATGAAGCCGGCGTCGAAAGATAACCCGCTCGACCGCGGCGACGTGTGGACCTACCGCGATGCCGAGGGCAACGTTGCGCTACTCATCTTCAGCGATGCGAAGAACAAGCCCGCAAACCTGCCGCCCGGCGTCGCGCTGTACTCACCGCTGTGGCTCAAAGACTTCTTGACGCGCCACGAGGGCGTCATCACGACGGTGTTTTTTGACATCGCCGGCCCGCACCCGATGCAGGCCGACCCGGCCGACATTCTCGCGGCACTCGCGATCTAAGCCGAGAGATCGTGCGTCGGCGGGCCCGCGCACCCGCTTGAACTGCGCTCCGCTAGAACTGCGGGGCCTGGGGTTGGGTTGCGCGGTAGCGGGAGCGGAGCTCAGCCAACGCGTCGCGCAGGGTCTTCAGTCGGTCGTCGATCAGGGTGTCGTAGCCGAGACGCTTACCCTCGGCGCGGCGCTGGGCGACCTGCGTGACCGGACGAATCTCTCCGGCCAGACTCAGTTCGCCGATGGCCGCAAGGTCAGACGGGATCGACGTGTTCAGCACCGACCCGGCCACTGCAATGGCGATCGCGAGGTCGGCCGCAGGCTCTGTGAAGCGCACCCCACCCACGGTCGAAACGTAAACATCGAAGCCCGACGTGCGAATGCCTGCACGGCGTTCGAGAACGGCCAACACCATCGCGACGCGAGCGGCATCAACGCCGTGCACGATACGGCGAGGGGCCGGGCCGGTGGCCGCAACAGTGAGCGCCTGCACCTCAACCGGAAGCGCACGGCGACCCTCCAGCGCAATCGCCACACAGGTTCCGGGTTCGGGAAGCCCCCGTGACAAGAACAGCGACGACGGATCAGTCACTTCGACGATGCCCGCGCCGCTCATCTCGAAGCAGCCGACATCGTCGGTCGGGCCAAAGCGATTTTTCAGTGCACGAATGAAGCGCAGCGACGTTTGGCGATCACCTTCGAACTGGCAGACCACGTCGACCAGGTGCTCGAGCAGGCGAGGCCCGGCGACCTGCCCGTCTTTGGTCACATGGCCCACGATGATGATCGGCAGCCCGCGCTCCTTCGCAACGCGCACGAGCGTGGCCGCGACTTCACGCACCTGGCTCGGGTGCCCGGCGGCGCCCTCAGACAGGGCAGAAGACACGGTCTGAATCGAGTCAATGATGACGAGCTCGGGGCTCACCTCATCGATGTGGCCCAGAATCGTGGCGAGGTCGGTTTCGCTCGCGAGGTACAGCTCGTCGTGCAGGGCCCCGGTGCGCTCTGCCCGCAAGCGCACCTGCGCCGGTGACTCCTCACCGCTCGCGTAAAGCACGCGTCGACCCGCACGTGCCGACTGGGCAGCAACCTCGAGCAGCAACGTGGACTTACCGACGCCCGGCTCGCCAGACAGCAAGATGGCGGCACCCGGCACGATGCCGCCGCCCAGCACGCGGTCAAACTCGCTCACGCCACTCGTGCGGCGCGGCGACTCCGTTGTGTCGATTTGCGTGATGGGCTTGGCGGCGCGCTCGGCCGACGGCGCCAGCGCCGTGACCTTGGGCTTGGCGATACCCGCTTGCACGCCGAACTCGACGACGGTGCCCCACTGCTGGCATTCGCCACAGCGGCCCGCCCATTTCATGGTCGTCCACCCGCACTCGGTGCATTTGAAGGAGACCTCGGTGGTTCGTCGACTTGCCATGATTCCAGGCTAGGTGGTGCTTCCGACATTGCCGACACGAGGCAGAATCACGCCAATGTCAGTGATGTGTAATAGCGTCGAGCTATCTCGTCAGAGAACGTGCTCAAGGAGGAGTATGACGTTCAGTGAAAGCGTGATGCGTGGCGCGATCCGTACGCTCGGAGTGTTGCCCGAGCCCATCCAGCGCCTCATCGCCGGTAAGCCTCGCATTATCGATGGCAACCAGTTGTTCACCGAAGTGCAGATGGCGTTGCGTGTGCTCAATGCGTTGCCGGGCAGCGCCTTTGAAGATCTCCCGCTACCGCAAGCGCGCGACCAGATCGACGCTGAAGCGCGCATCTTCGGAAGCGCCCCGGCCGTTGACGTGGTGCGTGACATCCTGATTCCCACGCGCAATGGTTCCGTGCCCGCGCGCATGTATCAGCACCGACCCACCGACGCTCTGCTCGGCGCCGTCACCTACTTTCACGGCGGCGGCTGGGTGGTGGGCAGCCTCGACTCCACCGACGCGGTGTGCCGTTTCATCGCCCACCACTTGCGGGTTGTTGTGATCTCGGTCGACTATCGGCTGGCTCCGGAACATCCGTACCCCGCTGCGGTAGAAGATGCGATTGATGCGTATCGCTGGGTGCGTCAGCAGCCCGAGTGGGGTGAAGTCGTGGCCGTTGCAGGCGACAGTGCCGGTGGCAACCTGGCCGCCGTCGTCTCAAACCTCACGCGCGACGACAACCCGCCAGACGCCCAGCTGTTGTTCTTCCCGGTGACAGATCTCGCGACAGAGCACCCCAGCTACGCGAAGTTCGCCGAAGGGTATTTCCTCACGCGCAAGCAAATGCACTGGTATCGCGATCACTATGTTCCGAACCCTGACCAGCGCACCGACCCCGCAGTCTCACCCCTCTACGAAGACCTGGGTGATGGTTCCGGAATCGCGCCCGCCCACGTCGCCGTCGCCGGCTTCGATGTGCTCCGCGACGAGGGCATCGCGTATGCCAAGGCGCTGGAGAACGCTGGTGTGCCGGTGACGCTGCAGGTCGTTCCTGGTCACATTCACGCGTTCACGAATGCGACCGGCGTTGGTAAGACGGGCAAGAAAGCGCTGGGAGAGTCGGTCGAGGCTCTCGGTCATCTTCTGCAACAGGCGCGTCGTGAGCGGGCACAGACTGAGACAATGGAACCGCGCTGAACAAGCGCTTTGTTTTCAGTAGTAGAAAGAGATCGCCATGTCTCAGCCTCAGGGCGCCCTGCTCGTAGGCTCGGTCAACTACCCCGACGCCGAAACCACCTTCCGCACCGCGGCGACCGTTCTGGGTGGCCACCTGAAGCGCATTCCCGACGGTGAGGTCGGCAAGCGGTTCCACTGGATCATGTTCCAGCCCGACGTTCTCGGTCAGGCCGAGGGTATCGAGCGCATCGGTGGCGAGCGAATCCCGATGCCGGCGGGCCTTGACGCCCGCCCGCTACGCATCGGCGACGGTGTCGACGCGGCCGCGATCGAACTGCCCGCGCTCGGTTACGCCACTGCCGCTGTCGAGTCGTACGCCGAGTTCGTGCGCCTGCGCGAGGAGGGCGTCATCGCCGATCGCGTGCGCTTTCAGGTGTCGCTGCCGACGCCGCTTGCCGTGATCAGCTCGTTCTTCTTCGGTGATGACCGCGTCGCCATTGACCCGGTCTACACCGCCGCGATCCTGCGCGAAGTTGAACAGATTGCTGCCGCGATTCCGGCTGAAGATCTGGCGATTCAGTGGGACGTTGCCAGCGAAATGGGCATCATCGAGAGTGCTTCGGGCTACGGCGCCACGATGCAGGCCTGGTGGCCCGGCGACCCGTTCGACGGCCTCGTCGAGCGCCTCGCCACGCTCATCGACGCGATTCCCGCGGGTGTTGAGGCGGGGCTCCACCTTTGCTACGGCGACGTTGGGGAGACCCACTTCGTCGAGCCGACTGACACCGGTCACCTCGTACGTTTCGCGAACGCGATCACCGCTGCCGCGCAGCGTGAGCTCACATGGGTGCACCTGCCGGTGCCGATCGAGCGCGACGACGCCGCCTACTTCGCACCGCTCGAAGGCCTCAAGCTCGGCGCTGACACTGAGCTCTACCTCGGTGTTGTGCACCGCCAGGATGGCGCCGACGGAACCACGCGTCGCATTGAAGCCGCAAAGCCGTTCGCCCCGGCTTTCGGCATTGCAACCGAGTGTGGCATCGGCCGTGCGCCGGCCGATGAGACGGCGGGTCTGCTCGCTATTCACGCCGTGGTTGCCTCTCCTTGGGGTACCGACGCGTAACAATTTCTGAGATTTCGTCTCAACAGAACGCCCGGGCGTGGCGCGAAACGTTTCGCGTCGCATCCGGGCGTTTTCCAGTTCCTGCCAGTCATGGTTCCGGAACCACGTGGTGCTGATTTCGTTACAAATCATCTGACGAAGTTTGCAACTCAGGTAAGGCTTACCTATGTTTGAAGTGCGGCGTTCGTCGCACACCCTCAAACTGACTGGAGTTCTCTCGTGTCTGGACGCCCCTCGATCCGACGCGCATCTGCGTTCGGTGTTGCCATCGCATCGCTCGCCCTGCTCGCAGGTTGCGCAACGACTCCGGCCAGTGAAGCTGCTCCGGAAGAGTCGAAAACGCAGGCGCCGACCGAGGTCACCATTACCGACAACCACGGTGAGATCACGGTGCCGGTTGCGCCGAAGTCTGTCGTCGCACTCGACAACACCGTGATGCAGACACTGTCTGACTGGGACATCACGCTCGCCGCCGCACCCAAGGGCGTTATGGGTACGGTCTGGCCCGAGTACACCGACGACGAGAACGTGCTCGACATCGGCAACCACCGCGAGCCCAACTTCGAAAACGTCGTTGCCGCTGCCCCCGACCTGATCATCGGCGGTCACCGCTTTGCGAGCCACTACGACGCGCTGAAAGAGCTCGCCACGACGATCGAGTTGACGCCGCGTGAGGGTGAAACACACATCGCTGAACTCGTACGTGAAACTGAACTACTCGGCCAGGTCTTCAACCGTGAAGATGACGCCACGGCTCTTGTCAAGGCTCTCGAGACGGCTGTTGCTGACGCCAAGGCGAACTACGACGGCACCGCGACGGTCACCGGCCTCATCACGTCGGGCGGCAAGATCAACTACGCAGCACCCGGCGAGGGTCGCGGTGTGGGCTCGCTGTTCGAAACGCTCGGCTTGGTTCCGGCTATCGATGCTGAAGGCTCGACCGACCACACCGGTGACGAAATCTCGGTCGAGGCCATCGCCGCGGCAAACCCCGAGTGGCTCATCGTTCTTGACCGCGACGGTGCTTTCCAGGAAGACGGCTACATCGCGGCCAAGGAGCTCATCGAGGGTTCCGAAGCGCTGAAGAACGTGCCGGCGGTCGCCAAGGGCCAGATCGTCTACCTCGACGCCAACTTCTACCTCACCGAGGGCATTCAGGCTTACACCGACCTGTACGCCGCGGTTGCGGAGGCATTCGCCGACGCGAAGTAATACGACAGCGCCGGTCGGGTGGCTCTCTCCGCCCAGCCGGCGCTTCGGTCTGTCATGAGCACCACACTTTCTCCCACTCCGACGCGTCTGCGCGTGCCTTCGTGGCTGCCAATGATGCTTGGAGTTCTCGGCGTCTTAGCGCTCGCGGCCGTATCGCTGAGCGTCGGCGCGTATGACCTGTCGCAAGACGAGTTCGGCAGCGAACTGTTCTTCATCACGCGTGTGCCGCGCACCCTGTCGCTGATCCTCGCGGCGTGCGCGATGAGTGTCGCGGGTCTCATGATGCAGTTACTGACGCAGAACCGGTTTGTCGAGCCGACAACGATCGGAACCACCGAGTGGGCATCGCTCGGATTGCTCGTCATCACGATCATTGCGCCGCAAATCGGGATTCCGGGCCGCATGTTTGTCGCGAGCCTGTTTGCGTTCATCGGCACCATGATCTTCCTCGCGGTGCTGCGCCGCATCAGCCTACGCTCGTCACTCATCGTTCCGCTCGTGGGCATGATGCTGGGTGCCGTTATCTCGGCGCTCACCGCCTACATCGCCACCGCCACGAATCTGCTGCAGATGCTCGGCACGTGGTTCATGGGCTCGTTTAGTGCGGTCGTGCGTGGCCGCTACGAGTCGCTGTGGATCGTCGCGATCATCGTCATCATCATTTGGATCGCCGCCGACCGCTTCACCGTCGCCGGTCTCGGCAAAGACGTCGCCACGTCGGTCGGCCTCTCGTACGAGCGCATCGTGTTCATCGGAACGGCGCTCGTCGCCATTGCCTCCGGCGTCACCACCGTCGTTGTCGGCTTTCTCCCCTTCCTCGGCCTCGTGGTTCCAAATCTTGTGTCGATGGTTCGTGGAGACAACCTGCGCTCGAATGTCGCGTGGGTCTGCATCACCGGCTCGGCGCTGATCTTGGTGTGCGACATCATCGGGCGTCTGATTCGTTTTCCGTTCGACATTCCGGTGTCGATGATTTTGGGCATCGTGGGCGCGGTCGCGTTCATCGCCATGCTGTTGAGGATGCGTCGCCGTGGCTGAGGTTTCGTTGGCCGGGGGAGCGCCTCGCACGCGCCGTGTGATGGACGCTGAGACCCGGCGCTGGGCGAAGCGCATTTCGGTGCTCGCTGTCGTGGCGGGTGTCGTCGCGGTGCTGGTGCTGACATGGAATATCACGGTGGAACCATTCACCCCCGGCTTCTACAAAATTGTTGAGATGCGTGCGACCACGGTTGTCACGATCGTGCTGGTCGCGTGCTGTCAGGCCGTCGCCGTAGTGCTGTTTCATACTGCAACCGGCAACCGCATTCTCACGCCGTCGATCATGGGGTTCGAATCGCTGTACGTGGTGATTCAGACCGCGATGGTGTTCTTCTTCGGCGTCGAGACGCTGAACGCGACCGACGGTGTCGGCAAGGTGCTCGTGCAGAGCGCGATCATGGTGGCATTTGCGACGGTGCTGTACGGCTGGCTGTTCGGCGGCAAATTCGGCAACCTGCACATCACGCTGCTCGTGGGTCTCGTAATCGGAGCCGGCTTCGGAACGCTCTCTGCCTTCATGCAGCGCATGCTCGTTCCGGCCGACTTCGACATTCTGTCTGCGCGCCTGTTCGGCAGCATCGCCAACTCGAACCCGGAGTACCTGCCCGTCGGGTTCACGGTGCTGGCGGCGGCGCTGTTCTTTGTGTTTAAGAAGCGCCACCGTCTCGACGTGCTCGCGCTCGGGCGCGAAACGTCGATCAACCTCGGGCTCGCGTACAAGCGTGAGGTGCTGACGACGCTGATTCTGGTGGCCGTGCTGATCTCGATTTCGACGTCGCTCGTCGGCCCTATGACGTTCTTCGGCTTTATCGTTGCGACGCTCGCGTATCAGCTGGCGGGTTCGCAACAGCACCGACACGTGATGCCGTTCGCCATGTTGCTCGGCATTGTGACGCTGCTGGGGTCGTACTTTGTGCTGCACCACATCTTCCGCGCCGCGGGGTTGGTGACGGTCATCATCGAGTTTGTTGGCGGCATTGTGTTCGTCATTCTTTTGCTGCGAAAGGGGTCGCTGTGATTACTTTCACCGACGTCGCCAAGTCGTACGGAGACCAGCAGGTGCTGGGCTCCGTCACCCTCGATATTCCGGCTGGCGGCGTGACGGCACTCGTCGGGCCGAACGGTGCTGGTAAATCGACCCTGCTGACCATCGCTGGTCGCCTCGGCGACGCGAGCCGTGGTTCCGTCACAGTCGGAGGCCTCGACGTCGCGAAGACGGCGAGCAAGAAGCTCGCGACCGTGCTGTCGATTTTGCGGCAGGAGAACCACTTCATCACACGTCTCACGGTGCGTCAGCTCGTGGGATTCGGGCGGTTTCCGTATTCGCAGGGGCGCCTGACCGCCGAAGACAACGTGGCGATCGACCAGGCTCTCGAGTTTTTGAACCTGGGCGATCTGCAGGAGCGCTTCGTCGACGAGCTCTCGGGCGGCCAGCGCCAGCGCGCGTATGTCGCGATGGTGCTCGCGCAAGACACCGAATACGTGCTGCTGGATGAGCCGCTCAACAACCTCGACATGAAGCACGCCGTCGCGATGATGCGGCAGCTGCGCCGCGCAGCGGATGAACTCGGTAAGACCGTGATCATCGTGCTGCACGACATCAACTTCGCCGCCGCGTACGCCGACCGCATTGTCGCGCTGTCGGGTGGCGAAGTGACGCACGTGGGAACGCCCGATGAAATCATGCGGCCGGACGTGCTGGAGGACATCTTCGGAACCCCGATGCAGGTTTTACGGGATGGCGACTACCCGGTGGCTGTTTACTTTCGGTAGTTCTGGCTTGTCTTTTCGGGGGTTTCTGGGCGCTTGGTTGTTGTTCTCGCATGCCGCGACGCGCCCGGGTTGCAGGCGGAGGGGGCTCAGTTTTGAGTGAGGGCCGCTGTGTCGTAAGCTAGTCCGCGGTGACGTGTCCGAGCGGCCGAAGGTGCAACACTCGAAATGTTGTGTAGGTTCACCCCTACCGTGGGTTCAAATCCCACCGTCACCGCCACAGAAAACCCCTGGTAGAACAGGGGTTTTCTTCATTCTGTGGGGCGCCGTGGTGCATTCTTGCACTCCCTGCCGAATCGCGTCGCGACACGTATGGGTCTCTCCCTGCCATTCGATTGAGGGTACGGGGGCGTAGCTGAACTCGGCGTCGTCGGTCACCAGGGCGAGATACGCCTCGTTGTCCGTCGCCGTGTCGGCGTATGCTGCGAACCGTTGAAGGAGCAGCTGGATGGCCACCAGGTCATCGACTCGACCTGAGTGCGGCGTTGAACTTCTTCTCGGCCGTTTCTTCACGACGTAAGGCTACGGTGTCGACTGCACTCGAACCTGTTAAGCGCTTGCTCCGTTTGCGTCGCTCGAGGCGAAGAGGGGCGCAGACGTGAACATTAAGCTCGATGACCGCATATTAAAGGTTATGTAACTAACATTTGATAAGATTCACCCATGTCTCGGAATGGTGAAGTTGCGCAGCCGGTCTGGCCGGCGATCGCAACTGAGCCTCGACAGTGGGTGCGCGACGAGAGTGTCGCCACTTCCCGTCGCCAAATGCTCACCGCGCGGGGTGACTACCAGGCCGCTGTTCCCCCGCTGATCGCGGAAGTCGATGTGCGACTCGGCGCCGAGGCGCTGACTGCGGCCGACGATGCCAGCGCGGAGCTCGCGCGCTTTGACACCGGGCTCGGCGCCGTCACGGCGCCTTTCGCGTCCATACTGCTCCGCTCGGAGTCGGCATCAAGTTCTGAGGTCGAGAACCTCACCTCGAGCGCCAAGCAGGTAGCCCTCGCTGAAATCAATGCGGGCACGTCAGGAAACGCCCGCCTTGTGGTCGCGAACGTTCGCGCCATGACCGCTGCGCTGGCGCTGTCCGGCAGCATCAACGAAGACGCGATCATCGCAATGCAGCAAGCGTTGCTGACGGAGAGTGCGCCAGAGCACACGGGTAGGTTCCGTCAGGAGCAGGTCTGGGTTGGCGGTGGCTCTATCTCGCCACACAACGCCTTGTTCGTGCCTCCGCACCATGATCGAATCCCTGCCCTCATGGCTGACCTGGTGCAGTTCTGCGCCCGCACGGACGTGCCCGTTCTCGCGCACGCAGCTCTCGCGCACGCCCAGTTCGAAACGATCCACCCCTTCCCTGACGGCAACGGCCGCACCGGACGCGCCCTGCTCCACAGCATGCTGCGCCGAGGCGGTCTCACTCGCAACGTCACCGTGCCTGTCTCAGCCGGGTTACTCAGCGATACCGAGCGGTACTTCCACGCGCTCGGACGGTACCGTCAGGGCGATGCCGACGCGATCGTGCTGGTATTCGTCGACGCCGTGTTCGCGGGAATCAACAACGGTCGCACGCTCGTCGCCGAGCTGCAGGAAGTCTCCGCACGCTGGGAGAGTGTTGTCCCATCGCGCCGCGGCTCCGCCGGTGCGTCGCTGCGCACGTTCCTGCTGCAGCAACCGGTAGTCACCGTTCAGATGGTCGCGGATGAACTCGGTGTCTCCCTCGTCTCAGCCAGTACCGCGATCGGTCGCTACGTCGACGCCGGCGTACTCGTGCAGACGAACAACTTCAAGCGCAACCGTATCTGGCACTCCCCGGACGTGCTGGCAGTCCTTGATCGCTTCGGCGCACGCGCAAGGCGCCGGCGGCTGTAGCGCTACGGAACCCACTCCGACGACGTGTAGTCGGCGATCAGCACGAGTGTGTCGTCGCCGGGCCTGGCGGATACCCAGACTGTGCGCGGGTCCAAGAATGACCCAGGTATCGACAATTGCGGCGTTGCCCCGAGCTCTTCGGCTAGCGCTTCGGGCGTCTGCCCGGCTGGGGGTTTCACCGTGATCTCCCGTGAGCATCCACCGCTCCCACAGTTGGTGCTTTCCGCAACAATCGGGGGCTGGAATGTGAGCACATTCCAGCCCCCGAGGATTAGGCGGAGATTGACTGTTGGTTGGGTGCCGAGGTGACCGCGATCTTTCGCGGCTTCGCCTTCTCGCTCACCGGGATGTGCACGGAGAGGACTCCTGCTTCATACGAGGCGCTGATGTTCTCAACGTCGATCCCGTCGCCGAGGGTGAACTGTCGCAAATATGAGCCCTCACCCCGTTCGCGGGCGAGCCAGCGCACACCATCGCGCGAGTCAGCCGTGCGCTGCGCTCTGATCGACAGCTGCGAACCGTCGATATCGACATCGATCGAGCCAGGGTCAACTCCGGGCAGATCCGCATTTAGCACGTAGTGATCTCCTTCTCGAAAGAGGTCCACAGGCATGTGCCGTGGGGAACGAACAGCGTCGATCACCGACGCGGTCAGTCGGTCCAATTGGGAGAAGGGGTCAAATGTCATTGCCATGGTCATGTCCTTTCTCGGAATGGATTATCAACTCCAGCTGCAGAAAATCTGTACATGCTGGTGTAGATTTTATAAACCGAGACGGTTCAAAATGCAAGCCGCTTGAAAGTGACATGATGAAACGTTCTGAAATTCCGCTTTACGGCATCGCCGTGGCCGCAACGCTCGCCGAAATGCCGATCGCAACGTTGCGTCTCTACGAAGCGAAAGGTGTGCTTCAGCCCTCCCGCAGTGGGGGTGGAACACGCAGATACAGCGACGATGACCTCACGCGGCTCGCACGTGCAAGTGCCCTTCGCGCACAGGGGGTTAACATGGCCGGCATCGAAATCATCCTCGAACTTGAGGATGAGATCGCCCGCCTAAACGAAAAGCGAGGAGCCTAACCCCTCGGGGTCGTGAGCATCTTGCGCATGAATATTTGCGCGGTTCCGTCACCCTGCTCCACCCGCTCGCTCTCGCGGTACCCCAACGAAGAGTACAGCTCAATATTTGCTTTGCTGAGGCTACCGGTGAACAATTCAGCCACCGAACACGTCGTGCTTTCTTCCAGCGCCGCCAGCAATCGCGGACCGATGCCCGCCCCCTGCTGGTCGGGTGCAACGGCGATGCGGCCGATGAGTAGCTCATCGTCTCGCTCACGTGCTCGAATAGCGCCGACGATCCGGCCACTCACGACGGCGACGAAACCGAGCGCGTCCACCAGCTCTGCGTCGAGCTGGTCGAGCGTTTGAACGAGCGGCGCCGTGTTGGGAGCACCGTAGATTTGTGCCTCAGAAACGAACGCTGCCCGTTGCAACGTCAGCACTTCGCCCGCATCTTCTGGGGAGATGGGCCGGATGATGACACTTTCTTCATTGGGCATCATGGTCGTCACAGTCTACGTATGACAGGCGAGCGGAACTAAGATTTACGACGGTTTCGGAGGCGTTCGAACCAACCTGCCTTCGCGATCGTCTGCCCTGCATCGAATTCACTGGAGAGTGCGCCAGCGGCGACACCTTGGAAGCTCGCAAAGCACGTGTCACACAGCGTGCGTGTAGACGTCTGGTTTCCCGCACCGCGGATTGACTTTCGGCAGCTATCGCACGTCTTACTCATGGTCAGGACACACCTTCACTAGTCGGCGGGTTTCGGTGCGGGGCGCCGCCCGGCGATAAGCCACGCGGCGGGGCCAACGACGGGAAGGAGGAGCGCGACGAGAATCCACACCAGTGTTTGACCGGGAGTCAGCGACTTGTCGCGGCCGAGCGAGACCAGCGCGACCACCAACAGCACGAGCGCGGCGAGCGCGATCACCGACCACACAATGTCGTATCCGGCAGGCATGAGCGGATTGATGCGCTCGGTCATGGAAGACATCCCATCAACGGTGGTGTGCTCTCGAGTATGTCAGTGCGTGTGTGTGTGGCAAGCAAAGTGCCGCGAGCGGAGTGCGTGACCGTTCTGCAGGATGGGTGACGGTGTGTAGGCATAATTTGCCGAAATACGTGTTCATTCTCGCCGCGATCGGTTCTGCCGTCGGTCTCGGAAATATCTGGCGCTTCCCTTACGTCGCCTATGAGGGCGGCGGTGGCGCTTTCCTCATTCCGTACCTGTGCGCACTGCTAACCGCGGGTATTCCGCTCCTCTTCCTCGACTACGCCATCGGACACCGCTTTCGTGGTTCCGCACCCCTCGCCTTCCGGCGCATGCATAGGGCGGCGGAACCATTGGGCTGGTGGCAAGTACTGATCTGTGTCGTGATTGCCGTCTACTACGCCGTCATCGTGGCGTGGGCGGCGATGTACACGTGGTTCTCCGCACGGCTCACGTGGGGCGCGGGTAACGAGAACGACTTCTTCTTCACCGACTTCCTGCAGATGGGTGACCCCGCCGACGGACTCTCCGGAACCTTCGTGCCGCAAGTCGGGGTTCCGCTCGGCGTCGTCTGGTTTGTCGTGATCGTCATTATGGCACTCGGCGTGAAGCGTGGCATCGGTGCCGCGAACATGATTCTGATGCCGTTGCTGACGGTGATGTTTGTGATTCTCGTGGTGCAGGCGCTGTTCTTGCCCGGCGCGCTCGATGGCCTCGACGCCTTCTTCGCACCCAACTGGGACGCCCTCGCGAACCCGGCCGTGTGGGCGAGCGCCTACGGACACATCTTCTTCTCGCTGTCTGTCGCGTTCGGCATCATGGTGACCTACTCGTCGTACCTGAAGCGCAAGACCGACCTCACTGGTTCCGGCCTTGTTGTCGCATTCGCCAACTCGTCGTTTGAAATCCTCGCCGGCATCGGTGTGTTCGCGGCTCTCGGTTTCATGGCACAAGCCGCGCAAACCGACGTCGCAGGCGTTGCGACCAGCGGTATCGGACTCGCCTTCGTCGCCTTCCCGACGATCGTCTCGCAAGCAACCGGTGGGTCCATCATCGGCGTGCTGTTCTTCGGAGCCCTCGTCTTCGCAGGCATCACGTCGATGATCTCGATTCTCGAAGTCATCGTCTCGGCGCTGCAAGACAAGCTCGGCTGGCGTCGCTTGAACACGACGCTCGTGGTGTCGATTCCGTTCGCGATCATCTCGATGGCGTTGTTCTCGACAACGAGTGCGCTCGTCGTGCTCGATACGACCGACGCGTTCGTGAACTCGTTCGGCATCATGGCCGTCGCGTTCGTGACTGTGGTCGTGGTGTCGTGGGTGCTGTTCAAACTGCCGACGCTGCAGGAGCACCTCAACCGCCGCTCGAGCTTGCGCATCGGCATGATCTGGCGCCTGCTGGTGTCGATGCTCGCGCCGCTGATTCTCGGCTACCTGCTGTTCAGCGAGTTCCAGACGAAGCTGGCGGAACCATATGGCGGCTATCCGGGATGGCTGCTGGGAGTCTTCGGCTGGGGCATGGTCGCCCTGCTCGTTGTTGGCGGAGTGCTGCTCTCACTGCTGCCGTGGAGTAACAAGTCGCACGCGAAAGACGACCCGGGCTACGACGAATTCCTTGTGGACGAAGCGTACGAGCCCGACACCGAAACCGGGTCGGTTCGCGTACAGAAGGGAGCCCAGCGATGAGCACCGAAGCCACCATCATGATGATCGTCGCGATGGTCACGGTCTGGGGCGGTCTCGCCGCCGGCATCGTGAACCTCGCCCGCCACCCCGAGGTCGAAGACACCGAACCGGCGCCGCCGGTGGAGCTGTAGTACGACCCCACGGTGAAACGCCCTGACATGTTCGAAATGTCAGGGCGTTTCGCTTGAACCACTACCCGAAGCGGATGTCGTCGGTTGACGTCAGCGGGTAGTGGGCGGGGTAGGGGCGACGTGCGACGCCGCAGTCGACAGCTGCCTGCGCCACCGCTGCCGAGATCGCACCGAGCAGACGCGGGTCGACGGGCTTCGGCAGGATGTACTCCGGGCCAAACTCAAAGTGCTCACCCTCGTATGCGGCCTCGACCTCGGCGGGTACGGGCTGGCGGGCGAGGTCGCGCAGCGCGAGCACCGCGGCAACCTTCATCGACTCCGTGATCGTCGACGCGCGCACGTCCAGTGCGCCGCGGAAGATAAACGGAAAGCCCAGCACGTTGTTCACCTGGTTGGGGAAGTCGCTACGGCCGGTCGCAATGATGACGTCAGAGCGCACAGCCTTGGCGACGCTCGGCAGAATCTCCGGGTCAGGGTTGGCCATCGCGAAAACGATCGGACGGTCAGCCATTGAGCGCAGCATGTCTTCGGTGAGAACTCCCGGCCCAGAAACACCCAGGAAAATGTCGGCGCCGTTGATCGCATCGGCGAGCGTGCGGTGCTCGGTGGCGCGGGCAAACTCACGCTTGAATTCGTTGAGGTCGGTGCGTCCGGTGTGCACGACGCCCTGGCTGTCGACGAGGGTCAGGTTATCGGCCGGGAAGCCGACTGACCGCAGTAGGCGGAACGTCGCGATGCCAGCGGCACCAGCACCCGCGCACACGATCTGCACGTCGGCCATGTCCTTGCCCTGAATGTCGATCGCATTCAGCAGCCCGGCGACCGCGATCACCGCGGTTCCGTGCTGGTCATCGTGGAACACCGGAATGTTGCACCGCTCGATCAGCCGGCGCTCAATTTCGAAGCAATCGGGTGCGGCGATGTCTTCCAGGTTGATGCCACCGAACGTCGGCGAGATCGCGGCGATCGCATCGACGAACTTGTCGATGTCGCGCTCTTCGGTTTCAATGTCGATCGCGTCGACGCCGGCGAAGTGACGGAAGAGCAGAGCCTTGCCCTCCATCACCGGCTTGCTCGCGAGACCGCCCAGCGCACCCAGCCCGAGAATGGCGGTGCCGTTGCTGATGACGGCGACCAGGTTGCCCTTGTTCGTGTAGCGGTACGCGTCGTCGAGGTCGTCCGCGATGGCACGCACCGGTGCTGCCACGCCGGGGCTGTACGCGAGCGTCAGGTCACGAGCGTTTTCGGCGGGCTTCGTGAGCGTGACGGCGAGCTTTCCGGGGCGCGGGTGCTCGTGGTACGCCAGAGCGTCGATCGTCAATTGTTCGGCGGGAGTTGTGGTGCGGGTGGGGTCGATGATGGTCACGTCGGAATCCTTTGGGGCTTGGCGCAATGCCAGAAGAATGTCGCGCACGGCGGCAGAGAGAGGTTGAACCCAGACGGCAGATGTCTCGTCAGGTTCACCGACGAGAAGAGTGAGCCCCATCGGCGGGTGAGCGGTCAGTTCGACCGGGCACCGAGCCAGCGCTGTTGAGCGCGTGAGAATCACCATAAGGGCCGAAACCACAATTCGGCAGGGCAATTTCACGCGAAGCGAGAAGAAGTTCCTGCCAAGCGTCACAAAACAGAAAAAATCCGGATTCTTGCGGCGTCCCATCCAGTGGTCAGCACGGTGTGCGGCTGCGGCGCCGATTGACGTAGTTAACTCCCGCCCGCGCCCGCGCCTGCGCGGCAAGGGTTAATTCACCGCAACATCCAACGACATCACGCCGCCGGCACGTGCTCCCGAGCCACCGTCTCGAGCGTTTCACGCAGCGCCACGATCGCCCCACGCCCCGCACTCGACTCGCGCGTCGACGTGAAAATCGTGCGCCGTGGTTCCGCCGGCAGCCTCACGAGCGTGCACGTCGGGCTCTCGCCTGCCCACTGCAGATCCGGAATAAACGCCACCGCATTACCCGAGCGAATGAGGCGGATCTGCGCCTGCAGGTCGGCCGTCTGGTACCGCACATCGGGCTCGAACCCCGCGCTGCGGCAGGCCTGCTCGGCGAAGTGGCGGCTGGCTGCGCCCCGAGGTTCCATGACCCACGGAACCTCAGCTGCGTCTGCGAGGGAGGCAATGGTTCCGAAGGCACTTGCGCCGGGTGGCACGGCCAGGCGAATCGCGTCACGCAGCAGTTCACGTCGGTCAAGGCCCGGGTGCCACGCCGCCGCGTGCACCGGATACTGCTCGGCGACCACGAGGTCGAAGTCGCGCGCCCACGTGTCGGCGAGCGCCGTCTCGGGCTCGTGCTGCGTCATTTCAATGCGCACGTCGGGGTGGGTGTCGTGCATGCGAGTGAGGGTGCGAGGGAGCAGCGCGAGCATCGCCGACTGAAACACGGCCATACGCACGGTGCCCGACACCGTCGTGAGCGATGACGACAGGTCGGCTTCGGCGCGCTCCAACGTGGCGAGAAGATCTTCGGTGTGACGGGCCAGAATCTCCGCCTGCGGCGTGAGCTGCACCCGGCGGCCCACGCGGCGCAACAGTTCAACGCCGGTCTCTTGCTCGAGCAAACTCAGCTGCTGCGACACGGCCGACGGCGTGAAGTTGAGCGCCTCAGCAGCCGCAGCAATGGTTCCGCGCACCTGCACTTCACGCAGCAACCGCAACCGGCGCACATCCAGCATCGTGACCTCCCGCAAATACGTAATTACAGCTAACCATTAATAGTTAGTTTTCGTCGCTTTTGCTTATGCGTTGGAGTGCCCATACTCAGAAATGACGACCCAATGCCACCCACGAGGAATGACATGACTGCTGTTGCCCACCCGGCACACTCCGGATCAACCGGACTCTCCGCCACCGACCGTGATGCGCTCGCAAACGACGCCATCGCGCTCGTGCACCGCTGGCTCGAAACGGCCGCCTCGATTCCGCCCGACGTCTCGGGTCAGCGCCTCGCCGGCGTGCTGAAAGACCCTAACGGCCTCGACTTCACGGTCGGCTTCGTCGACGGTGTCGTGCGCCCCGAAGACCTCAAGGTCGCCGCCCACAACCTCCGCCGCATTGCCCCGCAGGTGCCCGCGTTCTTGCCCTGGCCACTACGCGCAGCCGTCCGTCTCGGCGGCGTTGCCGCGCCCATTCTGCCCGGTGTCGTGGTTCCGATCGCCCGCGGCGTGCTGCGCAAAATGGTGGGCCACCTCATCGTTGACGCGACCGATGCGAAGCTCGGCACCGCGATTGCGCACATCAAAAGGCCCGGCATTCGCCTCAACATGAACCTGCTCGGTGAAGCAGTGCTCGGCTCGAAAGAAGCGAACCGTCGCCTGGACGGAACCATTGCTCTCGTTGAGCGCGACGACGTCGACTACGTGTCGATCAAGGTGTCATCGACCGTGAGCCCACACTCGCCGTGGGCGTTCGACGAAGACGTTGAGCACGTCGTCGAGAGCCTCACGCCGCTGTTCGAGCGCGCCGCCGCAGCGAAGCCCGCGAAGTTCATCAACCTCGACATGGAAGAGTACAAAGACCTCGACCTCACGATCGCGGTCTTCACGAAGCTGCTCGACAAGCCGCAGTTCACAAACCTCGAGGCCGGCATCGTGTTGCAGGCGTACCTGCCCGACGCGCTGTCGGCGATGATGCGCCTGCAGGAGTGGTCGGCTGTTCGCCGCGCGAACGGCGGTGCCGCGATCAAGGTGCGCGTCGTGAAGGGTGCCAACCTGCCTATGGAACACGTTGACGCGTCGCTGCACGGCTGGCCGGTCGCGACGTGGCACACGAAGCAAGACTCCGACACGAACTACAAGCGCGTGCTCGAATACTCGCTTGACCCCGAGCGCATTCAGAACGTCAAGATCGGCGTCGCCGGGCACAATCTGTTCGACATCGCTTTCTCGTGGCTGCTCGCCAAGCAGCGCAGCGTGACCGACGGCATCGACATCGAAATGCTGCTCGGCATGGCGCAGAGCCAGGCCGAAGCCGTCAAGCGCGACGTTGGTGAGCTGCTGCTGTACACCCCGGTCGTGCACCCGCAGGAGTTCGACGTCGCGATCGCCTACCTCATTCGCCGCCTCGAAGAGGGCGCGAGCAGCGACAACTTCATGTCGGCCGTCTTCGAGCTCAGCGAGAGCGCTGAGCTGTTCGAGCGTGAGAAGCAGCGCTTCCTCGCATCGCTCGCAGACCTCGACACGGCGGTTCCGGCCGCGCACCGCGTGCAAGATCGCACGCAGCCCGCGACTGAAGCCCCGACCGACCGCTTCGAAAACACGCCAGACACCGACCCCGCCGTTGCGCCCAACCGCGGGTGGGGTCGTGAGATTCTCTCGAAGGCTCAAACCAGCACGCTCGGCCAGGCAACGGTCGACGCATCCGTGCTCGCCACCGAGGCTGAGCTCGACGCCGTCATCGATGCGACGGTTGCTGCCGGAACCACGTGGGGCGCGATGAGCGGTGCGCAACGCGCCGCGATTCTGCACCGCGCCGGTGACGCCCTCGAAGCACGTCGCGCCGAGCTCATGGAGGTCGCTGCTGCTGAAGCGGGCAAGACCCTCGATCAGTCTGACCCCGAGGTCTCTGAGGCGATCGACTTCGCGCACTACTACGCCGAACTCGCCAAGGAGCTCGACACCGTCGACGGTGCCACCTACGCCCCGGTCAAGCTGACCGTCGTGGTTCCGCCGTGGAACTTCCCGGTCGCGATTCCTGCCGGTTCCACCCTCGCCGCGCTCGCGGCAGGCTCGCCCGTCATCATCAAACCGTCCCGTCAGGCTCGTCGCTCCGGCGCGGTCATGGTCGAGGCGCTGTGGGAGGCCGGTGTGCCGCGTGACGTGCTGTCGTTCGTGCAACTTGCCGACAACGCCCTCGGTGAGCGCCTCATTTCGCACCCGTCGGTCGAGCGCGTCATCCTCACCGGCGGCTACGAGACCGCCGAACTGTTCCGCTCGTTCCGGAAGGATCTCCCGCTGCTCGCCGAGACGAGCGGCAAGAACGCGATCATCGTGACGCCCAGCGCCGACCTTGACCTCGCGGTGAAAGACGTCGTCGCCTCCGCGTTCGGCCACGCCGGGCAAAAGTGCTCGGCAGCCTCGCTCGTCGTGCTCGTTGGTTCCGTCGCTTCTTCTCCGCGGTTCCGGAACCAGCTGCTTGATGCCGTCAGTTCGCTCGCTGTGGGCTACCCGACCGACGCGACGACCCAAATGGGGCCGATCATTGAGCCGGCACGCGGCAAGCTCAAGACCGCGCTCACGACCATCGAGTCTGGCCAGTCGTGGCTGATTGAGCCGCGCCAGCTCGACGACAGCGCGAAGCTGTGGAGCCCGGGCGTGCGCGACGGCGTACAGCGCGGCAGCGAGTACCACCGCGTGGAGTACTTCGGCCCGATTCTCGGCATCATGACCGCGAAGACGCTCGACGAGGCCATCGCGATCGTGAACGACATTGACTACGGTCTAACGTCGGGCTTGCACTCGCTCGACGCCGCCGAAATCAACCAGTGGCTCACGCACATTGAGGCCGGAAACCTCTACGTCAACCGCGGTACCACGGGCGCTATCGTGCAGCGTCAGCCGTTCGGTGGCTGGAAGAAGTCGGCCGTTGGTGCCGGAACCAAGGCCGGTGGCCCGAACTACCTGATCGGCCTCGGCACGTGGTCTCCGGCGCAAGCCACGATCGCACCGGCAGCAACGATCTCGCCACTCGAAGGTGCCTTCAGTGGCACGGCGGCGGAGAAGGCCATGCTGGCCCGCGCATTCGCGAGTGACGCTGCGGCCTTCGCGCAGGAGTTTGGTGCGGCAATCGACCGCTCGGGCCTGACTGCTGAGCGCAACGTGTTCCGCTACCGCCCGCGCCACGTGCACGTGCGGCTTTCGGAGGGCGAGCCGCTCGTGTCGCTCGTGCGCGTGCTCGGTGCTGCGAAGCGTGCCGGTGCGACCGTGACGGTGTCGAGCGCGGTTGCCGTGCCTGGCCACTTGGCTGAGGCCGCTGGTGCTGGTGTGGTCACTGTTGAAGACGATGCCGCGTTCGCCGCTCGCATCGGCGCACTGCCGCACGACCGCATGGGTATGCGGGTGCGTTTGATCGGCGGAACCACCAAGCTGCTTGCGGAGGCAACGAACGGTACGCCGGATCTTGCGATCTACGCGGGTGCCGTCACGGAGGCCGGTCGCATCGAAATGCTGCCATTCGTGCAGGAGCAGGCGGTGTCGGTCACCGCGCACCGCTTCGGTACGGCCAACCACCTCACCGACGCCTTCTTGTAATGCCGTAACGCAAACCGGCCCGGTGCTTTTCGCATCGGGCCGGTTTTCGCTGTCTGGGGTGCTGGTGTTAAGCGCGGCGCTTCTTGGTGACGAGCATCGCGATCAGGCGCCAGCCGAGCAAGAAAACGGCGAGTGTGATCGTCGCCACGATGATGAACGGCACCGCGGCCGTGTCGCCGGCGAGCACGCGAATACCGAGACCACCAGCGACCGTCACAACCCAAATGATGAGACCCGTCGGAACCACGGCGGTGGGCTTTCGTAGCACGAAGCTTGCCGCCCACGCGATCATGAGCGCGACAACGAACGGCCACGCGGTGCCGATCAGGCCGATGCCGAACGGCTCGCTGTTGTGCGAAGCGCGGCCGAGCGCGGCAAACAGCACGACCAAAATCAGGTCGGTAAGAAACGACAGTGAAATCGTGCGAGCTGAGGGGTGAGGGGACGTAGTCACCCCACCATTGTCGCAGGGGCACCAGTGTCGCAGCCGCACCGGTGGTTCCGCTCCTCTGCAGCCGGCCTCCACTCGCCACGATCCCTCCTGCCAAGCATCTGCATACTGGGTGCAAAACCGCGAAGTGTTCCGCTTTCGATATCAAATCGACTGTGGATGTCAGAGGCGCGGGATAGACTGGATAGTGGTCGTACCTGGGGGAACAACAAATGCTCGTCGCACACACCCGAATGCGTGCGATGTTGTCGTTGTCGTTGCCCTGACGGCAACGTCGACGGCGTTGTTGCAGCACCAACGGGAGAGGTGTTTGTATGAGGAGTCAAGACCAGCGTGTGGCGAGCCGCTCAGGGTTCGACGAGTTGCACGCGATGGCCGAGGTCAGGCTCTGGGGTGGGCATTCCGCTGTTCACGGCGATGAAATTCAGATTTGGCGGGGTCGCAGAATCACGCTGTATCGCTACAACGGTGGTGGCTTTAGCTTTCGTCGCGACCACGAATACCTCGCTGATGATTACGCCGCGAACCTTTCGCTCGGCTTTTTGCACGAGGGGGAGATGACGGCGACATCGGAGGGGCAAACGCAGATTCATCGCCCCGGCGGCGTTGCCGCGTTTCGGATGGATCGCCCGCTCGAGTCGCGTACCGAACCGGGTACCGCGCTGACCGTTGCACATTTGCCGTTCCGCTATCTGGAGTCTCGCGGTATCGACACCCGTCAGCTCAACGGCCAGTGCTGGGAAGGCGGGGTGCTGTGCGCTGCCGTCCTGAGGATGGTTGACAGCATCTTCGGCGGATGCCCGGAAGATGAAGCACTGGTGCTTGAGGCGGGCATCATCGAGGTTCTCATCGGAATTCTGGCTGAGCACGATTCTGATCAGCTCACCGATGACGTCACTGAGAAGACGCGTGCTCGCGCGATGCAACTGATCGACGAGCACTACACCGACGTTGAACTTGACGCCGACCGCATTGCCGCGGCGCTCGGCTCATCGCGCCGCTATCTGTATGGGCTGTTCGAGGGCCGCGGACCGTCGATTGCGACGCTTATTCGCGACCGCCGTGCCGCTCACGCCGAGCAATTGCTGATCAATGAACCGTCGTTTTCGATCCGTCGCATCGCGCACCTTTCGGGCTTCGGGAGCGAAGATCGCCTGTTGCGCACGTTCAAGCAGATGACGGGCGAATCGCCGTCTTCATACCGTCGCCGCGTTGCTACCGGCGCCGTGGTTCCAATCTCGTCATAAAACTGGCCCTCTGAAATCTGGATGTGGCGCATCGAGAGTCGGCAGGTATGCTCAGAGAACTGCGGCTTCACCGGCGATGCCTTGGCATGACGCGTTTCGCGCCTTTCGACCCGGGTGGCGTGCGCGCAGAAGCCGTTTGCGAGCGAGGGATCCTCTACTTGCATTTGAGGCCGCGGGCCGCTTCGGAACGCCGGAGCCCCTCCCCAAAAAACGCAAGCACGCAAGTGATTGCACAGAGTTGGATTGCAGTTTCTATGACGCCTGTACACGATCGCCTTGTTTCGATCTACGACGAAGTCGTGGCGCGAAACCCCGGCGAAGCAGAGTTTCACCAAGCCGTCCGCGAAGTCTTTGAGAGCCTCGCTCCCGTTATTCAGAAGCGTCCGGAATACACCGAAGCCGCCATTCTGCAGCGAGTCTGCGAGCCGGAGCGCCAGATCATTTTCCGTGTGCCGTGGACGGACGACAACAACCGCGTTCAGCTGAACCGCGGTTTTCGCGTCGAGTTCAACTCCGCACTGGGCCCGTACAAGGGTGGCCTGCGCTTCCACCCGTCGGTTTACCTCGGCATCATTAAGTTCCTCGGCTTCGAGCAGATCTTCAAGAACGCTCTCACCGGCATGCCCATCGGCGGCGGCAAGGGTGGTTCCGACTTCGACCCCAAGGGCCGAAGCGACCATGAGATCATGCGCTTCTGCCAGTCGTTCATGACCGAGCTCTACCGCCACATTGGCGAGTACACCGACGTTCCTGCCGGTGACATCGGCGTGGGCGGCCGCGAGATTGGCTACATGTTTGGCCAGTACAAGCGCATCACGAACCGTTACGAGTCGGGCGTGCTGACCGGTAAGGGCATCGGGTGGGGCGGCTCGCTCGTTCGCACCGAGGCCACGGGCTACGGAACCGTTTACTTCGTTCGCGAAATGCTGAAGGCTTCGAATGATTCTTTCGAAGGCAAGCGCGTCGTCGTTTCGGGTTCGGGCAACGTCGCGATCTATGCGGTCGAGAAGGTGCACCAGCTCGGCGGCAAGGTCGTCGCGATGAGCGACTCGTCTGGTTACATCGTTGACGAAAACGGCATCGACCTTGAGCTCGTGAAGAACATCAAGGAAGTGCGTCGCGGACGCATCTCGGAGTACGCCGAAGAGCGCGACGCCACGTTCGTATCGAACGGCTCGATTTGGGACGTTGCGTGCGACATCGCGCTGCCGTGTGCCACGCAGAACGAGCTCGACGAGCAGGCTGCCATCACGCTTGTGAAGAACGGCTGCATCATCGTCGCTGAGGGTGCCAACATGCCGTGCACCCCCGAAGCAACGCGTGTTTTCGTCGAAGACCCGATCCTGCGCTTCGCCCCGGGCAAAGCCGTCAATGCCGGTGGTGTGGCCACGAGCGCCCTGGAGATGCAACAGAACGCTTCGCGCGACTCGTGGAGCTTCGAGTACACCGACCAGCGTCTCTCGGTCATCATGACCGACATTCACGACAGCTGCCTCGAGACCGCCGACGAGTACGGCGCCCCGGGTAGCTACAGCACCGGCGCCAACATCGCCGGCTTCCTCCGGGTGGCCGACGCGATGACCGCGATGGGTGTTGTGTAAGCTCTAGCGTTATCGCTGTGAGGCGGTACGGGAGTTTCGACTCCCGTGCCGCGTCTCTTGTTTGTCTGAAGCCCTCGATTCTGCCCTCGAGGGGGTGAGCGAGCCCTGTTGTGCACGTTGAGCGGCCCCTTTTCTTGCCCTCGCCGTTGAGCGGGTCGCTTTCCCTGTTGGTTGAGCGGGCGCCTTGCCCCGCCCATTGAGTGGGTGCCTTACCCGCCCGGTTGAGCGGGCACCTTGCCCACTCGTTGAGTGAGCACCTTCGCCCGTCCGTTGAGTGAGCGCCTTGCCCCGTCCGTTGAGCGAGCGCCTTGCCCCGTCCGTTGAGCGAGGACGTGCAGCGACCGAGACGAAACAGTGCCGCCGATTGTCCGTTACGTCGGAACGCACGGCCTCACCGTCGGCGTGTCGCGTGAAACGCGCCGCGCAACCCCGTGCCGGTTCCGACGTAGCGGGTGCCGAACTTTCTTCCACAGTTCGGTTGTCTGGTGTTCTCATCCACAGATTCTCTCGTATCTATGTACTAATATCTGTGGTGCATGTGAGAATGAGGTATGGCAAATTTGAGCGACGTTGCGGAGCTGATTCCCACCCTGTG
>CANNEP010000011.1 GCA_947503655.1 uncultured Microbacterium sp.
AGTAGACCCCCGTACCATCAGGCATGTAGCGCAAACGGCACCGCGCGCTTCGCGAATCGAGCCATCTCCGTGACGCAGCAAACCAACCATCTCGGGAGCGCAACCCGGTCCAAGAAGGAGCGGCGGATGACGGAGGGAATACTGGCGGGTCTGGCAGGCCGACCCGCAGGGATAGCCCGGAGATTCACTATCCGCCGTTCCACCGTCGCAACCCGACCACCGATACTCGACCGATTCAATTCAGCCGACGAGGTCAGCGACTATCAGTCAGTCTTCGCGAGCGCGGCGGTGAGGGCCTCCACCTGCTGACGCAGAGCTGCGAGTTCACCGGCGACGTCGGTGCCCCCGAACATCACGTGGTGTGAGTGCTCGAAATTCACGTGGTCCTGCTTGTCGCGAGCGGTCGGCTTCACCGACGCCTCAGCCGGCTCAGACGCCTCAGCCGACTGTGGGGCTGCCGCGCCTTCCTGAGATGAGTCCAAGCCCTGCATCGCATCGACGATGACGGCGATGAAGAGGTTCAACACCGTCAACGCACTGATCAACACGAATGGCACGAAGAAGGCGGGGGCAGCGGGCTCCACCAACATGATCTTGCGCACCTGATCCGACCAGCCATCGAGGGTCATGATCTGGAACAACGAGAACAGACTGGAGCCCAGATCCCCATACTCGGCTGGGAACTTCTTCCCGAACAGCATCGTGGCCATCACAGCACCGACGTAGAAGATGATGCCAAGAAGCGCCGCAATCGACGCGATGCCGGGCACCGCCTTCACAAGCGCATCCACCACACGGCGCAACGACGGAACCACAGAAATCAGACGCAAAACACGCAGAACGCGCAGCGCACGCAACACCGCGAGTCCGTCAGCACCCGGAATCAACGCGATGCCGACAATGACGAAGTCGAAAACGTTCCACGCATTGCGGAAGAACCCGAGACCCTGACCATAGAGCTTGAGAGCGATCTCGACGATGAAGATCCACAAACAGATCTTGTCGAGCACATGCATGACGGTCTCGTAGCGTTCCATCAACGCGTGCACGGTCTCAAGGCCCAGAATGATCGCGTTGATGATGATGACCACCAGCACGAAGTTCTGCGCCGCCTTGGACGTCACAAAATTGTTCACCGACGTGCGGCTGTACCACGTTTTCATCGTTGGCCTTCTCTGCGAGTGAGCGGTCACGAGACGTGCTTGTCCCCAAAAACAGCAGTCCCCGTTCCGATCATAAAGTGACTGGCACTACAGTGGTGACACTCTCGAGGGAAGGGGACCATGGCGGACCTCACTGCGCGCAGCCACCGCGTCGCCGACAGCCTGCGACATGCGGGACTCGCCATCATCACGTTGCCGGAGTCGGCTGCGACAGCGCCGCTCGCCGCAGCGGCGCTCGGCACCGAGGTCGGTGCCATCGCCAACAGTCTCGTCTTCATGGCCGACGGTGCACCCCTGCTCGTCATGACAAGTGGCGCGCACCGCGTTGACACCGCGCTCCTCGCAGAACGACTCGGCAAAGAGCGCATCGTCCGCGCCAAGCCAGAGCAGGTCCTCGAAGCGACCGGGCAAGTCATCGGGGGAGTAGCCCCCGTCGGCCACCCCGCACCCCGTCTTCGCACTCACCTTCGCCGAACTCGTGTCACTCACCGGCGGCACAGTCCTCGCCGTCAACTGAGATCACCGCAAGCGCGTCGCGAGCGTCGCCGCCGCCTCCGAAACCGCAGTCGTCACCGCGGCCGTGTCCGTGGTTCCGAAATCACTCCACGTCGCCGCCACGGCAGCAACCGGCCAGCCCGCATGGTCGAGAACCGCCACCGCCACCGAACGCATTCCCGCCGTCACTTCGCCATCCTCTGTGGCGACACCGGCAGCCCGCGTCTCACGCAACAACGTGCGCAACTGAGGCAACGACCGCGGCCCACGACCCGTGCGGTCGGCAAATGCTGACGCATCCGGGTACAGCGCACGCACCTGCTCAGCGGGCAGCGCCGCCAGCATCGCACGACCGGTCGCGGTCAAGTGCGCGGGCAACCGCACGCCCACATCCGTGACGAGAGCGGGTCGACGCGCCGCACGCTCCTCAACGATGTAAACGACATCGCGACCACTCATCACCGCAACGTGCGTCGACTCGCCAATGCGGTCCGTCAGCTGCGCGAGCAACGGACGCCCCAACCGCGCGATCGGCTCCTGCCGCGCATACCCACCAGCCAACTCGAACGCCGCCGTGCTGAGACCCCACGTGCGCGAAACATGCACCACGAAACCATTGACCTGCAGGGTGTCGAGCAACTGATACACCGTCGAACGCGGGATATCGAGCGTCTTCGCAATCACACTCGCGGCCAAAGGTCCGCGGGCGCGCGACATCATCGTGAGAATCCGCAGCGTCTGATCGGCGGCGGGAACAATACGGGCTGGAGTGTCTGACATCTCAGACAAATTGTGCCACGAAAGCCTGTCGGGACAGCCCCGATCGGTGTGAAATCAAACTATGAGCATCACTGTCGGCCGCCTTCCCCTGACCCCCGCCGAGGTCGTCGCCGTCGCACGCCACGGCGCGCCCGTCACGATCGACCCCGAAGCCCTCGCCGGCGTCGCAGAATCACGCACCCGCATTGAGGCCCTCGCCGACGACTCGGTGCCGCACTACGGCGTCTCCACCGGCTTCGGAGCCCTCGCCACCACCTTTATCTCGCCCGACCGCCGCGCACAGCTGCAGGCAAGTCTCATCCGCTCGCACGCCGCCGGAACCGGTGCTGAAGTTGAGACGGAAGTCGTGCGCGCCCTGCACCTGCTGCGCCTGCGCACCCTCGTCTCGGGCCGCACGGGCGTGCGCCCCATCGTCGTCGAGACCTACGCCGCCATGCTGAACGCCGGCATCACCCCGATCGTGCGCGAATACGGCTCACTCGGTTGCTCCGGCGACCTCGCACCGCTGTCGCACATCGCCCTCGCGGCCATGGGCGAAGGTGACGTGCGCGTCGACGGAACCATGGTTCCGGCCGCCGACGCGCTGGCAGCCGCCGGCATCGAACCTCTCGTACTGCGCGAGAAGGAGGGCCTCGCCCTCATCAACGGCACCGACGGCATGCTCGGCATGCTCGTGCTGGCGCTGCACGACCTGGAGAACCTGCTCGAAGTTGCTGACCTGTCGGCGGCGATGTCGATCGAATCGCAGCTCGGCACCGATGCCGTGTTCGCTCAAGACCTGATGGACCTGCGCCCGCAGCTCGGCCAGAGCCAGTCGGCCGCGAATCTCCGCGCCTACCTCAACCCGTCGCCCATGGTGCAGAGCCACAAGGGGCCGGAAGACACCCGCGTGCAAGACGCCTACTCGCTGCGTTGCTCGCCCCAAGTGCATGGCGCAGCTCGCGACACCGCCGCACACGCAGCGCTCATCGCCGGCCGCGAACTCGCAGCGGTCGTCGACAACCCGGTTGTCACGATCGATGGGCGCGTTGAGTCGAACGGCAACTTCCACGGCGCCCCGGTCGCGTACGTGCTCGACTTCCTCGCGATCGCGATTGCCGACCTGGCCTCGATTTCGGAGCGCCGCACCGACCGCGCCCTCGACAAGGCGCGCAGCCACGGCCTCCCGCCGTTCCTCGCCGACGAAGTGGGCGTCGACTCGGGCCTCATGATCGCGCAGTACGCGGCAGCTGGCATCGTCTCCGAGCTCAAGCGCCTCGCGGTTCCGGCATCCGTCGACTCGATCCCGTCGTCGGCTATGCAGGAAGACCACGTGTCAATGGGGTGGGCGGCCGCCCGCAAACTGCGCCGCGGCATCGACGGCCTCGCCCGCGTGCTCGCGATCGAACTCCTCACCGGCGCACGCGCCCTCGACCTGCGCGCACCACTACAGCCCGGCCCGGCCACCGGCGCCGTGCGCGAACTCATCCGCACCCAGGTTGCGGGCCCCGGCCCCGACCGCTTCCTCTCGCCCGACATGGAGGCCATCACCGAGATGGTGCTCTCCGGCCAGATTCTCGCCGCAACTAAGGAGTGAGCATGACCCGCACAATCCACGCACCCCGAGGCAACGAACGCACTGCCCAGAGCTGGGGCGCCGAAGCCGCCAAGCGCATGCTGATGAACAACCTCGACCCCGAGGTTGCCGAGCACCCGGAAGACCTCGTCGTCTACGGCGGTACCGGCCGCGCGGCCCGCTCTTGGGCGGCGTACGACGCGATCGTCCGCACGCTCGATGAGATGGCACCAGACGAAACCCTGCTCGTGCAGTCGGGTAAGCCGGTCGGTGTCTTCCGTACCCACGAGTGGGCGCCGCGCGTGCTCATCGCGAACTCCAACCTCGTCGGTGACTGGGCAACGTGGCCCGAGTTCCGCAAGCTCGAAGACCTCGGCCTCACAATGTACGGCCAGATGACCGCAGGCTCGTGGATCTACATCGGCACCCAGGGCATCCTGCAGGGCACCTATGAAACGTTCGCCGCCGTCGCCCGTTCACTCGGCCGCGAAAGCCTCGCCGGAACCCTCACGCTCACCGGCGGCGCGGGCGGCATGGGTGGCGCACAGCCCCTCGCCGTCACCTTCAACGGCGGCGCCGTGCTCATCGTTGACGTCGACGAGAGCCGCCTCGCCCGCCGCGTCGACCACGGCTACCTCGACGAGTACACGACCGACCTCGACGCGGCGATCGAACGCGTCGTCGCCGCGAAGAACGCGGGCGAAGCCCTCTCCGTCGGCGTTGTCGGAAACGCCGCCGAAGTCTTCCCCGAGCTCCTGCGTCGCGGCACCCCGATCGACATCGTCACCGACCAGACCAGCGCACACGACCCGCTTGCGTACCTGCCCATCGGCATCTCCGTCGAAGACTGGAAGGCCGAAGCCGCCCGCGATCCCGAGGGCTTCACCGAGAAGTCGCGCGCCGCGATGGCCGCCCACGTCAAGGCCATGGTCGAGTTCCAAGACGGCGGCGCCGCTGTGTTCGATTACGGCAACTCGATCCGCGCCGAAGCACAGCTCGGTGGCTACGACCGTGCGTTTGAATTCCCCGGCTTCGTACCCGCCTACATTCGCCCGCAGTTCGAATCGGGCCGCGGCCCGTTCCGCTGGGTAGCGCTGTCGGGAGACCCCGAAGACATCCGCAAGACCGACCGCGCGATCGCCGAGCTCTTCCCGCACGACACGGCACTGCACCGCTGGCTCGAGCAGGCGGGGGAGAAGGTGCACTTCGAGGGTCTTCCGGCACGCATTTGCTGGCTGGGCTACAAGGAGCGCCACCTCGCGGGCCTCAAGTTCAACGAGATGGTGGCATCGGGCGAGCTCTCCGCACCCATCGTGATCGGCCGCGACCACCTGGACTCAGGTTCCGTCGCCAGCCCCTACCGCGAAACCGAATCCATGAAGGACGGCTCCGACGCAATCGCCGACTGGCCACTCCTCAACGCCCTGCTCAACACCGCATCTGGTGCCGCCTGGGTATCGATTCACCACGGTGGTGGCGTCGGCATCGGTCGCTCGATCCACGCTGGCCAGGTGACCGTTGCCGATGGTTCCGCTCTCGCCGCCGAGAAGATCGAGCGCGTGCTCACCAACGACCCCGGCACCGGTGTCATGCGCCACGTTGACGCGGGCTACGAGCACGCCGCCGAGGTCGCACGCGAGCGCGGCCTCACCATTCCGATGATGGACGCGTAATGGCAACGCTCGTCACCGGTATCGGTGAGCTCACCACCAACGTCGAAACCGACGGCGACAAGTGCGGCACGCTGCACAACGCCGCCGTTCGCATCGAG
This sequence comes from uncultured Microbacterium sp., assembly GCA_947503655.1. Taxonomy (GTDB): domain Bacteria; phylum Actinomycetota; class Actinomycetes; order Actinomycetales; family Microbacteriaceae; genus Microbacterium. Next base: position 5,765 of record CANNEP010000011.1, read on the forward strand.
AACGGACGCATCGCCTGGGTCGGCGAAGCCCTGCACGCGGAACCAGCTGAGAACGTCATCGACGTTGAGGGCGCCGCCGTGATTCCCGGGTTCGTCGACAGCCACACGCACCTCGTGTTTGGCGGCGACCGCTCCGAAGAGTTCGCCGCCCGGATGACGGGCACACCGTACGCTGCGGGCGGCATCCGCACGACGGTTGCCGCCACGCGTGCTGCGTCGGATGCGGCATTGCGCACGCGTCTTCACGGATTCGTTGCCGAGTGTTTGAGCCAGGGAACCACGACTCTCGAAATCAAGACGGGCTACGGTCTCGACGTGGAGTCGGAGACGAAACTCGCCAGACTCGCACGCGAAATCACCGAAGAGGTTACCTTCCTCGGTGCCCACGTGGTTCCGGCCGAGTATGTCGACGACCGCGATGCGTACGTCGACCTGGTGTGCGGCGAAATGCTCGACGCCGTGAAGCCCTACGCGAAGTGGATCGACGTGTTTTGCGAGCGCGGCGCGTTCGACGTCGACGAATCCCGTGCCGTGCTGCGGGCCGGTATCGACGCGGGTCTCAAGCCCCGCGTGCACGGCAACCAGCTCGGTGAGGGCGGCGGCGTTGCCCTCGCGGTGGAGATGGGTGCGGCGAGCGTCGATCACTGCACCTACCTCAGCGACAACGATGTTGAGTTGCTGGCTAGCTCCGACACCGTCGCGACGCTCCTGCCGGGCGTCGAGTTTTCGACGAAGCACCCGTACCCGAGCGCGCGACGCCTTCTCGACGCTGGTGTCACGGTGGCACTTGCGAGTGACTGCAACCCGGGCACAAGTTTCACAACGTCGATGCCGCTCATGATCGCGCTCGCGGTGCGAGAGATGGGCATGTCGCCCGCCGAAGCGGTGTGGGCGGCAACTGCCGGCGGCGCGAGGGCCCTGGGCCGCACCGATGTCGGAACGCTCGCCGTTGGTTCCGCAGCGCACCTCGCCGTGCTGCGCGCACCGTCACGAATCCACTTGGCATACCGCCCCGGCGTGCCGCTAATTCAGCGCGTCATCAACGAGGAATGTCGTACTGCACCCGCGTCGGCGGCGTGCGGAACGCCTCGCGCCACGAGTCGTTATTCCACGTAAACCAGGCGACGGCGCACGTCGGCATGTGCGGAATCTGCGGCCCGAAGTGGCGGGCAAGGATGCTCAGCGTCGGGTCGTGCGCGACGACGGCGACGCACTCCTCTTCGCGCGACGCGACGAGGTCGGTAATGCGGCGGGGATCGGCGTTGTAGAGCTGGTCGAAGAACTCGATTTCGGTGTCGAGCGCATCCGCGAAGTACTGCGCGGTGCTGGCCGCGCGCACGGCCGTCGACGACAGAATCACATCAACCTGTTGCTTACGATTCGCGACGAGTTGCGCCATCACCGGGGCGTCGCGCAGGCCGCGGCGGTCGAGCGGGCGGTCGAAGTCGCTGAGGTCAGGATCATCCCACGAGCTCTTGGCGTGACGAATCAACGTGAGTTGCATCACGCACGCTCCGATACCGCGGCGATGAGTTCGAGCAGGCACAGGGCCGCGAGCCGAACCGTGCGGGCGTCTTCGGCATCTGCCGTTGCATCAACTTCGGTGATGTCTGCCGAAGCGATCGTGTTGCTGCGGCCGATGCCACGCACCAGCGCACGAAGCTCCCATGCGGCCAGGCCGCCCGGAACACTCGCCGGGCACCCCGGCGCTACCGAGCGGTCGACAACGTCAACGTCGATGTCGAAGTGCACGGGGCCGGCGCCGGTAATCTCGAGCGCTTCGGTCACTACGTCGTCAATGCCGCGGCGTCGCACGTCGGCGAGGCCGATCACGGTGATGCCGTAGTCACGTACGCGCTTCGCGTAGGCGACGGAGTTCGCAAAATCGGCGATGCCGATCTGCACAATCTTGTGGGGATCAAGGCCCGACTCCACGAGGCGACGAACGGGCGAGCCATTGGAGACACCATCACGCACGTCGTAGTGCGCGTCGAGCGTGATGAGCCCGGTCGCATGCGCGCCACGAGCGGCAGCATAGGTCACACTGTTATCGCCACCGAGCGCGACGACGAGGCGCGATGAGCGCGCCAGCTCGGACACGTGTGCCATCGTGCGCTCTTCGCCCTCGGGGCTGTCGGGGTCACGCACGTCGCCCGCATCGCGAACGACAAGTTCGCTGAGATCAACAATGTGCTCGCCGGTCACGAGTGCGGGGGAGAAGCGCTGAATCGCGTCTCGAATTGCCGCTGGTGTCTCGTGCGCACCCGTGGGGGAGAGAGACGTCAAGTGAGCGGGAACGCCGAGCACGGCGACATCGGCGGAACCATCAAATTCCGGCCAGCCGCCCGCACGCGGCCACAGAGGATCAAACGAGAGTGCCATCGCTTTCACACTAATGCCGCGATGAACGACAGTCGATAGCGCCACGACACTCATGTTTCGCTGAAATGATGCTGGGTTTGATGACCCGACCACGCCGCTGGGCAACATACGATGGGAGCCATGACGATCGCTACGCCATACGAGGATCTGCTGCGAGATGTGCTGGCTACCGGCACCCACAAGACGGATCGCACCGGCACCGGAACCACGAGTGTCTTTGGTAGGCAACTGCGGTTTGATTTGGCGAACGATGTTTTCCCGCTGATCACCACGAAGCGCGTGCACTTCAAGTCGGTGGCACTCGAGCTGCTGTGGTTCTTGCGCGGTGAATCAAACGTCTCCTGGCTGCAGGAGAACGGCGTGCGCATTTGGAATGAGTGGGCCGACGAAGACGGCGAGCTGGGCCCGGTGTACGGCGTGCAGTGGCGCTCGTGGCCGACGCCCGATGGCGAGCACATCGACCAGATCGCCCAGGTCATTAAGCAGCTCGAGACGAACCCGGATTCGCGCCGCATCATCGTCTCGGCCTGGAACGTCGCGGAGATCGAGAACATGGCGCTCCCGCCGTGCCACGCCTTCTTCCAGTTCTACGTTGCCGACGGCAAGCTGTCGTGCCAGCTGTACCAGCGCTCGGCTGACATGTTCCTCGGCGTTCCCTTCAACATCGCCTCCTATGCCCTGCTCACGCGCATGATCGCGCACCAGGTGGGCCTCGATGTCGGTGAATTCGTTTGGACTGGCGGTGACGTGCACATTTACGACAACCACCTCGAGCAGGTGAAGACGCAGCTGGAGCGCGAGCCCTTCCCATCGCCGACGCTCACGTTCACGCGCAAGCCGAAGTCGATTTTCGACTACTCGTTCGATGATTTCGCGGTGCACGATTACCAGCACCACGCGCAGATCTCGGCACCGGTTGCAGTATGACGCTTCCTGATCTGCCCGACCAGGCCATCGGCCTCATCTGGGCGCAAACCCGTGACGGTGTCATTGGTCGCGCCGGCGACATGCCGTGGAAAGCGCCGGAAGACATGGCACACCTCAAGGCAGCCACGATGGGCCACCCCGTCGTCATGGGACGCCGCACGTGGGAGTCGATCCCACCGCGCTTTCGCCCCCTCGAGGGCCGCACGAATATCGTGCTGACGCGCGATCCCGCGTTGACCGCTGAAGCCGAAGCCGCCGGCGCTCAGGTGTTCACCGACCTGGACGATGCGCTCGCGGCCGCCACAGACGCCCCGGGCGGCGAACTGACGTGGATCGTCGGCGGCGGCGCCCTGTACGAGAGCACCGCGAATCGCGCCGACATTGCGCTCGTGACGGTTCTTGACCTGGATGTGCCCGACGGCGATACGTTCGCTCCCGCGCTCCCGCCCGGCTTCGAGAATGTTTCGTCGGAGCCCGCCGACGGCTTCACGCCGTCAGACCGCGGCCCGGCATACCGTTTCGAAACCTGGGTCTCAAACGACGACCTCTAACCGGTGAGCGGTCGCACCGATCAACCCACACTCGCGTCGCGGACCACGCTGATCAGTGTCGCCCACGGACCAACAGCCGCCGACTCCGGCAGCACGACAGACCGTTCATCGTGACGAACCACGGCGACGATACGCCACGTGAATCCGTCGGTGCGGACACTGTCTGTCGGCGGCGTCTCATCCCACGGGCACTGATCAATCACGGCCACCCACTGTGACGCATCGCCCTCCGGAGCCTCCGCCTGCCACCGCCGCGTAATGCCAGCAAGCCCACCCGTGCGGGTCAGCCGCACCGCGACATGCGGTTCACTATCTGGTTGACAGCTCTCACGGCGCCCAGCTACGGCATTCGGCACCTCACTCCCGGGCGGGGTCGCCTCGCTGTTCGTCATAGACACCCACTGCACGCCAGGCCCGCTGAACGGCGCGCACCTCCTCTGAGGTTTTACCGTACTCCGTCTCGGCGGCAGAAACAGTAGCGTCGGCAAACTCGACGAACGCCGCCGTGCTCGACAGGTCGCGGCTCAACGCCAGATACCAAATGTGCCCCGCACGCTCCCACGCGAACCCGCCGAGGTCGCACGCCAACAGCGCAAACGCCCGATTCGGGATGCCGGAGTTCACATGCACACCACCGTTGTCTTCGACCATCGTGACGAAATCACGCATGTGCCCGGGCTGTGGGTCTTTACCGAGCACGTCGTCGTCATACGCGGTGCCAGGCTCGAGCATGTTGCGCAGCGCGACGCCCTGCACCGCCGCCGTGAAGATTTCAGAACCAATGAGCCACGTCGCAGCATCGGCCGTCTGCGAGGCGAGGTACTGCTCGGTCAACGCTCCAAACACGTCGGCAATCGATTCGTTCAACGCACCAGACTGCTCGCGATAAACGAGGTTCGCGGTGTGCTGAATGACGCCGTGCGCGAGCTCATGGCCGATCACCGTGGTCGAGTTCGCAAACCCAATAAACACCTCACCATCGCCGTCGCCGAAGACCATGCGCTCGCCGTCCCAAAAAGCGTTGTCGTAGTCTTCGCCGTAGTGCACGGTCGCATTCAACGGTGCACCAGCGCCGTCGAGCGAATTACGCGCAAACGCATCAAGCAAAAGTGAGAACGTCGCGCCTAGCCCGTCGTACGCATCGTTCACCGTGGCGTCGGCAACCGGGTCTTCCCCCTCGGCACGCACCATGGTTCCGTGCAGTGCCTGCGTATTCTTCGCATCGAAAATCGTACGGTTCGCAGCATCGGTCAACTCGACAATGAGAGCGCCGGAACCATCGACCGACAGATCAAGCTGCCCACGGTGCCGAAATGGCGGGCGCCCGGCTGCAATCGTGCGTCGTGCAGCCGCAGCCGCCACCGGATATTGCTCGCCACCCTCGTGTGCCAGCCGGCTCAACAGATACGGCGGAATGATTCCTTGATATGTCCCCATGAGGGGAGGCTACGCCTCACCACCGACATTAGTCACGCACCCAAAAACGCATGCGCAACCGTGTAAATGAGCACCCCCGCGAGCGACCCCACGATTGTGCCGTTGAGACGAATGAACTGCAGGTCTTTACCGACCATGAGCTCGATCTTCTCGGTCGTCTCGCTGGGATCCCATCGCTCGACGGTGTCGGTGATGATGCTCGCGATGTCGTGCTTGTAGCGCTCGACCACAAACACGGCAGCCTGCGTGATCCATGCGTCGAGGCGCTGCTGCAGCGCGGCGTCGCGCACGAGTCGCTGACCAAAGTCAAAGATCGCGGCATCAATGCGAGCCCGCAAGGTGCTCGCCGGGTTCTCGAGCGACTCCAGCAGGCCGGTCTTCACCGTGTTCCACGCCTCGCCGGCGAGTTCGCGCACGCGCGGGCTGTCGAACACGGCCGACTTGGCGTCTTCAAGCTTCGCGATCGTTGCTGCGTCGTGCTGCAGGTTGTCGGCAAGCTTCGCGAGATACGCGTCGATCGCGTGCCGCGCCTGGTGGTTCTTGTCGGCCTGCACGGCGCTGACGAATTTCACGGCCTCCTTGTAGGCGGTGTCATCGACAAACCGGTGCGCAAGCGACGGCACCCACGACGGCAGACGCTTCGACAGCAGTCCGGTGAAGTAGCTCTGGTTGTTGTGTAGCCACGTGGCAATGCTGTCGACGGCAAGGTCAACGGCGCCGTGGTGCGCATTCGATTCGACGACTTTGCCGAGCCACGTGCCCGCTGGCGGACCCCACTGCGGATTCAGCAGGTGGTCGCGTGCGAGATCGCCGATGAGATCCTGCACATCGTCGTCGCTGAGCGCCCGCAATACGTTGGCCGCGAGCGTCGCAGCCTCCGTGCCCACCCGCCGAGCATGCTCTGGCGTGCTGAGCCAGGTTCCGAGTTTCTCCGAAATCGCCGTCGAGCCCAGCTTCTTCTCGACAATCTCGCCCGACAAGAAGTTCGTCTCGACGAATTCGCCGAGCGAACGCCCGATTTCGTCTTTACGTTTCGGAATGATCGCGGTGTGCGGAATCGGAATGCCCAGCGGGTGCCGAAACAGCGCCGTCACGGCAAACCAGTCGGCGAGCGCACCCACCATGCCACCCTCGGCGGCCGCACGCACATACCCCCACGCCTCGATGTCGCGTTGCAGCACGAACGCAACACAGAACAGCACCGCCATGCCGATCAGCGCACCGAGCGCGACGCCCTTCATCGTGCGAAGCGCGCGGCGACGCTCTTGATCAGCGGGCGAAAGTAAAGCCGTTGGAGTGCGAACCATGCCGCCATCCTTTCACCAGGAGTAGCCTGAGAGCGTGATCGAAGACATCAAAAAGCGTGCGTTGCACCGAACCAGCATTCTGGAAGGGCAAATGCGCGGCCTCGCCAAGATGATTGACAACGAGGACTACTGCATGGACATCATCACGCAATCACGTGCCATTCAGCGCTCGCTGGAGTCGCTCAACAAGCTCCTCCTCGAGAATCACCTCCGTGAGCACGTGAGCCACATGATCGAGCACGGCGGCGATCAGCGCGAGCAGGCGATCGCCGAAATGCTCAAGGCTTTTGAGGTGTCTGGCAAGTAATTAGCGGTGGAACCATCGGCGCCGTTGCGGTTGTTCGTGCGGCTCCGGGGCTGGTTGCGCCGTCTACTCCTCAGGCGCACCGAGCCACGCGGTTGCCATCGTCGCGTGTGCTGACTCCGGGTCGGAGGGGTGGAACATCCCGGCCAGTACGTCGCGATACAGCCGTTGCAGTTCGCTGCGCGAGAAGTAGCTCGAGCCACCTGCGGTGAGCATCGCTTCGTCAACAACCTGCTTTGCCATGACGACGGCGCGGTGCTTAACGCCCGACAGCTTCGCAAACCACAGGCCACCGTGGTCGACCTGCTCATCGACATCGCGGGCGATCATCGCGATTTGGGGGAGGAGCGCGTCGTACGCGAGCCCCATCTCGGCGATGCGCCAGCGAATATCGGCGTCGTTTGCGTACGTTTTGCCGGTCTTCTTCGAACGGCGCTTGCCGACGGTTTCGACCGAGACATCAATCGCCCGGCGCGCGATGCCGGTGTACACCGACGCCAGCAGAATCTCGAACGCAGCAAAGATGCCGAACATGATCGGGTCGGGCTGGCCGAGCGGAACCACGCGAGCAACGTGACGAGACACGGCACCGTGTAGTTCGGTCGTGCGGCTCTGCGTGCCACGCATACCCATCGTGTCCCAGTCATCGCGCGTGACGACCGCGTCGGTGCGATCGATGAAAGCGTAGACGAGGCGCGGGTTTTCCGGGTCGGTCGTGTCGAGCCCGTGCAGACCCAGCTGGGTCCACACTGGCGCCAGCGACGTAAAGATCTTGATTCCGGTAAAGGAGTAGGCGCCGTCAGCGGTCGGCGTCGCAACGGTGTCGGAGCCGCCGAGCACGAGGTCGTTGCCCGCCTCCGAAATCCCGAACGCGAAAACCTCGCCGTTTGCGGCGCCCTCCTGCACGAAGGCGAGCTCATCGAAGCCGCGATCGAGCATGATCTTGGCAACGCCCGTCCAGACGAGGTGCATGTTGATCGCGAGCGCGGTTGCCGGTGCGGCTGTCGCGAGACGCTGCTGCAGTACGGCTGCCTGTTCGAGGCTGAGACCCGCGCCACCACGATCGGTCGGCACCAGAATCTTCAGGTATCCCGCTGCTTTCAGCTCGGCGAGATCTTCGTCCGGAAAACGGTTCTCCGCGTCAATGCGCGGGGCGCGCTCACGAATGCGAGCAATCAGATCGTCGGGCAAGAAGGCTTCAGCGTCGAACGTCATGGTGACATTCTCTCGCGATCTCGACCCCTTGGCGCGGTTACCGGGCCAGTGTCGCGAGCAACTGCTCGACGTACTCCGCGGGCTTATCGCGGTGCGGCGAGTGCCCAGCGCCGTACACAACCGACATCGTGAATGCCGGGTTCTGCAGCACGCTGGCGGCGAGCTCGCCCGTGAAGATGGAGTACACCTCGGGGTCGGCGCCGATGACGTGCGTCGGCGTCGTGATGCGCGCGGCCTCCGCACGCACATCCCACGTCGTCTCGTTCTGATCGAGCGTCTGCTCAATCGCCCAGTGGCTCGACTGCGCCACCGATAGTGCCTTCAACTCGTGGTCTTGTTGGTGCCAGTGCGGATGCTGATCCATGGAGGCTGCAACGGAACCATCGGCAAATGAACGCTGCTGGCTCGCGCGGATGAGGCGGTGGTCACGACCGGCCAAGTGAACGGCAGGGTCGACCAGAATGAGCCGCTTCGTCCACGTTGCATCGGCAGCCGCCGCCCACGTCGCGGCCGCACCACCCAGCGAATGTGCCACCACGAGATCCCACGGTTGCTCGCCATTGCGGGTGTGCTGCAGATCGGTGCCGTACGCGGCAATCGTGTAGTCCAGCGCGCGCGGCGCGGTGCCGTGACCACGGAGGTCAACGGCATCCGCACGCCAACCCGCGTCGCTCAACGCGGTTCCGGTGCGCCACATCAGCGCACCATTCGAACCCAGCCCGTGCACGAGCAGGGCGCGCAGCGGCGCCGACGAAGAACCCCACGAGGTGAGCGGCAGAATCACGGGAGACGTCATGTCGACAGCCTACTTTTGTGACGTGCCCCGTGGTTCCGGAACCACCGGGTGATGGAAAATTACGCGATCGTGCTGATCGGAGCCGTGTCGGGCAGCGGCGACGCGTCGCGGAAGCGCAGGTCGGGGAAGCCGCGAACCGCGAGAACGGCGATGATGAGGCCGAGGGCAGCGAATCCGGCAGCCGCGATGTAGGCACCGGCCGGGCCGATGCCGTCGATCAGGAAGCCAGCGACAGCAGAACCGGCGGCAGCCCCAATGAGCTGACCGGTCGCGACCCAACCGAATGCCTCAGCCGTGTCGGAGAACTTCACGCTCGCGGTCGTCATCGCGAAAATGACGGCGAGGGCTGGGGCCACGCCGAGACCGGCGATCGTGAGGGCGGCGCCGATGGCGATCGGCTGGCCAGCCCAACCCGGGTGCACGAAGAACGGGATGACCGCGAGACCAGCCGTGACGATCAGCAGGCGACGGGCCATTGCCCACTGGGAGATTGCGAGGCGACCCGAGAAGAGGCCACCGATGAGCGAGCCAACAGAGAAGACGGCGAGCACGAAGCCCGCTTCGAGGCCGCCGCCATGGCCACCGTCTTCGGCGTGGCCGAAGGTTGCGACGACACCCGCCTCAACCGCGGCACACGCGCCAATGAGAAGGAAGCCCATGATCGTGGCCAGCAGCACGGGAACCTTGGTGAGCACCTTGCCGAGCTTGCGGCGGCTCTGCGGAATGCGTACGCGGCCGACTTCGGGGGAGTAGATGAACCACAGGCCGCCGAGCACGAGGATCGTGACGATGACCCACAGGCCAATCGTGGTGGAGATCTGCATCACGATAAAGGTGATGAGCACGGGCGCGATGATCCAGATGATTTCCTGGAGCGACGCATCAAGCGCAAACAGCGGATTGAGCTGCTTCGCGGTCACCATCTTCGGGTAGATCGTGCGCACCGCCGACTGAATCGGCGGATTGGAGATGCCAGCGACGAAACCGAGCGTGATATAGAGCGCCATGCTGACCGGAACCAGGGCGATGGCTGCGATCGCCATGGCGCAAATAATCATGGAGGTGAGGAGCACGGGGCGCATGCCCCACTTGCCCATCCAGCGGCTGATCACGGGGCCGGAGATGGCCTGACCAATAGAGGTGACAGCGAGAACGATGCCGGCGTTGCCGTACGAGCCGGTTGCCTGCTCCACGTGCATGAGAATCGCCAACGAAACCATGCCGTTGGGAAATCGTGCAATGAGCTGCGCCGCGATGATTCGCCCGACGCCAGGAGTGCTGAGTAGATCCTTGTATCCCGCTGATGCCACGAGGTACAAGAATACCGTCTCGCTGGTGCAGTTTGGTGAACGAACGCTGAAGTGGAGCGCAAAAGATGTGTTGCGAAAATGCGCCGATTATGCGTCTCGAAATGGGGCGGTTTGCAACACACCGCGACACGCCGACGAGCGTTCTCCACAGCAAATCATCTCCTGTGAGCGTCGGATTTCGACCTCCCTGTGGATGGATTCTTTCTTGCCTCCGAAGAAGCGCGAGAACACGCGGCTTTTGACTGTGCTGTGAGTTGCGGCAACTGTGGATGAAATGGTGGACAGATTGTGTTTAACCATACGAAAGCGGTGGATAACTACAAGAATGTAACTACTAGTTCTTGTGGTCGGCCCCAATGTCGGTACCTATATGTAGTATTGAGTGACCGGCGGGGGTTTGCCGGGCAATCATCACATTCCGAGGGGAAAGACGGTCAAATTATGTCGGTCACGGTCTACACCAAGCCCTCCTGCGTCCAGTGCAACGCGACGTACCGCGCACTCGACGCCAAGGGCATCGAATACGAAATTCTCGACGTCTCGCAGGATGAAGCGGCACTCGAGCAGGTCAAGGCACTCGGCTACATGCAGGCTCCGGTCGTCATCACTGATGAAGACCACTGGTCGGGATTCCGTCCCGACAAGATCGACGAGCTCGCATCGCGCCTGGCATAACCGAGGAACATCATGTCGGTTGCGGCGGTCGCTCACGAACGTCAGCCACGCACCGACGTTCCGCTCCTCGTCTACTTCTCGAGCGTTTCCGGTAATACGGCACGTTTTGTCGAGAAGCTAGGCACGCGGTCACAGCGCATCCCGCTGTACCGCGCTGACGAGCCTCTTCTCGTCGACGAACCCTACGTTCTCATTACTCCCACCTACGGCGGGGGAGATGGGCACGGCGCGGTTCCCAAGCAAGTCATTCGGTTTCTCAATGACGAGCACAACCGAAGTCTCATCCGCGGCGTTATCGCCGCCGGAAACTCCAACTTCGGCGAAGCCTATTGCCTCGCCGGAGACATCATTAGCCGCAAGTGCCACGTGCCGCACTTGTACCGAGTAGAGCTATTTGGCACGAGCGACGATGTCGATCGCGTAAGCGACGGATTGGAACGATGGTGGAAGCTGCAGTGAAGGAAGAAAAAGCCTTCAAGATCAACCCCGCATTCGAGGGTATGGACTATCACTCGCTGAACGCGATGCTGAACCTTTACGACGCGGACGGCAAGATTCAGTTCGACGCCGACCGTCGTGCTGCCCGGGAGTACTTCCTGCAGCACGTGAACCAGAACACGGTGTTCTTCCACTCGCTCCAGGAGCGCCTCGACTACCTGGTCGAGAAGGAGTACTACGAGCCGCGCGTTATTGACGCGTACCCGATCGAGTTCATTCAGTCGCTGAACGATCGCGCATACGCAGCGAAGTTCCGCTTCGACACGTTCCTCGGCGCGTTTAAGTACTACTCGAGCTACACGCTGAAGACGTTTGACGGCAAGCGATACCTCGAGCGCTTTGAAGACCGCGTCGTGATGACCGCTCTCGCGCTCGCTGACGGTGACCAGAAGGTTGCCGAGCAGATCGTTGACGAGATCATCTCGGGCCGCTTCCAGCCGGCAACCCCCACGTTCCTCAACGCCGGTAAGGCACAGCGTGGCGAGCTCGTGAGCTGCTTCCTGCTGCGCATCGAAGACAACATGGAGTCCATCGCTCGCGGCATCAACTCGGCACTGCAGCTGTCGAAGCGTGGTGGCGGCGTGGCTCTCCTGCTGTCGAACATCCGCGAGTCGGGTGCACCGATCAAGCAGATCGAAAACCAGTCCTCGGGCATCATCCCCGTCATGAAGCTGCTGGAAGACTCCTTCAGCTACGCGAACCAGCTCGGTGCACGTCAGGGTGCCGGCGCGGTGTACCTCAACGCACACCACCCCGACATCATGAAGTTCCTCGACACCAAGCGTGAGAACGCTGACGAGAAGATTCGTATCAAGACCCTCTCGCTCGGTGTCGTGGTTCCCGACATCACTTTCGACCTCGCCAAGAAGGGCGAGGCCATGTACCTGTTCTCGCCGTACGACGTTGAGAAGGTCTACGGTGTGCCTTTCGGTGACATTTCGGTCACCGAGAAGTACCAGGAGATGGTCGACGACTCGCGCATCAGGAAGACGAAGATCGACGCGCGTGAGTTCTTCCAGACGCTGGCTGAGATCCAGTTCGAGTCGGGCTACCCGTACATCATGTTCGAAGACACGGTGAACAAGGCGAACCCGATCAAGGGCCGCATCAACATGTCGAACCTGTGCTCGGAGATCCTCCAGGTCAACACCCCGACCACGTACAACGCTGACCTGTCGTACGACGTCATCGGTAAAGACATCTCCTGCAACCTGGGTTCGATGAACATCGCCCTGGCGATGGACGGTGGCGACCTCGGTGGCACCGTTGACACGGCCATCCGTGCGCTGACGGCGGTGTCGAACCAGAGCCACATCGAGTCGGTTCGCTCGATCGAAGACGGCAACGACCGTTCGCACGCCATCGGCCTCGGCCAGATGAACCTGCACGGCTTCCTCGCTCGTGAGCACGTCTACTACGGTTCCGAAGAGTCGGTTGACTTCACGAACGTGTACTTCGCGACGGTGCTGTTCCACGCACTGACGTCGTCGAACAAGCTCGCTATCGAGCGCGGCGAGACCTTCGATGGCTTCGCAGACTCGAAGTACGCGTCGGGTGAGTTCTTCGACAAGTACCTCGAGAACGACTTCCTCCCGGTGACCGAGAAGGCTAAGGAGCTCTTCGCTGGCCACACGCTGCCGACGCGCGAAGACTGGGCAGCGCTCAAGGCTTCGGTGCAGGAGCACGGTATCTACAACCAGAACCTGCAGGCGGTTCCGCCGACCGGCTCGATCTCCTACATCAACAACTCGACGTCGTCGATCCACCCGATCGCGTCGAAGATTGAGATCCGCAAGGAAGGCAAGATCGGTCGCGTCTACTACCCGGCGCCGTTCATGACGAACGAAAACCTGGAGTACTACCAGGACGCGTACGAGGTTGGCTACGAGAAGGTCATTGACGTTTACGCCGCTGCCACGCAGCACGTTGACCAGGGTCTGTCGCTCACGCTGTTCTTTAAAGACACGGCGACCACGCGTGACATCAACCGTGCGCAGATCTACGCATGGCGTAAGGGCATTAAGACGATCTACTACATCCGCCTGCGTCAGATGGCGCTCGAAGGAACCGAGATCGAGGGCTGCGTCAGCTGCATGCTGTAAGCACCTCACGGTCAGGGCCTGCTATTCATAGCGGGCCCTGACCGCACCCGGCACCTGAGGGTGTCAAAGATAGAATCTAATGAGGCCTGAAGGCAGGCCATATTCCCGTCGGAAGGCAACACGTGACTCCGGAGAAGCTGAAGCTCGTGAACAAGGTCCAGGCGATCAACTGGAACCGAATCGAAGACGACAAAGACCTTGAGGTCTGGAACCGTCTGGTGAACAACTTCTGGCTGCCCGAGAAGGTGCCGCTGTCGAACGACATTCAGTCGTGGAACACGCTGACGCCGGAAGAGCAGACGCTCACGATGCGCGTGTTCACGGGTCTGACCCTGCTCGACACGGTTCAGGGCACCGTCGGTGCGGTATCGCTCATTCCTGACGCGATCACCCCGCACGAAGAAGCCGTTTACACGAACATTGCGTTCATGGAGTCGGTGCACGCAAAGAGCTACTCCTCGATCTTCTCGACCCTCGCGTCGACGAAGGAGATCGACGAGGCGTTCCGCTGGTCGACCGAGAACGAGAACCTGCAGCGCAAGGCGCAGATCATCGTTGACTACTACCACGGTGACGACCCGCTGAAGCGTAAGGTCGCGTCGACCCTGCTCGAGTCCTTCCTGTTCTACTCGGGCTTCTACCTGCCGATGCACTGGGCATCGCGCGCGAAGCTCACCAACACGGCAGACCTCATTCGCCTCATCATTCGTGACGAGGCCGTGCACGGGTACTACATCGGCTACAAGTTCCAGAAGGGTCTCGAGAACGAGACCGAAGAGCGCAAGCAGGAGCTGAAGGACTACACGTTCAACCTCCTGTTCGAGCTCTACGAGAACGAGGTCCAGTACACGCAAGACCTGTACGACCCGGTTGGTCTTACCGAAGACGTCAAGAAGTTCTTGCACTACAACGCCAACAAGGCCCTGATGAACCTGGGCTACGAGGCGATGTTCCCGTCGACGGTCACGAACGTGAACCCGGCAATCCTGTCGGCGCTGTCGCCGAACGCTGACGAGAACCACGACTTCTTCTCGGGCTCGGGCTCGTCGTACGTGATCGGTAAGGCTGTCGCCACCGAAGACGAAGACTGGGACTTCTAAACTCTCGAATGACAAAAGACCCGGAACCATCGTTCCGGGTCTTTTGCTATGCCGGGCCTTCGTCTGGGGTGCGGTAGCGCCACAAAAGCGTCACGGCGACAGCCACGGCGGCGACGCCCGTGAGCCACGCCGGCCACCACGACGCGTCGACTCGGGCCCGGCTGGGGGAGGGCCCAGAAAGGGGTCGTGGCGACGACATCGCGAACCGTCAGCCATCAACAAGAACGGCGCCCGCTGGAGCAAACTGCCCAGCGAGCGCCGTCCTGAAGGAGATTAGGCGCCGTCGAAGAAGCGCATGAAGTGCATCATTACCCAGCAACCGAGGGCGGAGAGCAACAGGCCCCCAGCAAAGGCGATGGCCTCGGCGCCCGGCATGCTGAAAGCGCGGCTCATCACGAACATTCCGCCGATGAACAGGCCGAAGGAAAGCAGGAAGGCGACAATCGTCAGGCCGTCACCGCCGACCGCGAGCTGCTCACGGGCCTGACGTGGTTTATCGGACTTAGCCATAGTGCACTCCTCTTTCGGCAGTTCATTCGTGCACACATCAATCTATCAGTCGGCCCCGGCTTTGTCGCGGTGGCGAGAACTGCGTGACGCCGTTGTGAAAGGGTGCAAAGTCCGCGATACTTGCCAGAGAAACCCGCCACCGATACACGAGGTTTGTGTGACTGATTCCCCGCCCATCCCCGACATCGGGGACGACCTCACGTGGGCGTGTGTGGAAGATGGGTTTTACGTCGCCAGTGATCGCAACGGGTTTGTGGGTTACATCGATCGGGTGGAAGACGACTCGTTCCAAGTTTGCAACGCGTCATCGCAACAGCTGGGATTTTTTCGCGAACTGACTTCGGCGATGGACTGCTTGGTCGTGGCGTATCGAACCCGCCGTGACGAAGGGTCGGTTGCCGATGTCTGACACCTCTCTCTACGCGCTCGTCTATTCGAGCGATGCCATCGGTTCCATCACCGAAGGTGCGCTCCAGGAGATTCTTGAGCAGGCTCGCCGCCGCAACGAGCGTCTCGACGTCACCGGCATTCTGCTCTACCGTGAGGGCCGGTTCGTGCAGTACCTGGAGGGCTCGCACGATAACGTACTCGCGGTGTACGACGACATCGCCGTCGATGCTCGCCACACCGACGTCCGAGTGCTGTTGCAACAGCCCGTGCTCGCTCGTCGATTCTCGTCGTGGACCATGGGGTATGAAGCTCTCCGAGACGCGCCGAGCGCCTTGCCCGAGGGGTGCCGCAACACCTTCGCTGAAATCGAACGAGCTGATGACCCCGCTCGGGTACTGCGAGCGCTCAGCGAACTGACGCTGTGGTTCCACGTGCGCGCGATGCGGGCGTAGTCACATGGTTGCGGAGCCCGCTTCGCACGCTGTCGTGACGCTGACCACGATGGCTCAGAGCCAGGCGCTGCTGCGTGCGAAAGATGCGACGACGCAAGCCGGTTTCACCGCCGAGCGGATTCCAGCCAGGGTCTTTCGTCGCCGCACCATCCTGATGGACGACGGCGCCGGTCACCAGGAGCATCGCCGTCAGCTCGTGCGGTTCTTTAGCCCCCGTGCGCTCGAACAGCACCGCGGTTTCATCGAGAAGGCGGCCGCAGAGATGGTCGACGAGGCACGACAAACCGGCAGCGCCCAACTCGATGATCTTGCCCTGCTGTTCTCCGTGCGCGTAGCCTCCGAAATCGTCGGGCTGGGGCCGGGTGACACGGCAGCGCTTGCTCGGCGGCTTGAAGCCTTTTTTAACCAGCCACCCGTCGATCACTCGCGTGCCGATTATGGGCGCACCAACAAAGACTGGGCCCGTGCTGCCCGCGATGCCCTGGTTCCGCTTGCGCAGTTCTACTGGCGAGACGTGCGCCCCGCGATCCGCGCCCGCCGCGCAAACCCTGCCGACGACATCATCACGCATCTACTGAACCGCGGCTACCGACCCCGCGAGATCTTGATGGAGTGCCTCACGTATGGCACCGCCGGCATGGTGACCACCCGCGAGTTCATCAGTATGGCAATGCTGCGCCTCCACGAGAACCCGAAACTCTTGGCACGCTATCGCGTTGCCGACGCGACCGAACGCACGGCCATCCTCAGTGAGATCATCCGACTTGAGCCGCCCGTCGCCCACCTCTATCGCCGTGTGCAGTCTGAAGCCCCCGGATGCCCGTACGCCCCGCAAACGCTCGTCGACATTGACGTGCGCGAGAGCAATACCGACCCGCGAGTCTTTGACCCGGGGCCTGGTGAGCTGTGCCCCGAGCGGAACCTCGCAGCCGCCGAGCGCACCGGCTTGAGTTTTGGAGATGGTGCTCATCGGTGCCCCGGCTCGCACCTCGCGCTCATGGAGACCGATGTGCTCATCAGTACGCTGTTGCGCGCGGGAGCGACGATCGCTGCCCCTCCGCGCCGTCAGTTCGACACCCTCGTGCAGGGATACCAGTGGCGAGACTTTACGCTCGGCTTCGAAACCGAGCCATAAGCGCGCGGGAGACGCCGGGCCACCGGTGACGACTCGACGTCGGCACGCTCCACAGCGGATGGCCCGCAACGCCCCAATCGCGCAACAGTTCGTTGGCAGCCATCCAGCCTGTTGTTGCCGCGCGCTCCATGAGCGCAATCGGGAGGTCGGTACGCACCCAGTCTCCCGCGAGCGCGATGCCGGCTGCGGGGGTGCGGACCTCGGGGCGCTGTTCCCAGGAGCCCGTGCCGAGGAGCGCGCAGTCCTGTTCGATCAGTAGTTCGTGAGCGATCACCGTGAGCGGCGCGGTCTCGGGGTACACGCGCGCCAGTTCAGCGCGTAGCGTCGAAATAAGCTGGCGACCGCCATCTTTCACCTCATCGATTGCGTAGGCGTGGAGCTCTACGACGCTTCCGCGATTGGTCGCCGCCCACTCCCGTGCGCCGCGTTCGAATCGCTCCATCACGCTGATGTTGTCGAGGGGGCCGTAGGCCGTGGTTCCCAGAAATGCGGGGCGATCTTCTCGCACCGGCCCGTTGAGCCACAATCGCAACACGGCGAACGGGGGAGCGAGTTGCACGTTGGCGACGCGTTTTCGCCACGTCGGTGTGCCGACGTCTGGCGACGCCGCCACAATGTCTCGCGTCGCGGCAGGGCCGGCGGCAAGGACCACACCATCGGCGTGTGTACGCTCGCCGTCATCACGCGCAACTTCCCAGCCCGTGTCACTGCGCACCACTTCGGTCACCCGAGCGGTGGTGCGTCGAACGCCGCGAATCTCGAGTGCGTTACCGAGCGGTCTCCAGAGTGCGGTGTCGAAGTCGTCGCGTGCGACGTCAAACAAGAGACCTTCGGCTGAACCAAGGAAATACGAGTGGAACATTGCGACGAGTTCACCCGCAGAAAAGTCATGCGGGTGGGCGAAGAAGCTCCGCGCAAACACCTCCAGCGCGAGATGCCGAGCTCGATGGGGAAACTTCAATTGGTCTAAGAACTCGGCAGCACTGACGTTTTCGAGATCACGGTACGTCTGCGGAAACGACACATCGAGGAGCGCGAGCGCCGTGTCAAGGTCGACCCGTGCGAGATCACGCACGGTGAATGTGGGGCTACGTGCGACGAAAGTTGCAAAGTTCCACGGCGGTGTGCGTGGAATCTTAGTGAACGAATCACGGTCGCCATGAGCGCTGACGACGGGGTAATCGGCCACCGGCTGCAACATGTCGTCGAGGTCGCCAGCACGGCTGAGCAGGGTGCGCAGGTTGTAGTACTGCCGGAAGAAGGCATGAAACCCCCGACTCATCGTCACGGTGCCTGCCGCCGACGATGTTTGCCACGCTCGCACTCGGCCGCCAAGTTCGGCGTGCGGTTCAATGAGCTCAACATCGACGCCCCGTTCCGCGAGCCCGCACGCGGCCGCGAGCCCCGCAATGCCGCCGCCGACAACGACCACGGTGCGCGGCCGCGCCACCCGCCGCGCACCCTCGGGTGCCGGGAGTAAGACGGCGCGACGATCGCGCCCCGGAAACGTTGGCCTCACCGACTGTGCTCCTCACGTGGTTCCGCTCCCAGCGCCTTCCAGACGATGATCGTGAGCGTCAGCATCGCGAAACCAAACCCGAAGTCTTCGATGGGAATATCCCAGGGAAACCGCACGCCGAGAGACGTGTCTGGGTTGTAAATCACGATCGGATCCGAGAGTTTCGTGAGCCAGCCGTCGACGAGCACTTGAAACGAAAACATGATCGCCATGGCTACCCAATACTGTGCGGTGCGGAAGATGCCGGTGCGCAACCAGAGCACCTCGATCAACACCACCGCGATCATGGTCACGAGGGTCGCCACAGGGTATGCCGCGAGCGGGTTCATCGGTCTCCTTCTTGCGCGACGCGCTCACGCCGTGACCACGAACGCACCAGCGTGAAGACGCGGCCCACCGCTTCGTACGTGAGAATGCCGCAAATCGGAATCGCGATAAAGAAGATGATCTCCTCGAGCGGGAGACCGAAGCCGACCATGATGCCGCTCGTGAACCGTTCACTGTACGTCCACATGCCGGCGGCAATGGCGATCGCATCCCACACGGAGAACGCCAACAGGGTGACCAGTACTGCTTGTACGAGACGGAGCGGGCGCCGATAGACGCGCGCCCCCAAAACGAACTCCAGCGGTAACGTCAGCAGCAAGCAGCCCGCCATGAGGGCGATGTACTGCAGAGAATCAGGTATTGCCATGTAGTTGGCCCTCCGGTTTCGCCGGGCTACGTGTCGTTGGTCCGGCGGAGTGGTCGCCGCGAATGCGTTTCAACACGAGTTCCGCACTGATGAGGCACATGGGCACGCCAACGCCCGGTGCGGTCGTCGCTCCGGCGTAATACAGCCCGTCAACACGCTTCGAGGCATTCTGGGGGCGGAACATCGCGCTTTGCCGCAGAACGTGCGACGGCCCCAATAGGCCCCCGTGCCACGAATTGTAGTCACGCGCGAAGTCGGTGGGGCCGATCGTGTGCCGCGTCACGATGCGCTCACGCAGGTCGTCGATACCCGCCCAACGCGAAATCTGATCGATAGCGCGATCGGCCGCCGCCTCGATCGCCGGAGCACCGGAACCATCGGGGCCGCCGGTGCCGAGAGCAATGTCTGCAGGCATCGGGATCAGTACGAAGAGGTTTTCGTGGTCTGACGGCGCCACGTCTGGGTCGGTCGCGCTCGGTTTGCACACGTAGAGTGACGCTGGCCGCGGAACCGCGCCTCCGAAGATGGCGTCGAAGTTCGCGTCCCAGTCATGAGTGAAAAGGAGGGAGTGATGCTCGAGCTGTGGCAACGCTCCGGACACGCCAAGCAGAACCAGGATGCCGCCCGGGCCGCTCTCACGGCGCCGCCACCACGACTCCGGATAGCTCCGCGCTTCGGGCGGTAACAGCGCGGTTTCGGTATGGTGCAGATCAGCGCCCGACACCACGATGTCAGCGTGCTCGGTGTGGTGGGCGCTCGCGGCATCACGCCAACGCACGCCGACCGCGCGACGTCGGTTGGCACGTGGTTCCGTGAGGATCTCCGTGACCTCGGCACCGGTCACGATTGTCACTCCCGCATCGCGCGCGAGGCGCTCGATCGTTTGCACGAGCGCCCAGAAACCGCCCATCGGGTACTGCACGCCGTCATCGAGGTCGAGCGCGCTCATGAGGTGGTACATCGCGGGGGCGCGCCTCGGGTCAGTGCCGAGAAATACTGCCGGGTAGCCAAGGATCTGACGCAACGCAGGGTGACGGAACCTGCGTGCCACAAACCGCTGGAGCGATGTGAACAACAGGGTGCTGAGTTGGGGGAGCGCCGTCACAACGTCGCGGTGCAGGAGCGAACGCGTGCTGGTAAACGGGTTGTACAGAAAGAATCGCTCGGCCAGATCTGATGCGTGCCGTGCGGAGCGGAGGTAGCGGCGAAGTGCGGGCCCACTCGTGGGCTCGAGGGTCTCGAAGACCTCTTGGACGGCGTCGGAACCGTAGGGAATAGTGATGTTGACCGAGGCATCGCCGTGGTCGGGTTCGGTGATCAGACGATAGCCCGGGTCCAGCGTGCGCAGGTCAAGTTGCTGCGCGGTAGACGTACCGAGCAGCTCGAAAAAGTGGTCGAACACGCGCGGCATGAGATACCACGACGGGCCCGTGTCGAAACGAAACCCGTCGCGTTCGAGAGTGCCGGCCCTGCCGCCGACGCGGGGCGCGCGCTCGAGGACGGTGACGTCGTGGCCTTCGTGCGCGAGCAGGGCCGCGGTTGCGAGCCCGGCGATGCCAGCGCCGATGACGATGGTGCGGGTCATGCGCTACCTCGAGAGCCAATGGCCCGGGCGATAAGGGCCAACTTGACCGGCAACGGTACGCGCACGCGCTGACCCATGAGTTGCGTCACGGTGCGTTGATCGATGCGATCGGTGAGCTTCGAGAACAGCCGGCGAGCGGTGTCGACCGCGATGCGCGCGTCACGGGGGAGCAGTGGAAGTACGTCGCGCGCGGCATCGAGCTGGCCTCGGATCGTTGCCACCCAATCGGCCTTACAGTCGTCTGTAATGACGTCGTCAGTGCTGAGGTAACTACGATCGAGCCGCTCGGTGTCGTCGGCGAGATCGCGGAGAAAGTTCACGTTTTGAAACGCCGCCCCGAGGCTTCGCGCGCCGTGCTCGAGTTGCTGGCGCTGCTGGTCATTCACCGTTTCTTCGCGCAGAAACACCCGAAGACACATGAGCCCGACAACCTCGGCAGAACCATAGACATAGCTGGCGTGCGCATCGTCGTCGAAGCGGTGACCGGTTGCGGCGACCACCCCGGTGCCGCTCGCAACGAGAGTCTCCGGTGCCGACGTGCGTGCTGGTTCCGTCGCTCGCCCGGTAATCGAC
Source organism: uncultured Microbacterium sp. (assembly GCA_947503655.1). Lineage (GTDB taxonomy): Bacteria > Actinomycetota > Actinomycetes > Actinomycetales > Microbacteriaceae > Microbacterium. The sequence goes on from CANNEP010000011.1 coordinate 27,227, forward strand.
ACCGGCTCCAGGTCGGTGCGCATCGACGCGAAAAACGGACCGGTGAGACCCGCGTCGATGCCGGAGGTGCGAGCCGTGCATGCAAAAGCGTGCACGATCGGGTTGCTGCTGTACCCGGTGCGCATCGCGTTGTTGGTTTCGGTTTCCAGCGCGTTGAGCCGAGCAAGCTGCTCAATTGAAGGCAGGTGTGCTTCGGCGGCGACGCCGTCAACCAGCTCATCGGCCACCCGCACCAGGGCGTAGATGTTTCGCACGTGGCGGCGATGCCGTGGCCCCAACAGGCGAGTGGCTGCTCCGAAAGAGGTTGAGTACGCGCGAATCACTTGGTCGGCGGCACGCTCCGATGCTGCGGAGTATCGCTCCAGCGGGGCCAGATCATCGAAGTCACGACTCATGATCGACGCCCCGCCATGCGGCTCATCAAATCGACGAGAAACTGGCACACGTCGGTGGCCATCACGCCATCATTATGGGCGATGAGCTGCTCGGCGAGCTCGAGCTGATCGTGAACCATCGCCTCAATCACGTCGCGCGCCCCGCAACTTTCCAGCAGCCGTTGCAGGGCGAGCCCCGACTCTTCCGAAAAGTCGGCAGCACCGAGAAGCTGTTCGATGAGCGGCCACTCGTTGGTCAGTCGGGCGCATGCAATCAGTGCCGTCTCTTTGTCCTCTCGAAAATCAGAGAACTGGTCTTTGCCATGCGTCTCGCTCTGACCAAAGGCCGACAACAGATCATCCTGGAGCTGAAAAGCGATTCCTAAGTGGCGTCCGATCGCACCCAAGCGTTGCTCCGCCAGCTCGCCGGCGCCGGCGATGATAGCGCCGATGCGCAACGGAAGCTCGAACGAATACGTTGCCGTCTTCATCCGGGTCATATCGAGCACGAGTTGCAGGGTGGGAGTGACCTGCGCGTCTGCGAGGCTGACATCAATGTATTCGCCGGCAACCGTTTCGGTGACGGCGGCATCGAGGAGATCAAGCAGCCGTAACCGCTCGGCTTCAGCGACCCGAGCACGCGCAAAAATTTGGTGTGCGATCGTCAGCACGAGGTCGCCCATCAGGAGCGCACTACTGCGTGCCCAGTGCAGTCGACGGACCTCAGTAAGGTCGTCGGAACCAGGGGTGTCGGCTGAAGGGTGCGTGGGCGTCGTGCTGAGATCGGTGAGCCTGCCCACGAGGTTTGGTACGCCGCGACGAGTCACATCGTCGTCAATGAGGTCGTCGTGGAGCAGAAAAGCAAAGTGCAACAGCTCAACGGCGACGGCGAGGTCGACGGCAACCTCACGGGTTTCTGGGTCGGGAGCGGCGGTGGCGCGGAAGCCATCGAAAATGCCTACGACCAGCCGGGGCCTCAATAGCTTGCCGCCCTGCGCGCTCTGTGATGTCAGTTGCCACAGTTCCGCGAAATTGGGTCCGTGCGCGGCGGCCAAGGCTGACTTCGCCTGCAAGAGGGCACCCAGCCGCTCGGCGATTTCGGTTCGTGCGCCTTCGAGGGGTCGCTGACGCTCGCGCATGGTCGTCACGACGCACGCACCGTTGCGAAGGCATTGATGCTGGTGAGTAGCGGAAGTTGTTCACGCAACCACGGGCTGAAAGCAAACGGTGCCGCCGCGATCGCGATTGCGAGGTGGGCCGGAGAAACCCACGCCCATTCGCTCACTTCGATCGCTTCCGGGGCGAGCGGGCTCGCCAGCTCAGCAGTAAAGACGGGACAAATCTCGTTCTCGACGATGCCGGAGGCATCGACCGCGCGATAGCGAAAGTCGGGAAGCCGCAGGGTGAGATTCGTGATCGTGGCGCCGAGCTCGAAACGAGCTCGGCGTTCAACAGCGTCGGCCATCGATTCACCCGGTGCGGGGTGTCCACAGACGCTGTTGGTCCAGACCCCGGGCCACGTTTGTTTCGTGAGCGCGCGTCTCGTCACCAGGAGCTCGCCCCGTTCGTTGGAGATGTAGCACGAGAACGCCAAGTGGAGGGGAGTGTCTACGCCATGGGCGTCGCGCTTGGGGAGCGAGCCCCGTGGGACGCCGTCATTGTCCAGCAAGACGACCAGTTCTGGCGATTCAGCCATTGCCGCCTCCTGTGATTTTCCAGCCACCAATTTAATAGCTTTAGCGATATAGTAAACCATCGGATACTAATTTGGCAGGGGCTTGCAGAAGCGCAAGGATTGACGGATGGACGTACGCGGGGAAACACACGCCGAACAGGTCGAAGCTGACCTCGACGCGTTCGTGCACGCGTCTGCGCAGAATGCGACGATCGATGCCCCCGATGTCTCCGAGGCTGATCGTGACGACATTACGGCCGTCATGAATGCCCTGGCGCGCCTGCGTGACGCCGAGCGTGAACTCGCTGAGGCGTCGCGAGAATCGATGGCGCTGAGCGTGCAAGACATGACGGCGCTGCGCTTTCTCGTGACGGTGAGTCGTGACGGTGAAGTCGTGACGCCCGGTATGCTCGCTCAGCACCTACAGGCATCGCCCGCATCAACAACCAAGCTTCTCAATCGGTTGGAGCGTGCCGGTCACATTACGCGTGCGTTACACCCCGTCGACCGGCGGGCGCTGCGCATTGATGTCACGCCCAGTACCGAGGCACTCGTCCAACGTGTTGTCGGCCGCCAGCAAGCGCGTCGCTTTTACGCCGTCGCTCGACTGACAACGGTGCAGCGTGACATCGTGACGGAATTTCTCAACGACATGACCGCCGCGATCAGTGTTGATCGTGCGGATTGGGTGGGTAACGCCACCGTGCGAAAGCAGGATGAACCGGAGGAGTGACATGTCGGCCACCGCGGCCCGCGACCAGCAACCAACGAACGACCTCACCTTCCCGAGGGGCACGGAGCCCGATTTGCGTGCGGTCAGTGCGCCAGGCGGTGTTGCTCCCCTCGTGCTGGTCCTCGGGTCGACAGGCTATGTCGGCGGCCGTCTCGTGCCTCGGTTGCTGGCCGCGGGGTACCGGGTGCGGGTCATGACGAGGGCGCGTTCTCGTGTCGAGGCGTTGCCGTGGTCTGAACGCGTCGACATAGCAGCGGGAGACGCGAGCGACGCGCGTGCCGTCGACGCCGCCATAGCAGGCGTCGACGTCGTCTACTATCTGGTGCACTCGATGACTGCGGGGCGTGGCTTTGCGGAAACGGATCGTGCGATTGCCGAAACCGTTGCTGGTGCTGCCGATCGCGCAGGGGTGGCACGCATGATTTATCTCGGAGGCTTGCACCCCGATGGGGTGAAGCTTTCGGCACATCTGGCCTCACGGCGCGAAGTTGGTGAGATCCTCCTCAACTCCCGCACGCCGACACTGGTGTTGCAAGCCGGCGTGATTATTGGTTCTGGCTCCGCGTCTTTCGAAATGGTGCGCCACCTCACCGAAGTGCTGCCGTACATGCCCGCGCCGCGGTGGGTGCGTAACTTCATCCAGCCGATCGCTATTCGTGACGTTCTCTATTACCTGCTCGCGGCTGCTCAGGTGCCCGGTTCTCTCAACCACGCGTTCGATATCGGCGGCCCGGACGTATTGCGTTACGGCCAGATGATGAACGGCTACGCGGTCCAGGCGGGTCTGCCGCAACGAGGCATCGCGGCGCTGCCCGTACTGACTCCGAAGCTTGCGTCGCACTGGGTTGGCCTCGTCACGCCCGTGCCCCGAGCCATCGCGCGCCCGCTCGTCGAATCGCTCCAGCACGACTGCGTCATGAAGAACCACGATATTGACGATGTCATCGTGCGGCCCGCGGGCGGTCTCACGCCGTACCGCCGAGCGGTGCAACTCGCGCTCGGACGCATTGCTCTCGATGAGATTGAGACGAGCTGGGTTGATTCTCGTGTGCCGCTCGCACCGAGTGATCCGATGCCGAGTGACCCGGAGTGGGCGGGGCGCACGGTGTTCACCGATGAGCGCAGCAGAAAAAGCCGTGCGACGCCGGCGGCGGTCTGGACGGTGGTGACACAGATTGGCGGAACCACGGGCTGGTATTCCGCATCGGTGCTGTGGTCGTTGCGCGGGTTATGGGACCGCATCACCGGCGGTGTTGGTATGACGCGCGGTCGACGCTCACGCCGCCAGCTCACCCTGGGCGACGCAGTAGACGTGTGGCGCGTTGAGCACCTAGAACCCGAAAGGCTCCTGCGGCTTCGTGCCGAGATGCAGGTGCCCGGCGAAGCGTGGCTCGAGTTTGCCATCGAGCCGCAACCCGATGGTTCCACCTACCGCCAACGCGCGGTGTTCTTTCCTCGCGGGCTGTCCGGGCGCCTGTATTGGCTTGCCATGCTGCCATTCCACGGCTTCATTTTCAGCGGCATGGTCAACCGCATCGTTGCGACCGCCGAGGCCGCCGACTCCTGATCGCTATGCCGATGCCACCGGGCGCCGATCGCGCTTGCGTGCCCACGATGCCGGCGTGTTTGGGCCATCCCACACCTGGATGATGCCCCACGCCACCGCGGCAATCGGTACCGACAACACCGCGCCCAGCACACCGCCGAGCAGGGTGCCGACGGCCAGAGCGAGCAGAATCACGAGGGAGTGCAGCTTCAGCGAACGCCCCATCAGCACAGGCTGGAGGAAGTTGCCCTCCAGCTGGTTGACGCCGATAACCACACCGATCACGACAAGTGCGATGACCGGTCCGTTGGCAACGAGCGCGACGAGCGCGGCCAGGATGCCGGCGACGGTCGCGCCAACGAGCGGGATGAACGCCAGCAGGAAGACCAGTACGGCGAGGGGGAGTGCGAGTGGCACCTGCAGGATGACGAGGAAGATGCCGATACCGATTGCATCGACCGCAGCCACCGCAGCCGTGCCGCGTACGTATGATCCGAGTGTTTCGACCGTCTTGGTTCCGACTCGACGCGCACGCTGCTCGTTGGCGCCGCGCGCCGGACGCAACATGAACTCCCAAATACGGCGGCCATCACGCAAGAAGTAGAAGAGCACGACGATCATCAGGATGAGTCCGGTGATAAAACTGGCAACGGCGCCGACGCCGGCGAGGGCTCCGGAACCAAACTGTGCGCTGGTGAGAAAGTCACCGATCTGACCGAGCCATTCGTCAATCTGTTCGCTCGTGATGACGAACGGCAGCTCGAGATGGGTCGCCCAGTCCACCAACACGTTCCAGCCCTCGGTTGCCTTCTCGGCGAGCATTGGCCACTGCGTGCGCACCTGCCAGACAATGAGTGAAATCACGGCGCCGAGCACGACAACGATGCCGAGTAATGCGACAACCGTCGCCCATGTCGACGACAGGCCTCGAGCGCGAAGCCAGCTCATCACCGGGGCGAAAGCCGACGCGATGATGATCGACAGAATGACCGGAATAACCACGACGTTGAGCGTGCGCATCGCGAAAACGACGCCCGCGGTCAACGCAATCACGATGATGATTTGCAGTGCCCGGGTGGCGAGCCTTCCGAAACCATCGGTCCACAGCGTCGGTCGCGATGATGATTCGGCGAGGGTGACAGGGAGGGGCAGCGGCGGTTGGTGGTGGCGTCGGAAGAGTCCCATGCCAACGAAGTTACGGGGTTCTGTCTGAAAAGTCCCGCATTGGTGCGCCTAGTTGCCGTGTGGTGCGATCTTCGTTGCGAGCGCCGTTGCACCGGCCACAGCGACCGGCATCGCGAGCATACCGACGAAGGGAATCAGGATCGTGAGGTTGGCCGCGATACCGAACCCGGCGATCCGCGAGCGGTTTTTCTTCATGACCGTCTCATCGGTGAGGGATGGTTTTATGAGCTCTTCACCGAACTCTCGACCTGACATGACGGCGGCGACCGTCCAGCTCAAAACAACACCGACGATCGGAATGAGCGACAGCAAAAACACCACGATCGCGAGCGGCAGGCCGGTGACCAGGCCGAGCAGCGTATTGCCCACTTGGCTGGAGACCTTCACGCGTTGCGGTTCCAGCGATGAGCTGGCGTGTGCGGCAACAGCGCGGCGCAACCGCACATAGGAGTGCTCGGCGACGATGACAGTGAGTGAGCGGTAGACCCGAGTCGCCAAGTACAACACGGCCGCAAGCATGCCGAGAGCTGCTCCCACCCGGAAGATCGTCGCCCAGGCCGGGTTCCACTCATCGGCGAACGGTGTGATCGCGATGATGATCGTCGGTAAGAACACCGCAAACGTGATGACCGCGGCGGCCAACAGCAGCCACACCAGCACGGCAGAGATGAGTGCATTTCGCATTTGTTTGGGGGTGCGACGGAACCATGCGAATGATCCCAAAAAGTCGCGAACACCCCGAATAAAGTCCCGCATCTGATCATCCTAAAAGGTGTTGTGAAGGACCCCTTCCCGACAGGGTGTCGGCAAGCTTTCAGCCACGACAACTAGGCTGGCGGAGGCGAAAACCGCCCCAATTCGAGGAGACCCGTGTTTCGCGCACCTAAGACGCTGTTTCGCACTCTGGCTATCGCCGAGGTCATCACCTGGACCATCCTGATTTCTGCGCTCATCGCGCGTGCGCTCGGTGCTCCCGGCATTGTCGTCACGATTGGCGGCGCCATTCACGGTTTCATCTTCCTGTCGTACGGCGCGACCGCCATTCTCGTTGCCATGAACCAGCGCTGGAAGGTGGGCCCGACGATCCTCGCGATTGCTGCCGCCGTCATTCCGTACGCGACGGTTCCGGTCGACGTTGCACTGCACCGCCGCGGCATGCTCGAGGGCGCCTGGCGTTTGGAGAAGACGGACGACCCGCGCGACAGCCGCTGGTATGACGTCTGGATGCGCTTCTTCTTGAACCGCCCATGGGCTCTGGCGCTCCTCATCGTGGTCGCGATTGTCGCGCTGTACACGGTGCTGCTGATGGTGGGCCCTCCCGGCGGTAAGAACTAATAACGTCACGTGGCTGCGCGCGTTTGCCGCAGTCGCCAGATTCGTGGTGACATAGAGGCGTGAGCACCGCTGAGAGCCATTTCGAACAGTTTCGCGCCGACCGTATCGCCGAGGTCACCGCACCGCGCGGCGCGCTGGCGCTCGTGCTGACGCAGTGGGATCAGCCTGGTGAGCCGATTCCGGATGAAGCAACCGCTCTCGCTGGATTTCCGGCAACCGCTGAGCTCACGCGCCTCAGCCGACCGCACATCGACAGCGGCGACATGCAGCACGGTTATCGCGTGTGGCAGCAGGATTCACCGGCTGCCCAGGCCTTCGAAGGCATCGGCTCGTACGACTACGACCCGAACTGGGTGATCACCGGACGCTTCGAATTCGTCGATGCCGACCGCGTGGTTCCGTTCGAGCACATCCGCGACGGTGGCGCCCTGCGCCGTCACGCTGTCTCCGGCGACCTCGTCTTCACGCACGAGGGCACCGAGTACCGCGTCGAGGCGCTCGACACGACGTTGCCGAGCGGCCCGGGGCTTCAGCTGGTGTTTGCCGACAAGACAAACGGCGCGGAGTCGTATGGTGCCGGGCGCTTTCTTTACGTGCAGCTGCCTGACCTGGGTCGCGCGCTGAAGACCGGCGACGTTTTGCCGGTCACGCTCGACTTCAACACCGCCGAGATTCCGCCGTGCGGCTTCTCCAACCAAATGAACTGCCCGCTGCCGCCGCTGCGCAACCGTCTCCCGTTCCCGGTGCGTGCCGGTGAGACGACGGTGCAGTATGCCGAGGGCTTCTCGCTGTAGCGACGCCAAAGCCGCGGCGTGCGTATGACGGAACCATTGGTTCCGTCATCAACTACGCGTCGAGAAACTCGTCAATCATGGCGAGGTACGGCGCCGTGTCGATGCCCTGCTCGCGGAGCCACTCGTCGTTGTAGTAGCGGTCCACGTAACGCTCGCCACCGTCGCAGAGGAGTGTCAGCACGCTGCCCGTCTCGCCGCGCGAGCGCATTTCGGCAATGATGCGCAGCGCCGCCCACAGGCCCGTGCCGGTCGAGCCGCCAGCCATGCGGCCCATGCGCTGCTGGAGCGCGTGAATCGTGGCAATGCTCGCCGCATCGGGCACTTTCATCATGCGGTCGATCACGGTCGGCAAGAAGCTGGGCTCAACGCTCGGACGACCAATGCCTTCGATGCGGCCCGGTGTCTCGCACCGCTCCTGCACGTTGCCCTCAAGCCATCCAGCGAAGAACGCGGAGTTCTCCGGGTCGGCAACGGCGATGCGCGTCGCACGCTGCGTGTATCGCACGTAGCGCCCAATCGTTGCCGACGTTCCGCCTGTTCCGGCGGTCGTGACAATCCAGGTCGGCTCGCGGTGCGGCTCTTCGGTCATCTGGCGGAAGATCGACTCGGCAACGTTGTTGTTGCCACGCCAGTCTGTCGCGCGCTCCGCATAGGTGAACTGGTCGATGAAGTGGCCGCCCGTTTCTTCGGCGAGACGAACCGACTCACTCGACACGGTGCGCGCGTCATCAACGTAGTGCACGGTTCCGCCGGTGAACTCAATGAGGCGCGTTTTCTCGGTGCTCGTCGAACGGGGCACGACCGCGATAAACGGAACCCCGATGAGACGAGCAAAATAGGCCTCAGAAACAGCGGTTGATCCACTGGAGGCTTCGATCACCGGAACGCCCGGACGAATCCACCCGTTCGCCAGCCCGTAGAGAAACAGCGAACGCGCAAGGCGGTGTTTCAGAGAGCCGGTGACGTGGGTGGATTCGTCTTTGAGGTAGAGCTGGATGTTCCACTCGGCGGGGAGCGGAAACTGCAGCAGGTGGGTGTCGGCGGTGCGCTGTGCGTCAGCATTGACCGCGCGAATCGCGTTCTGTACCCAGGCGTCGTAGCTGGCGTCGCTGCGATCGACATCAATTGTGGTGTTGTCGGTCAGAATGCTGGGTGGCGTGTGCATCGAACTCCCTCAGGTCTCGCTGCTCCGAGCTTAGTCGCCGCCTAGTCAATCTCTTTCGACAGGCGCTGAGATGCCCACACCGGAATGAACGACGCAACGATCACGATCGTGGCCACGACGTTGACCATGCTCGCTTCATTCGGTCGCGCCATCTGGTTAAAGATCCACAGTGGCAGCGTTTCAACGCCCGGGGGAGCAGTGAAGATCGTCACGACAACCTCGTCGAAGCTCAGCGCGAAGGCGAGAATACCGCCGGCGATGAAGGCGCTACGAAACTGCGGGAAGGTGATGAGACGGAACGTCTGCAGCGGCGTCGCGCCCAGGTCGCGCGACGCCTCTTCCACGTTGGGGCTGAGGCGACGCAAGCGTGCGAACACGTTGTTGAAGACCATCACGATACAGAACGTGGCGTGCGCGATGATCATGCCGAAGTAGCCGACCTGAATGCCAATGGGCTCGAGCACCTGGTTGTAGGTGTTGTTCAGGGCGACACCGGTGACGATGCCGGGCAGCGCGATCGGCAGTACGACGAGCAGGTTGACCGTTTGCTTGCCGAAGAAGTCGTAGCGCTGCAGAGCGTAGGCGACGAGCGTTCCGAGCACGAGCGCGATGGCCGTGGCGCCGAGACCCACGAGCACGGAGTTGAGCAGCGCGTCACGCACCGGCTCGTTCACAAACGTCTTGGCCCACCAATCGGTGGAGAACTCCTGAATCGGCCAGCTCGAGATACGGGCGGCGTTAAACGAGTTGCTGATCACCAGGAACAGCGGAATGTACATGAACGCCAGCACGATGACGACGATGATGCCGAGGATGACCTTGGCTCCGGTTGAGAGGCGAAGCATGATTACATCCTTTCCAGAGCGCCCGTGCGCTGCACGCTGAGCAGATAGATGACGACGAAGGTGATCGGAACCATGGAGAAAGCGGCGGCAAGGGGCGGGTTGAGGTTGATGTTCAGGGCGATGAGGCTACCGATCATCTGGGTCGAGCCACCGACGAACTTGGCGGCGATGTAATCACCGAGGCTGAGCGAGAACGTGAAGATAGAGCCGGCGATGAGGGCGGGCTTGATGAGCGGAACCACGATCCCGAAGATCGTGCGGCCGGCGCCGGCACCGAGATCGGCTGATGCATCGAACAGGTTGGCGGGCAACTGACGAATGGCGGTGTAGACGGGCACAGCCATGTACGGCAGCCACAGGTATGTGAGAGTCAGGATCGTGGTGAACTCGCTGAATCCGGGGCCGTGGGCACCGATCGGGGCGAGCAGCCAGTTGACGAAGCCGTTTTCGGTGAACGCGATGCGCATCGCGAGAATCTTGACGAGGTAGCCAGCCCACAGCGGCATCGTGATCGCGACGGCAAGCACCGCCCGCAGCCACGGCTTGGCAATCTTCGCCATGAAGATGCCGAGCGGAATAGAGATGAGCACGCACAACACGGTCACGCCGAGCGCGATCCCGAGCGTCTTGAGTGCGGTGGAGAAGTAGGCGCTGTTCGTGAACAGCTGCTCGAAGTTGCGCAGCGTGAAGCCGGGCTTGACCTTCGAAGTGAACGTATCGGTCGTCCAGAACGCCGTGATGAGCATCATCGCGAGCGAGAAGATGTAGATACCGACGAGCCAAGCCATCGGCAACGCCAGCAGTGCGGCGAGCTGTCCGCGACGTTTCATGAGTCGATCCGTTCTGTGAAGAGTGGGGGTAGTGGGCGGGAGTAGAACTCCCGCCCACGGGATGGGTATTAGCCCTTGACCTTGGCCCACGCGTCGGTCCACTGCTGGAAGTTGGTGCAGGTCACGTCGGTACGACCGTCAATGCACTGCTCAATCGGGGTGGTCCAGAACCAGACCTTCTTGAAGTACTCCTCGTCCGTGGCGTTGTAGTAGTCACAGTGCGCCTTGGCTTCGTCGTTCAGCTCGCAGAACGCCGCGTTGGCCGGAGCCATACCAAAGTTCATCGCGATCGCACCGTTCACCTCGGGCGAAGAGGTGTAGTTCATCCACTCGTACGCGCAGTTCGGGTTTGCCGACTCGGTTGCGAGCATCCAGGCGTCCGACCAACCGGTCGACCCTTCCTTCGGCAGCACCGATTTGAACTTGTCGTCTTCTGCGAGCTTGCGCAGAACCTCCCACGAGGTTCCGAGGTCTGTCGTGCCACCGACGAACGACGTGATCTGTGCGGCCGGGTCTGCCCAGTACTCAGAAACGATCTTGTTCTGTTCCTGCAGCAGCGCGATAGCGGCATCAAGCTGCGTCTGGTCGAGCGCGTAGGGGTTCTTGATGCCGAGGTCAGGCTGCGTTGCCATGAGGTAGATCGCGGCGTCGGCAATGTAGATCGGGGCGTCGTACCCGATGATCTTGCCGGCGTAGGGGCTGTCGGCCTCCCACGCGACGCTCCAGCTGTCGGGCTCTTCGGTGACGACATCGGAGTTGTACTGGAGGATGTTGGCACCGCGGCCGATCGGCACACCGTAGCTCTTCCCGTTCAGGGTGTCGTAGATCTGACCCTTCATGCCCGCCACGATGTCATCACCGAAGTTGGGGATGAGGTCGAGGTTGAGCGGCTGCACGTCGCCACCGACGATGAGGCGGAGGCTCGCGTCGCCTGAAGCCGAAACCAGGTCATAGTCGCCGCTCTGCATGAGCTGGACCATTTCGTCGCTCGTTCCTGCGACCTTGCGGTTAACGACACATCCGGTCTGCTCGGTGAATTCATCTGACCAGGCGGGCTCGACGAAGCCCGACCACGCGACGATGTTGACTTCGCCCTCGTAGTCTCCCTTTTCCTGGATCATCGGGACATCGGGAACCTCAATCGAGAGGCCGTCGGATCCGCCGTCGCTGGAGGAACATCCGGCGAGGACGAGCGTTGCGGCTGCCGCGACAGCGGCGCCGGCGATAATGCGTGAACGCATGGTGTCTCCTTGTTGGGTATGGATTGCTGGGGGAATTGGTTCTAGGGGAGCGCGACCGCGTGGTCGCTGGACCACGCGACGCGCACGGTGTCGCCGCGACCGAATGGTGCAAGGTCGGCGGGGTGGTGGGCGTTTTGCGCCTCCGCGATGACGCGGTGGCCGCCGTCGGCTTCGACGATGTAGCGGGTCGTCGGGCCGGTGTAGACGGTTTCAGAGATCACGCCAGACAGTGAGACTTCACCGGTGGCTGGCGCCGACCCCGTGGGGACGACGCGCACGCGCTCGGGGCGGATGCTGATGGAACCGACGGCCGCGCCGCCCGCAACGCTCGCGGGAAGAATGTTGGAGAGTCCCAAGAAGCGCGCCACAAACTCGGTCTGTGGAAACTCGTAAACGTCGCGCGCGGTACCGATCTGCTCGATCTTGCCGTTGTTGAAGACGGCGACGCGGTCACTCAGGGTGAGGGCTTCTTCTTGATCGTGCGTGACAAAGATGAACGTGATGCCGACTTCGCGCTGAATCTGCTTGAGCTCGATCTGCATTTCTTCACGCAACTGCTTGTCGAGGGCGCCGAGCGGCTCGTCGAGCAGGAGAACTTCGGGCTTCAGGATGAGGGCGCGCGCCAGTGCGATGCGCTGACGCTGGCCACCGGAGAGCTGGTGGGGGAGACGGTTAGCGACCGCGCTCAGCCGCACCTGCTCGAGTGCCGTCGCAACCGCGCTGTCACGCTCGGCGCGGGAGACGCCGCGGACCTTGAGGCCATAGGCGACGTTCTGGGCGATCGTGAGGTGCGGAAACAGTGCGTAGTCCTGGAAGACCGTGTTGACCTGGCGGCGGTGCGGCGGCAGGTTCGTGACGTTCGTGTCGCCGAGCATGATGGTTCCGCTCGTCGCCTCTTCGAAGCCAGCGATCATGCGCAACACCGTGGTCTTGCCCGAACCCGAGGGGCCGAGCATCGAGAGGAACTCGCCCTTCTGCACGTGCAGTTCGAGGTCTTTCACGGCGGTGAAGTCGCCGAAGGTCTTGGTGACGTTAGTCAGCGAGACCGCAGCGCGCAAGTCGTCGGTGACGGCAATTGTCGTGGGCTGGGCATCGGTGCGCATCTGGCTCCTCAGTCATCTTTGATCACAAGGTGTGAGTAAACATATAAAAGCAGAGGATAGATTGCAAGTGCTTTGCGAAATTGTTTCCCGGGCGTAACATGCACCGCAGAGCGTGAGCGATTCACCCCGCCACGCTTTGGGGATGGCATCGGGGGCGATGCAACACCCCTCCATGCGTGCCGTGTATACGCAGAAAGGAATGAAAGAATCGAGCCGATGTCAGCCTCGACCACCACCGCGAAGAAGTCCGCAGCCCCGCACCGCATGCAGGGCGCGCTGTTCATGCCGATCGGTGATGAGGGCCGCGCTGAGCTCGTGGAGCGCCGTCTTTCCGAGGCGATCACGGGTGGTCATTTGCGCGCCGGGGAGCGGTTGCCAGCTGAGCAAGACCTCGCCCGAACGCTGGGCGTTGCCCCCGTTACCGTGCGCGAAGCGCTGGGCGTTTTACGCGAGCGCGGGCTCATCGTCACGCGGCGCGGTCGCAACGGCGGCAGCTTCGTTGCCGAGGGGGCCGACCCCCTCGTCTTCGCGCGTCAGGCCGTGCAATCGTCGTCGCGCCTCGCGCTTCGAGACCTCGGTGCGCACTACGCGGCGATCACCGTCGGGGCCGTGCGGTTGGCAGCTCGACGCGCAGACCAGGCAGAGGCCACCGCACTCGTGGCGCGCATCGATCGTGCAGAAGAATCAGACCTCGGCGCGTGGCGCCGCACGCTCGATGATGTACAGGTCGAACTGGTGGCCCTCAGCCAGTCGGCACGGCTCACGCGTGAGCAAATGAAACTGCAGTCCGAAATGAGCCCCTACCTGCGGCTCATTGACGGCGACCCGCAGTCTCGCCTCGTCCTGCGAAGCCACCTCCGCGACGCTGCTGTCGCGGTAAGCGAGGGCGACGCAACGGCCGCTGGCACGGCCATCGAAGAGTTCGTAACCCGCGCCGTTCACGACCTCGTCGTTATGCAATCGGAAATCTAGAAATCGTGCCGAACCCGTCGCGATGAGTACGATGCAGTAATCCCTTCAACCCGGAGACCTCTATGACGATGACGCCACCCGCTACGGCTGATCGCGCCGCTTCGATCATCGCCGACTACTTCCGCCCGCCGATTCTCGCGCTGGAAGCCCTCGCCGAGCCCGTGGCCGACGCGATTGCCGACGAGCTTTCTCCTGGTTCCATGTCGGCCAATAAGCTCGATGCCCTCGTCGCGCCGTTCGCCGATCAGCTCTTCGACACGATCAATGCACCTGTGTATGGTGCGGGCTTTATCGCGGCGCTCGACCTGCTGAGCGATTCGCGCAGCCACTTGGCCTGGTGGCAGGGCGCAGAACGCCGCAAGCTCATTCTTGCCGCACAGACGGTGAACAAGCAGCGCATCGATTACTCGGAGCTGGAGTGGTTCCGGGTGCCGTTGTTCTCCGGCATTTCACATGTCGCGGGCCCCTACGTCGACTACCTCTGCAGCGATGAATACACGATCACCATTTCTACTCCGGTACGCGTTGATGGTGCGTTTGTTGGCGTACTCGCGTTCGACCTCCTGATTGATTCGGTCGAGCGTCAGCTGACGCCCCTGCTGCGTGATTTGGGCGCGCACGTCACGCTCGTGAACGGCGTATCTCGTGTCGTCGTATCGACAGATGCCGAGTGGGCGACGGGCGATGTCGTGCGGGGCGGAACCATTGAGGGGCACACGCGGGTATCGTGTGATGGCATTGCCCTCGACGTGCTCGTCGGAAACTCCCGCTAAGCAGGCGAATACTCGGCCGTTGAGCGGTACTACTCGGTGCTCTGCTCGCGGAAGCGCACGAGGCGTTCGTGGCCGGTTTCCTCCATCTCAGCGATCGCCTCGTTCGCTTTGAGGAAGTCGGAAAACGAGCGGAATCCGAGCGCCTTTTCACTGAACGACGGATCCATACGGCGCATGTGCTGCTTTACCGCCGAGGAGTGTAGCCAATCGGCGTCTTCCTTCTCTTGACCCATGCGCAGTGCGCGCTCGAGAAGTGTCTTGGCTGTCGCCTGCGGGTCGTCCACCTTGCGGTTGGCGGCGCGCGAGCCGCGGGGTCGGGTGGGTTTCTTTTCTTCTTCGGCGACCGGAACGGCGACGCCTTCGAGAGACTCGTAGGTGGCGAATTCGTCGCACGCGGCGGCGAGGGACTTGGCGGTGGAACCGGCAACGCCGACACCCAGAACGTAGCGTCCGAGACGCTTGCAGCGCTGCGCGAGGGGCACGTAATCGGAGTCGCCGGCGACAATCACGACGTGAGTGAGGTCGGGTAGGCGAAACATGTCTTCCACCGCGTCGACGGCGAGACGAATGTCGGCACCGTTTTTGGCGTACGCGGCAGCCGGAAACAACTGCACCAGGTCAACGGCACGGGCAACGAGTTGGGAGCGATACTCCGCATTGACCGGGTTTGACCAGTCGGCATAGGCGCGCGTCAGCACGAGCGTGCCGTAGCTCGCGGCATAGTCGATGATGGCACCGACGTCGATGGCCGCGGCCGCGAGCCGATCGGCTATGGCAGCGTCGGTCGGGTTGGCGGTGATCTGTTGACGATCTTTGCTGTAAGAGTTGCGACCGTGCACGCGGTCGTACCAACTCATCACAATGTTGTCGAAGTCGAGATAGACGGCAACGCGAACTGATTCAGCCATGCGCACAGTCTGTCATTTCTCGTGCCGCTGGCACAGGGCATCAGCGAGGGACAGCAGCATCCGCGGGGTAGACGACTCCGATTTGTGCACGAATCTCATCGAGCGTCTGCATGATGCCGACGCTCTCTGCGATCGGGAGGAGGCCGCCCGTGAGGTCTCCGGCAGCCACGAGCTGTTCGGCGGCGAGGGCCTGAAACTGCATGCCTCGACCCTCAATGTGCGACTTGTAGGTTTCCAACACGGTGCCGTCGGTCGCCACAACGCGAAATGACGTGGCCCCGTACCAGACGGGGTCGATGTACATCGAGGCCTCGGTGCCCATGATCGTCGCCGCGGTCGCCCCGCGAGCAATCGCGGAACTGAAAGTGCTTGCCACCCGACCACCCGAGTACGTGAACGTTGCTTGCACCTGCGTGTCGGTTCCGGTCGCTCCCAGTGTTCCGGTCGCGGTGACTGTCTCAGGCTTGCCGAAGATGTCCCACGCGAAGGAGATGGGGTAGATGCCGAGGTCGAGGAGCGCGCCGCCACCGAGCTCGGGGTTGTTGATGCGGTGGTTGGGGTCACTACTGAGCTTTTGGGTGTGATCAGCGGTGAGGGCCACGACGTCGCCGAGGGTTCCGGCGGCGATGATCTCGCGGATGCGGGCCATGTGCGGCAGATAACGAGTCCACATCGCCTCAAGCGCGAGGCGGCCATGACGTGCCGCGGCATCGGCAATGAGCTGGGCCTCGTGCGCATTCGCGGTGATGGCCTTTTCAATGAGCACGTGCTTGCCGTGCTCGAGCATGAGAAGCGCCGGGGCGACGTGTTGCGGATGCGTGGTCGCGATATAGACGATATCGACGTCTGGGTCTTGCGCGAGTGCGAGATAGCTATCGTGTGCGCGCGGAATCTCATAGGTGTCGGCGAACGCCTGAGCACGCTCAATTGATCGGGAAGCTACGGCTTCGATGGTGAGGCCCGCGGTGCGGAGATCTTTTACGAAGGCGTTCGCGATGCCGCCGGGGCCGAGAATGCCCCACCGAAGTGCTGTCATTCCGGAAGCGTAGCGCGCTCATGCCTCAAGCGGGCAAGATGAAGTCATGGCCGTCACAATTTCTGCTTTTGACCTTGCCGCCGAGCTCACCGGGGAGCACCCCATTCACGTTCTCGATGTGCGTTACCGCCTCGACAAGCCGGATGGCCGCGAAGACTTTGCTGCCGGGCACATTCCCGGTGCCGTATATGTTGACCTCGACAAAGAGCTCGCCGAGCACGGTGCACCGGAACTCGGCCGTCACCCGGTGCCGAGTATTGCGCGCCTGCAGAAGGCTGCTCGCCGCTGGGGCGTGCACAAAGACAGTGAGATTGTCATTGTCGATGACTTCGCGATGATGGGTGCTTCACGCGCGTGGTGGCTGCTCGACGGTTCCGGTTTCACGAACGTGCGCGTGCTTGACGGCGGCATGAAGGCGTGGCGCGCGGCGAACGGCGAGCTGGAGACCGGGGAGGGTGTTGCGCCGGAACCGAGCGACGTGGAAATCACGTCACTGCACGTGGGGCTGAGCGTTGCTGAGGCCGCGGTGTGGCCCGACGAGGGCACGCTCGTCGACGTGCGCGTGCCGGAGCGTTACCGCGGAGAGACGGAACCATTGGACCCGATTGCGGGGCACGTGCCGGGCGCGGTCAACCTGCCGGGCGTGCGTTACCTTGCGGAGGATGGAACCTTGCGGTCGCCGGAAGAGATTCAGGCTGCGTTCGCCGAGGTGTCGGCGGGCAAGCCGGTCGCACTGTACTGCGGATCGGGCATCACTGCCGCGCAGGCAGCGCTCGCGGCGGCATCGGCCGGTATTGATGTCGAGTTGTTCCCCGGCTCGTGGAGCGCGTGGTCAAACACCCCGGGTGCCCCGATTGCGACGGGTGCCGAGACGGGCGGTACCGCGTGACCTTTGCTACGGCGTGAGGTTCATCACGGCGTGATGATGAGCTTGCCGTCGCGACCCGCCTGGCTGGCGGCCTGCGCATCGGCGGCGCGTTCGAGGGGATAACTCTCACCGATCTCAACCGTGAGCGTGCCCGTTGCCATGAGCGCGAGGCTCACTGGCATTGCTTCGATGCGCCACGCCAGCTGCTGCGCGGTCATGGGGTGGGGTGAGCCGCCCATAAAAGCGCGGATTCCCCAACTGTCGGCCTCCTTGCCGCGCACAATCGTCACGATGCGGGAGCGATCGACGACAACGGCGAGCGACGTTTCAATCGCCTCGTCCGTGCCTGCGCAGTCGATGACCGCGGTGACCTCGATGCCCAGCGCGCGAACGCGCTTGGTGAGGCCCGCGCCGTAGGCCACGTGGGTGGCGCCGAGCGCGGTGACGGTGCCGGCCCGATGGTCGCTGGCGGTGGCGATAACGCGAGCGCCGAAAAGCCGCGCGAACTGAATCACAAACTGCCCGACCGAACCAGAACCGGCGTGCACGAGCACTACATCGTCCGTCGTGATCGCCAGCGAGCGCACCACCTGATACGCGGTACCCGCGGGCACACCCAGTGCGGCTGCGGCCGCGGCCGAGACGCCCGCAGGCCGGGGGAAGACGTGCGCCGCGCTCACCACAACGTCGGTCGCGTACGCGCCCGCCGCATTGCAGAACGCCACCGCGTCACCCACCCGAAAACCGTCAACACCCTCACCAACGGCAGCAATGGTTCCGGCGCCATCCGATCCGGTGCCCCGCGGCCCCGCAAACGGGGGCGTCGCGCGCAGCCCGCTGCGCAGCTTCCAATCGATCGGGTTCACGCCCGCCGCCTCGACCCGCACCGTGACGGTGCCGGGTGCTGGCTCCGGAAACGGAACCTCAACAAGGGTCAGAACCTCGGGGCCACCGAGCTGGGTGTACTGGATCGCCTGCGACATGCTTCGAGCCTAACGGCCACCGCGGGCACTCAGCTGTTGAGCGCCTTCTGCACCCGCTGCTGCGAGACGGGCTCCGCCGTGCCGAGCGTCTGTGCGAACAGGCTGACACGCAGCTCTTCGAGAAGCCAACGCGTGTGTACGAGGCCCGTGCGCGCATCATCCGCGGGCGGAACCATGCCACCGGCATCGAGGAACAGCTGGTTGGCGCGCTCCCACTCCGACATCCACGCACGGTCACGCCCCGCATTGGCCGATAGATTGTCAAGGCGGTGCTTGACGGCGGCGAGGTACCGCGGAAAGTGCGCGAGACGGTCGAGGCCCGTGCGCGAGACAAAGCCGGGGTAGACGAGGCCAGCGAGCTGCCCGCGTACATCGTTGAGCGTGCCCAACAGCGGCATCGAGGTGATCTGCTTGATCGTGCGCTCCGCAGCACGGTGGCCGTCAAGAATGCGAGCCACGAGACTCACTGCGGTGAAGGTTCCGTCAACCATGGCTGCGCTCGCAGCATCGCGCACCGCGATGAACTCGGCCTCGGTACGAATCGGCCCCGTCGTGGTGGTCGCGATCACGCGATCGATCACGGCGGCACGGGCGTCTTCGATGAGGGCCTTGACCGACGGATACGGCGAGGCTGCCAGCGAGAGCTTCTCGGCCGACGTCAGGTGCTCCTGCACGTACGACGCGGGCGAGGGCAGCGCGAGGAGCAACAGGCGGCGCACTCCGGCGTGGTGCAGGCGCTCGGCGATCGCCGGGTCGGTCTGCACACGAATTGATACACTCGAGCCATCGTCGATCAGGCCCGGGTAGCCACGCACCGTGCCTCCGGCGAGAGCCGTGTCGACGTGCGGGGGAATGGTTCCGAGATCCCATGTCGTAATGCCCTCGCGCTCGGCGAATCGTGACGCCGTGGTTGACCCCGGCTTCGGCGCCTTCTCCGAGCCGGGCTGTGCCTTGCGAATCTGCGCGGCGACACTGTCGCGTACCTTTTCGCTGAGACGCTGCTGCAGGGCCGCAAGCGAGCGGTCGGAGTCGATCGCACGCCCGCGGGCGTCGACCGCGCGGAAGTTCATCTGCAGGTGCGCGGGTACGCGCTCCCACTCGATATCGCTCGCGCTCACCCGCTGATTCGCGATCGGCTGCACGAGAGCGGCGAGTGCCTCGCCGAGGCCCTTCGCGGGGCGCCCGGCATGGTTCTCCGGGCCATCGGCGGCGAGCTGGGCTGCGAACTTGATAGCCCAGTCGCCGGCCGGAACCACGTTGCGGCGAATGACTTTGGGGAAGGACCGCAGCATGGCGGTGATGAGCTCGTCGCGCATACCGGGAACCTGCCAGTCGAATCCGATCTGGTCGACGCTGGCGAGCAGGGGGAGCGGAATGACCACGGTGACGCCATCGTCTTTCGCACCCGGCTCGAAACGGTAGCCGAGCGAGAGCGTGAGATCGCCCTGGCTCCACCGCGACGGAAACTCGTCACCACCCGACCGCGAAGAACCTTCGAGGAGGTCTTCTTCGCGCATCGTGAGGAGCTTCGGGGTGCGCGTGATCGTCGCTTTCCACCACGCTTCGAAGGAGCGCACGTCACTGACGTCAGCCGGAATCCTGGCGTTGTAGAAGTCAAAGACCGCCTCATCGCCGACGAGAATGTCGCGGCGGCGCTCGCGCTCCTCCTGCTTCTCCAGGCGGCGGCGCAGTTCGTGATTCTGGCGCACGAACGCGGTGAGGTTTTGCGGGAGCTTCGTGGGATCCCATTCGCCCTCGACGAGCGCGTGACGCACAAACAGCTCGCGTGCCGCGGCACGGTCGATGCGCGAGAACTGCACGCGGCGTTTGGCCACAATTTCGACGCCGAACAACGCGACCTTTTCGTAGGCGAGAGCCGCGCCCTGCGCCTTGGACCAGTGCGGCTCGCTCACACTGCGGTGCGCGAGATCGCCCGCAAGCGACTCCGCCCATGCCGTGTCGATCGCGGCGACGGTGCGGGCAAACAGGCGGCTCGTCTCGACGAGTTCGGCCGCCATGACCGCCTGCGGTGCCTTTTTACGGAGCCCGGAACCGGGGAAGATCGAGAATCGCACACCGCGCGAGCCGAGATACGTCGAGATCGGACGCGTCGGCTTGGCGGTGCGGGGCTGGGTGTTCGAGCGGGTGTCGAGCACGCCGATCTGTGACAGCAGGCCGGAGAGAATCGCACGGTGCACCGCGTCAGGATCAGCCGCGCCACCGCTGGGGCTTGCTCCCGTGGTTCCATTTGCCACAGCAACCGTCGTTCCGGAACCCTGCGCCGCGCGGCGAGGCGGCTTGCGATGATCTTTACCACGGCGCGATGAGCGGTCGAGGTCGCTCGTCAATCGTTCGAGCTGACGATGCACGTCAAACCATTCGCGCACGCGCACGTAGTTGAGCATTTCATCGCGGCACAGGCGCCGGAAAGCGCTTGAGCCGAGAGCCGTGCGCTTTTCTTCGAGGTAGAGCCACAGCGCGTACAGCGAGAGAAAGTCGCTTGTCGGGTCGGCGAAGCGCGCGTGCAGGCGCTCAGCTTCTTCGCGCTTCTCTTCGGGCCGCTCGCGCACGTCTTGAATCGACATGCCGGCGACGATCGCCAGAACCTCGCGGCTGACACCGGTGCGTGCCGCTTCGATGAGCATGCGGGCAAAGCGCGGCTCAATCGGGAGTCGGGCGAGTTGGGTTCCGATTTTGGTGAGTTCTTTGCCGTTGCCGCCAACCGCGCCGAGTTCGAGCAGGAGGTCGAGCGCGGCCTTAACGCCACGCGAGTCTGGCGGCGTGAGGAACGGGAACTCATCAATATCGCCGAAGCCGAGCGCGAGCATTTGCAGCACGACCGAGGCGAGGTTGGTGCGGAGAATTTCGGGGTCGGTAAACGCGGGGCGCTTGTCGAAGTCGTCTTCGGCATACAGGCGAATCGCAATGCCATCGCTCGTGCGGCCGGCACGGCCGGAACGCTGCTGGGCCGATGCTTGCGACACGGCTTCGATCGGCAGACGCTGCACTTTGGAGCGCACGGAGTAGCGCGAGATGCGTGCGGTTCCGGTGTCAACGACGTACTTGATACCCGGAACCGTGAGGCTGGTTTCTGCGACGTTGGTCGCCAGAATGATGCGACGACGCAAGCCCGCGACCTGCGAGGGCTCGAAAACGCGGTGTTGATCGGCGGCGCTCAGGCGGCCAAACAGGGGGAGAACCTCGGTGCGGCTGGTCGCCCCGTTAAAGGCGCCCTTGAGGGCGTCCATCGCGTCACGGATTTCTGCCTCACCCGGCAAGAACACGAGAACGTCACCCCGTGGTTCCGCATCCAGCTCGCGGAGCGCCTGCACGATGCCATCGACCTCGTCGGCGTCTTCCTGCGGCTCGCGGTAGCGGATTTCGACGGGGAAGGTGCGGCCAGAAACTTCGATGACCGGGGCAGGTACGCCATCGCGGCCAAAGTGCCGCGCGAAGCTCTCCGGGTCGATCGTGGCGGAGGTGATGATGATTTTGAGGTCGGGGCGCTCCGGGAGGATGCGCACCAGATAGCCCATCAAGAAGTCGATGTTGAGGGAGCGCTCGTGGGCCTCATCGATGATGATCGTGTCGTAGCGGCGGAGTAGGCGGTCACGATGGATTTCGTTGAGCAGGATGCCGTCGGTGAGCAGCGCGATTGCGGTGTTCTCGGACACCTTGTCGGTGAAGCGCACCTTGTAGCCAACCGTGGTGCCGAGTTCGACCTCGAGCTCTTCAGCAATGCGCTCCGCAATCGTGCGGGCGGCAAGACGGCGGGGCTGGGTGTGCGCGATCTTCGTGCGGCCTAGCTCGAGGCAGATCTTGGGGAGCTGGGTGGTCTTTCCCGAGCCGGTGGCGCCGGCAACAATCACGACTTGGTTGTCGCGGATCGCGTCAGCGATTTCCTCCTTTGCGGCGCTGACAGGAAGCTCCGGAGGATAGATGATGCGCGGCTCAGACATAGCCTTTCAGTCTAAACCGATTATTCGAGGGTCGCGGGCGCGGGCACCCCACGCGCGGCGCTGTCGGTTGCGGCGCCACCGAACGACGCTGGCACAATCAGCGTGAGGGCGCCGGGGTCGACCGCGATCGTCGTTGGGAACGACGTAATCGGATCGCCGTCTGCGTAGCCGCGAGTATCGGCCGTGTCGAGTGTGACCTCGGAGATGCGGCGCGACGTGAATAGCGGGTCAGTCAGGTGCTTGGACTTAAACACGCGACTGAGCAGGCGAACCAGGCGTACACGCCCAGCAGGCTTCACCATGATGAGCACGAGTGCGCCGTCGGTCGGGTCTGAGTTCGGTGAGATCGGTACCCCACCGCCATACGTGGGGGAGTTTGCAACGGTTGCCATCAGCAACGTGGAGTCGGTGGTTCCGGTGCTGCCGTCTTCTGCCGTCCATGACGCGGTGTAGCGCACGCGCTTGAGCAGGAAGAACTCAATCGCGATCGCGACGTTGTAGCGCATGTGCCCGCGCGGCCAGCGGATGTTGTTGGCGCGGTCGTTAACGAGGGAGTCGAAGCCGCTCGCGAAGACGCTCGCGAACTTGCGTACCGTGCCGTCGGGGCGCGTGACACTCGCAAGGTCGACCGCGCGGGTCACGCCAGCAGCGATCACTTCAGCCGCCGCGTGCGTGTCGAGCTCGGCGATGCCGAACGCCGACGCAAAGTCGTTGCCGCTCCCGGTCGGCACAATGCCGAGCGGAATGCGTGTTCCGGCCAGCACGTTGACGGCGATGTTGACGGTTCCGTCGCCACCGACGACGACGACGAGTGCCGTCTCGGGGAGGAGGGCCGCGAGCTCACGCTCGGCCTCAGCGGCCGATGCCGGAGTGATCGTGACGACACGGTTGATGCCCTTCGCACCAACGCGGGAGCGCACGACTTCGACCGCGTCGGTGGGAGACCCGCCACGCGCGGCCGGATTGACCAAGACAACGGCGAGCATTGTTCGAGAATAGCGCGTGCGCGGGCCTGTCTCGTACGTCTCCGCGTCACGAAACGACGGAGGGGCGAGAGCAATGCTGCTCTCGCCCCTGCGGTTACGCGATGCGTTAGTTCAGTGCACGCTTCAGCAGGTCAGCCTGCTCGACGGCGTGAACCTTGCTCGAACCGGTCGACGGCGATGCCGAAGCCGTACGGCAGACGACGCGAACGTCGCGGCCCAGCTCCGGTGCCACGGTCAGTGCGATGAACGGCCAGGCACCCTGGTTCTCCGGCTCGTCCTGAACCCAAACAACCTCAGCGTTCGGGTAGGTGTCGAGCACAGCGCGCAGTTCGTCGACCGGAGCCGGGTAGAACTGCTCGAGGCGCACGAGGGCGATCTCCGGGTTCGGTGCCTTGTCGAGCTCACTGACAAGATCCCAGTGGATCTTGCCTGAGTGCACGAGAACGCGCTTGACGGCGTTCTTGTCCAGGCCGCGAGTGTCGTCGATAACCGGCTCGAACTTGCCCGACGTGAAGTCTTCGACGGGGCTCGAAGCACCGCGGAGACGCAGCATAGCCTTCGGGGTGAAGACGATGAGCGGACGACGCGGGCGCGAGTACGCCTGACGACGCAGCAGGTGGAAGTACGACGCCGGCGTCGACGGACGAGCCACGGTCATGTTGTCTTGTGCACACAGCTGCAGGTAGCGCTCGATACGTGCCGACGAGTGGTCAGGGCCCTGACCTTCGTAGCCGTGGGGGAGAAGCAAGACGACGCTCGACTGCTGGCCCCACTTCTGGTCAGCCGACGAAATGTATTCGTCAATGACCGACTGAGCGCCGTTAGCGAAGTCACCGAACTGGGCCTCCCACAGTACGAGAGCCTTCTCGTTCTCGACCGAGTAGCCGTACTCGAATGCCATCGCCGCGTACTCGCTCAGCAGCGAGTCGTACACGAAGAAGCGCGCCTGGTTCTCGGAGAGGTTTGCGAGGGGCAACCACTCCTGACCGTTTGCACGGTCGTGGAGAACGGCGTGACGCTGCACGAAGGTTCCGCGGCGTGCGTCTTGACCAGCAAGACGAACCGGGGTGCCCTCAACAAGGAGCGAACCGAACGCCAGCAGCTCGCCAAAGCCCCAGTCGATCGAACCGTTGCGGCTCATGTCGACGCGCTTGTCCAGCAGCTGCTGCAGCTTGCTGTGAACCGTGAAGCCCTCAGGCTTGTTAGCGAAGGCGTCACCGATAA
>CANNEP010000012.1 GCA_947503655.1 uncultured Microbacterium sp.
GTGTATTCCCACACGACCCAACAGCGGCCGCGCGGGCACTACGCAAGGCATGGAGGCTAGGCGCGGAACCGATCCCGCATCTCGTGCGCACCATCGAGAATCAGGGCATCGTCGCAGTCTTGGTCCCCTTCGCCGAAGACGAAGTTGCCCGCATCGACGCGTTCTCCACACTTTCGCTGTCGCGACCGATCATCGTCCTGTCACCTGACCGTGCGAACGACATCTATCGACACCGCTTCACCGCTGCACACGAACTCGGACACCTCGTCATGCATGGCGAACTCGCCGGCGGTGACCCCGCATTGGAACGAGAAGCGGACCGATTCGCCGCCGAGTTCCTGACACCAAGTTTGGTGATCCAAGACCTACTCCCTCGGCGGATCGACTTTCGAAAGCTGAACCAGTTGAGCGAACAATGGGGGGTATCCATCAAGTCCCTCATCTACAGGAGCAGAGAGGTCGGCCTGCTATCCGACGCCACCGCTCGGCGCGCATACATTCAGCTGAACCAGCTCTCAGAGCAAGGTGTGATCGCAACCCAGCCCGTTTACCAGTTTCCCGGTGAGGTTCCTTCGCTCCTTCGCCGCGCCGTCGAGATGGCCGAAGCAAACGGCGTCACCATCGCATCCTTGGCTCAGGAACTCGCCTGGAAACCAGCCCAAGTCCGCCGCATGCTCGGCGACGCAGACGAGCGGCCAACTCTAAGACTAGTTTGATTCAGCTCATCGACCCAGGACCGTCGATCTATCTACATCTTTCCGCAGCCCTACCCAGTTCCAGATTTAAAGAGGAAACAATGAGTTACCGCAATAAAACCTATGTCGCTTTCGCCAGCGAGGACATCGGCAAGTACCGTCTGATGGAAGCATGGAAAGCAAATCCCAACTTCGACTTCAATTTCTATGATGCTCACACCCTGTACGTTTCGCGCGATACGAGCCAGCCTGAAACGATCAAGCGTAATCTGCGCGAACGAATGAAGAACGCCAAACAGGTGGTTCTTCTCGGCAGTGGTGACGCTAGACGAAAAGGCGGAGACGGTGTCTCGTTTCTCGCGCATGAGATTAAGGTGATGATGGAGTTCAATCTTCCGGTGGTCATCGCGAATCTTGATAGTGGTCGTACCGTCAACAAGAACTTCATACCGGCACCGCTATTGAACGCAAACTGTTACACGGTGTCAGTGTCGTTCCAGCCTAAGATCATCAAGCATGCGCTTGACGACTACGCAGTCCAGTTTGGAACCAGCAATAATTCGGGACCGCACCAGTATCCGTCCGGAACTTACGCGACGCTCGGCCTATAGATGAGAGACCTTGCACACGATCTGCGCACGTGGCGCTTCTGGCGTTGGTTCCTCATCCAAACGTTCTCCGCAGTCGGAGTTCTTGCGGTTCTGCTCGAACTGACCAACTTCATCTTCGGGAGTCTTCCGATCGAGGGGTGGCCGCTCGCCATCATCATTGCTGTCGTTTCGATCGGGTACGGACTTGTCCGTGCTTGGCCGCGCCCCATCCGGCAGGACTACAACTCACCGAACACGATGATTGAGATTGTGAAGGGCGATTTGTTCGCGCAGGACAGCAACATCGTGGTGGGTACCTGCGACACGTTCGATACGTCCGTTCCTAACATCATCGCGAAGAACAGCGTTCAAGGTCAGGCGCTCGAACGCCTCTACGGTGGCGATACGGATCAACTGGACCGCGAACTCGCCGCGGCGTTGCAGGGCAAGACGGTAAAGGCGACGATCCAGAAGCACGGGAAGACTGAGAAGTACGGCGTTGGGGCCGTGGCCACGCTTCGAAACGGTTCTCACCGCCTCTACTTCTTGGCGTACAGCGAGATGAACGAGGCTAACGAAGCACAGAGCACGCCGGATGGGATCTGGCGAAGTCTTGCGTCGTTGTGGGAAGAGGTCTCGCGGACCGCGAACGGAACTGCGGTAGCTGTCCCCGTCATCGGCGGAGGACAGTCCCGGTTGTCACAGGTCATGCCGGCGCAAGACTCGATCCGCTTTATCGTGATCTCCTTCATGTTCGCGTCGCGAACGAAGAAGGTGTGCGATCAGCTGCGAATAGTGGTGCATCCGAGGGATTTCGATCGCCTGGACAGGCTCGAACTCCAAGCGTTCCTGTCATCGATGAGGCCGTCGTGAGTGAGTCAGCTATTCGGCTTCCTGACGCGCAGCCGTGCGCGTTCTGCGCCTACCTCAAAGGAAGTCGACCGTTCACCTTCGTAACAAGGAACACGTTGACAGCGGTTATGGTTACGCAGGAACAGCGTGGGAAACCGCACCTTCTCGTCATCCCTACCAGGCACAGAGAGACCATTCTCGACTTGACAGATGATGAGTGTGCGGCGCTGATGGTCGAGGTAAGGAACGCAGCGACGGCTATCGATGCCGCTTACCAGCGTCCAGGTATCTCCGTCTGGCAGAACAACGGTGAGGCCGCAAGCCAGTCGATCAGGCACGTTCACTTCCACGTCGCAGGAACCCTGGACTCTGGCGGCACCGAATGGGGTCCCGTTGAAGAGCTCCCTCTCGCCAAGACAGAACTCATTGCCAAGCAAGTTCGAGCCCACTGGCCGTCTTCGTAGACGTCACGTTGACCGGACGAGATCACTAGGGAATCGTCATTCTCTAACGTCTGGCAGTGGGGTGTTTCGTGTCGCCGCTCAAAGCTATGGTGCGGGCGAAGGACTTATGATGTTGACATCCACAGGCGTTGGAGCATCGTCCAGGGGAACCGCCCAAGATACGGTGTGAGCGATCGCGAGCAGCGTTAGTCCGACTAGCGCGATTAAGAAGCCGTCACGGAAGACCGTGACCATCGCTCGGCGAGTCTTCGACGTCGTATGCACTGCCAGAACGTACTGTCGAAGCTCCTCTCGGCGGGGATCACGAAGGTGAATGAAGTCTTCTACCTGGACAACTCCAAGGACTTTGTTCGACACGGCAACACCGGCAAAAACCAGAACTGCCATGACGACAATGAGAACGCCGACCAACCAGATGACGAGCAAGCTGGTGGAGTTCGAGGCAACGGCCCAGAGTCGCTCGAAGGCGGCAGTGCTCAGTCCGATGGCCGCAATGATTGCTGTGAGTGCGAACTCTGCACGGCGCCGAACCGCCTCGATGCCCGCTGATTCGCTTTTCAGCCGCTCGTCATAGGACGAGCGCGCCAAGGGAAGGTTCCGTTTGGGGCACTCGTCTATCCACTTCGTTTTAGGTGCCGCTTCCTTTGGCATCCAAACTCTCCGGCCAGCGAAGAGACCCAGCGCCGTACTCACAACCATGCGAACTTCGGCGAATGTACGTCTTGTCTTGTCGCGAAAAGTCTGCTTTCTCATGTGGCCACCACGAGTAGATCTGCGAGGGCATCAGTGACCGCAGTACCCACTCGCTCCGGAAGGAAGAGCCACTGCCCCGATGGGTTCACGTCGAGAAGGTACACCTCGCCATCAGGCGTTTGGACCCAATCTTGGCTCGAGTATCCGAGTCCGAGATGACTCGCAATTGTCAGCGCGCCTGTGGGCGCTATCGAGCTCGCGTCAGGGGCTTCTTTGAACGCAGAATGATTGCGTGAACGCCGCCGCCAGTCAGCGGGAGCAGTTAGGTCAACATCTAGCGTTGCCACCCAGCTACGATCGCCGACGGTGACAACGCGAAGATGCTTAGCAGCCGGTATCCGTTCCTGGACAATGAATGGCGCTGCGTTCAGAGCGTTAAGTCGAATGTCTGTAGGCATCATCGACTCGGCGTAGACCGTCATTGTTTCACCGTCCTGGATGAACTGGCCCGTACCGAGAGGCTTAACAATGACCTCGTTCGAGAAGGATGTCGCGACTGCCTCACTACTCGTCGTCACTAGGGTTCTCGGGTATGGAATACCAAGCCTGACGGCCGCCTTCCATTGCCAGAGTTTCGATTCAGCTCTGCGCAGTGCCACTGGGCTTGTTATCCAACTTACTTTGGAGTCGTCCAGAAGCCATGAGTACGCCGAATACCAAGTGCCAAGCTCCAAAGCTCTCAGTGAGCCTGCTTCGATGCCAAGACCCCAGTCTGCCCGGTGAAGACGTCGTAACCACCCAAATCGCGCATCGGTGAGGTCGCGCCAAGCGCCGTCAATTTTCACGGCGTAACCTTCATCGCTTAACGAAAGACCATCGCTCATGACTGACTCAAGGTCGAAGATCAGTGGGCGATTTCCGCATCTTATGAGGGCATCCTCGACAGCTGCGATATGAGGATCATCACGTTCACCGATGAGGATGGGTGCTCTGGAACTCAACGAGGCCCGACGTAACTTAGGAGGAGCTGCGTGACTGCCTCATCGGTATCGGACGATTCAATCGTCTCTGTGATCGTTGCTGTCCCGCGAATACCATCGACACCGCCTTGCGGGTAGCTTGCTAACTCGGCAAACAAGGAGGTGGAGGCTTCTCTTGCCTGCATTAGCTCTCCATCCGAGACATCACCAGCGGGGAAAACCCGAACCCGTGATCAGATGTCTCGATTGTGTGCGTCAGCGTTGAAGGCTGCGGACGGGGCCTAGGTTCGGGCTCATTACGCTGCATGTCCACTGCCAGCAGTCCGAACAACGACGTGGATGCGTTCATTGGACTCCAATGGCGGTTTACGACAGGGAACTCTTGAATCTTACCGTGGATGTCGACAACAGTGCAGTGGAGATGGAGGTCTTTAGGATCACAGCGATGTCTCTGGGACACGAAGCGAGTCGAGCCGGTCAGGTCGCTTGCTCGGCCGACTCGGCCATTGTTCTTCGTTCGGCGCGTACGGCGGCTCCTTCCCGCAGGCGTGCGCGACCCAGCAGGATCAGGCTGACCGGCCCCATGATGATGAACTTCATTGTGTTCCACAGGCACAGGAAAACCAGGAGGTTGAGCCAGCCTGGACCACCGTCTGCGATCAGGGTGGTGAATGTGCTCGCGGCCAGGAGGTAGGGCGCGGCGAGGAGTATCGCTGGTACACCCCATTTCAAGCCTCGGCGGGTGCGGATGGCGTCGAGCAAGATGTTGGTGGGCATGTAGCGGCGCAGGAATGCGCGGGTGTGGACGCTGACGGTCCAGAGTTCGCGGATCATGACGGGGGTTTCCTCTCACATGCACAACGGATCGTCGGAAGCGGTGCGTGTGTGAGTGGCCTTGCGGCCTGCCCCGAGGAGCGTCATATCAAGGAGAAATCCGCCTCAACTACCAAGATACGACGCACCGGCGACATTCGGAAGGGAAATGGGTCACAGGCCCAGGCCCGCGCCCTCGCGCCGCGCAGTCCGAGATGGCTCGTCGTGTCGTTCGGCACTAGCGAGGTCGCGGAGTCTTGCGAGAGCGGCTTTCGCTCGTGCGGCGTCGATCTTCTGTGCGTCACTGTCGGGTGCCGGGCCGAGCGGCGTGCGTGTGGTGATGCCGTAGCGGTCCCGGTACGCGGCCACGGTTCTCGCCTGCTGTTTCCACGTGGCCACGGCTCTCGTCTCAGGCGGCATGTTTCCGAGTGCGAGCGCCCATTCGTGACGCTCGGTGAGGGCGTGGTCGACGACGGCCACGGCGCGTTGTTCGATCAGCTCGCGTCGCTCCGTGAGGGCATTCCGCATCTCGGCGCTCATGGGCCCGGCGGCTTCGGGGATGAGGCCGGAGATCAGTCGGGGCGCCTTGCGGGTGCGCCCGGAACCTGCGGGTCTGGCGGTGGCTCGGGTAAGACGGTGGTGGATGACGGAGGCGATGTCGTCGGCGTCGCCGAAGCCGCGTGCTGCGACGAGCCGCGGGATGAGGGCGTCGATGTTGTGGTGGTTCGCTTCGGCTCTGCGGAGTTCGGCGGTGAGTGCCCCGAACGCGTCGGAGTGGATCGTGTCTTCTGCTTCGTCCGGGGTGAGGCCGGATTGACGGATGAGGGTGGCGAAGCGGTCGTGTTGGGCGGCTTGCGCGATCGTTTCGTACTCCGCCGCGAGCTGCGCCACCGACCCCCAGGCCTCCTGTTCGGCGATGATCGTCTCGTGCGCGGAGAGTTCCGCGCCGACGTGCTGCAGCACTCCATAGAGCACGCTCCGCGCGGTCGCATCCGGGTCATCCGCCGGGTGCGGGGTGGTGTGGTTGTCGTCGGGGAAGTCGGTGGCGACATATGCGAGGTTCGTGTGCCTGCCGCGAGTCATCGCGACATACAGGTTCTCCCTGGTCGTAGACGGATCAACGAGGACATGCGAGGTGTCGGTCGTGATGCCTTGCGCCCTATGAGCCGTCACTGCGTAACCCAGATCGACGTGATCGGAGACGTAGTCGGCAGGGAGAATCACGGTGCCGCGGCTGTCGGCGCGGCGGGCGGTGAGTGATCCATCGTCGCGGATGTCGGCAATGGTCCAGCGGTCACCGTTGCGCACCCATCCTCGCGGGGTGCGGAGGCGTCGGTCGTTCTTCCGGGTGATGATCGTGTCACCTACCCCGGCACGCGCGTCGCCTTGGAGGGCGACTTCGCGACGGGCATCTACTGTGCCGTCGAGGATGAGGTCGGCGCGGGCGCGCTGGTTCAGAGCGTGGACGGAGTCGTTGGAGTCCGCGATCAACACCGTCGAAGCACCGTTGAGGGTGTCGTTGCGCCAGGCGATGTAGGCGGCGTCGATCATCGCCTCGGTATCGCCGCCGGTGATGCGGCCATGTTCGGCGTAGGTGTCGATGGCCTCGGGGCGCCCGTGGCGGAGGTCAAGCGAGGCCGTCTTCTCCCACTCGTTGACGAAGCGGTGCACGTCGACCAGTTCCGGGGCATCGTCGCGGTCGTGGACGAGGAGGGAGAACGCGCCGCCTGCGGTGACGGATTGCAGTTGCGCCCAATCACCCACAAGCAACACCTTCGCACCCATCTCGGTTGCGTGCTCGGTGATGCGATCCATGGAGAGCGTGCCGGCGAGGGAGGCTTCGTCCACGATCACGAGCTGCCCCTTACGGAACGACGCACCCGCGTTCTGGTGGTCTTTCCACCACTTCGCCGTGTTCTCTGTTTTGATACCGAGGTCTTCGGCGAGGACCTGCGCTGCGACCGCTGACGGGGCGAGGCCGACGACGCTGCCACGCCCGTGCTCCCGCTCCCACGCAGTGCGCAGAGCTCGCATCGCCGTTGTCTTCCCAGCGCCGGCGGGGCCGACCAGCACATCGACTGCGCGGCCTGATGCCGCGACGGCGGTGAGCGCTGAGGTTTGGTCGGCGGCGAGGAGTCGGCCGTCGCGATCTGGGCGGCGGGTGACCTTCTCGATCACTTCGATTGGCACAGTGCGTGCGGTCATGGTTCGGGCGCGCTCGAGGAGTCGATCTTCTGCCGCGAGGATTTCCGGTGACGAGTACACCGTCGACGCGATCGGCCGGAACCTGCTGCTGTCATCAGAGCGGCGGAACACGGCCGGGCTCGATGCGAGCTCGGGCGGAGTCAGCTGGAGGGAGGCGCGCTCTGCGGCATCGACGACCATTCCGACTACGGCTTCGCGATCCCTCGTGGTGGCGAACCGGTAGGGCATGGTCTGGCGGGCAGCCTCGGCGGTGAGGTTCCACCTACGCCAGGTCGACCGCTTCTCACCGACTGCTCCAACCACACTGCGGCCCAGAGCGTCGATCACATCCAGGGGCACATCATCAGCGCGCAGCAGTCGCGGTGCCTCGTTCGCGGTGACGGTGCGTGCCCAGTGGGTGGCGTCTTCACCGAGCAGGTGCGACGCGCTCTCCCGCCACTCGCCGGTGAGGTCAGCGAGCGAGCGAACCTGCTTCTCCGGTCTGGTTGCCAACGTTGCTTGTGCTCGGAGCTTGATGACCGTCGCAAGCGATGGTTGCCTGCCGTGTCGGGCAACGTACTCAGCGATGAGCCGGTTCTTCCCCTCATTAATCTGCCGTGACCGGGATGAGAACTCCGCCACCAACCTCTCCGGCACCGTGCTGATCGCCCAGGCGGGGTTGCGGTCACGTCCCATGTCTCTGGCTTCCCACTCGACGCCGAACGCGCGGGTGAGGTGGTCGGCGAACACGGCTTCGTGGAGTTCTGAGAGGGCGACGGTGGCGGCGTGGAGGGGCCGGCCGTCGAGGGAGCGCCATTTGCCGTCGTGGACGATCTGCACCTTGTTCGAGATCACCACATGCGTGTGCAGATGCGGGTCACCCGCTCGCGAATCGTAGTGATCGAACGCAGTCGCGATCACCCCGGATACATCGGCCTGCGCAACCGCCCCGTTGCGGCCTGCCGCGCCGACGCGGGTTGCGGCAACCTCGCGTTCGATGAATGCAACCATTTCCGCAACCGCCGCGTGATGCGCATCCGCAATCAGCGATTGCGTCCCCGCGTCCGACACCGCCCACAGCACCGATGCGGACTTCGGAACCGAGAACGTGAAATCGAACCCCGCAACCGCCTTCCGCACCCCACGCGCACTCTCCTCAGCCGCGATTGTGGCGACCGCGTCGGCACGCTCGGTCACAGGAAGGTCTGCGTCGAGCCTCAACGTGCGGTGCTCAATGCGCTCGGTCACGGTCGGATACTTCCGATACGGGCTTCCGAGCGCTTGGCGTGTCACGGGGTCGCGGCCCTGTCCAATCAGACGTTGAAGCTGCAACTCAGAGACCTCGTCGCCGACGGTGATCGTTCTACCGCCGAGCGCGGGGACGGCTGATCCGAGCCATCGCCCCGGCGGGGTGCCTTCCTCCGTGTAGTACCTCGTCAACGGCGTTGAGAGCACCCGGTCACCGTCGCCGGTGGCGACGGTACGCAGAAGGTACTTGTAGCCGTCACCGGCGGACATCACCCGCATCGAAACCGTCACCAGCCGCCACCTCTCCTCACTCCGAAGGTGAGCTCCGCAGCCCGCGGCGCGGTGACTTCTGAGGTCACTTTCGGACGGTGGCGCGCCTCGCTTGCAAGACGCGTGACAACCCGTTCGAGCGAACCGCGAGGGATCGGCAGCGCTGGGCGCCGACGGTGCTGGAGCGAGGTGGGAGGCGTCGGCTGAGCGGCGGCGCGTGGGCGGTTCGTGCACCTGGTTGGTGACCAGCTCGGAGTAGCAGCACGGCTCCGGGATCACCACTCTAGGAGAGTTTACCCGTGGCCGACCAGACACTCACCGACCGGGTCGCTCTGCTGCGTGTCGGGTCGCTGTTCTCCGGCTACGGCGGACTCGATCTCGCTGTCGAAGAAGTCTTCAATGCCAGAACGATCTGGTTCTCCGAGATCAACGAGCCCGTCGCCCGCATCTTCTCCCACCACTGGCCCGAGGCCCCGAACCTTGGTGATATCACCGCCATCGACTGGAGAACCGTGCCGCCAGTGGACATCCTCTGTGGCGGGTTTCTCTGCCAGGACGTATCGACCGTCGGGAAGATGGCCGGTCTGAAGCCCGGCACCCGTTCCGGCCTCTGGGCACATATGGCGGCAGCGATCGACGCGCTGCAACCCGACTGGGTCGTGATCGAGAATGTCCGCGGGCTGCTTTCTGCACCAGCTATACGCGCAAACTTCGAAGGAGTCCACGATGAGCAACGCAACATCGCAAATGCAGCCCCCGACGGTGCAACCCCTCGCGATATGGAACGCGACCCGTGGCATCTGGGAGAAACCACAGCTCGACCTCTTCGAGTAGCAGGAGCAGTTTTGGGAGACCTGGCCGACCTCCGGTATGACGCGCAATGGATCGGTCTACCCGCTTCCGCGGTCGGCGCACCCCACCCCCGATACCGGGTCTTCATCCTTGCCCACCGCACTGTTTCGCACTCCACTGGCATCCGACGCAGCTCGCGGGGGCGAGAGCTTGCAACAGGTGAAAGCACGCCGCGGCACGATTGCGCTCAGCCACCAGATCATCGACCTTGCCTTGCACGGCCCGAATGGGTACCCAGGTTCCGAGGAGTCAGAGAGCCTGTGGAGGTTGATCGAGGAATTCTTCGACGATGGGGACGTTACGCCGTGCCAGTGACTTACTGGACGCAGATCATCGGTCGGCCCGCACCGGCGCCCGCAATCCTGACCGACGCGACTGGCCCGCGGCCCGCACCGGCATTCGTGGAATGGTTGATGGGTTTACCGTCTGGTTGGGTGACTGATGCGCGTCACGAACTCACCACGAATAGTCAGATCACGGCGCTCGGGAACGGAGTCGTCCCCAGGCAAGCGGTTTCGGCCATCTCCAGTTTGTTAAACACCTGGCTGGAGGAGCATCGACCGAGGTCATCCGATCGAGCGGTAAACCCATATCAAGCTGTAGTAGATAGAACCGGGGTGGAGACGGGGGTAGCCGGGAGTTGAGTTAGGGTTCGGCCCGGTTCTGGGACCGACGCAATCAGCGAGCGAGTGTACGGGTGTTGGGGATTTCCCAAGACTTGTGAGCTGGGTCCTTGCTCGCACGCCTCACCGCGGTACAGCACCAATACACTCTCGCAGAGCGAACGCACCACGCTGAGATCGTGCGAGACGAACATCAGTGCCGTTCCGTGCTCCAAGGTGCTGCGATGCAGCAGGTTGATGATCCCAGCCTGTACCGAGACATCCAGCCCCGAAACTGGTTCGTCGGCGATGAGTAGCGCAGGTCGGGCGAGCAACGCCCGAGCGATCGCGACGCGCTGAGCCTGACCTCCACTAAGCTGGCGTGCGCGCCGCCCACCGAAGATGTCAGGTTCTAAACCCACATCCGCCAGAGCTTGTGCGGCAAGTTTTCGGGCATGTTGCCGCGAAGTTCGTGTGATTGCTAGAGGTTCAGCAACGATGTCCCGCACCAGTCGATGCGGGTTCAGCGACGCGATCGGGTCCTGGAAGATCATCTGCACGCCCCCAGGCCCTGGGCGGTGGTGAACTGATCCGCCCTGGTATCGGACAGACCCTTGAGCTATCGGTACGAGTCCCGCGATGGCTTTGGCGGTCGTGGACTTACCTGAACCGGATTCACCGACGATGCCAATGGTGGTGCCGGCCTCCAGCGTGAAGGTGACTCCGCGTACTGCATGGACGGGGTCCCGTGGCGAGCCGAATCGTACGTGGAGGTCATCGACTTCGAGCAATGTGGCATTCATGCGACACCCGCCGCGAGAAGCGCACTGTCCCGGCGAGTCGGGTCATCTGGTGTGGAAGCGGTAAACGGTTGCCAACAGGCCACCGTGTGATCAGGATCGGAGCTGACGGGTGCCACGGGTGGGCGAGTTGTGTGGCACACCTCGCTTACCCGTGAGCAGCGCGACGCGAACGGGCAGCCTTGGCGGGGTACAGACATGTCCGGTAGGACGCCAGGGATCGTGGGTAGTGGTAGAGGCACCGGCGTGCTCAGTTTCGGAGTGATGTCCAAGAGCGCGCGGGCGTATGGGTGTGCCGGCGCAGAGAGCATCCGTGCAGAAGGACCCGATTCAACGATCCGCCCAGCGTACATAACAGCGATACGGTCGGTGCGGTCCGTGAGTACGCCAAGATCATGGGTGATGTGAATGAGGCTCATCCTTCTTTCGGTGCGCAGTCTGTCGATGAGGTCAAGGACGGTGCGTTGCATCGTCACGTCCAATGCCGTGGTGGGCTCATCCGCCAGCAGAAGTCGTGGGTTGGATGCCAGCGCCGCAGCGATTCCGATGCGCTGACGCTGCCCCCCGGAAAGGGCAGCAGGAAAACTACGAGCGATGCGCGCTGCGTCGCTGAGTCCTACAGCTTCCAACAGTTCGTGCAGGTAGGCGCGGCGAGAGGCTCGGGTGCGACTGCTGTGCTGTGTCGCTCCTTCGAGTACCTGCTTACCTACGCGTACTAACGGATTAAGTGTGGACGAGGGGTCCTGGAAGATCATCGCCATTTGCGCGGCGGTGGTTCCGCGCCGCTCTCGGGGGGAGCGTCCTAGGATGTCGCGGCCTTCAAAACGGATACTGCCGTTCGACTGGGTTGTGACACCCTGCGGCTGCACCCCGACGATGGCGCGAGCCAGCACTGACTTGCCCGATCCAGATTCGCCAATGATGCCGAGGCTCTCGCCTGGCGCGACCGACAGCGATAGATCCTCAAGCACATGGGAGTGACCAGAGGCCGACGTGAGGCTCATCTGGAGGTCTCGGACCTCTAGCAGTGCTTCCTTCTGGGTGGACATTATGTGTCCTTTCTGGTGAATCGCTCGCCGAGAATGTTGACGGCGAGTACGGTGAGGCACATCACGATTGCGGGGGCGAGCATGATCCATGGGGCACCGGCCAGATGTGTTCGACCTTCCGCGATGAGGCTTCCCCATGACGGGGTGGGTGGCTGTAGCCCGTAGCCGAGGAAGCTCAGGGAGCCTTCCGCGACGATCGCGACGGTGATGGCAGTGAAGGAGTATGCGAGCACCGAGGGGAGCACGGTACGCGCGATTTCCTGGGTCATGAGGCGCACCCGGCTCGCGCCCAGCAGCCGGGCGGCCTGGACGAACTCACGCTCGCGCACACTCAATGTCGCAGAGCGCGCGATTCGCGCGAAGATCGGAATCGTGAGCGTCCCAATCAGAAGCCCAATCGTCCAGTAGTCCGAGCCGACAAGAGACACGACAACCATGATCAGTATCAGTCCTGGAAGTGCGAGCATCAGATCGATAACTGTTCCAATGATCTCGTCGACAATCCGGCCGAAGAATCCCGCGACAATGCCGATGAACGAGCCCACCACGAGCCCTACTGCCAGCGTTAGGGCCGCCACGACGAGCGAGGACAAACCTCCGGCCATTGTCCGAGCAAATATATCGCGACCCGTCGCATCCGTCCCGAACCAGTGGGCAGGACTTGGTGGCTGCATGGCCGCACTGAAATCAGCCCGGAGTGGATCAAACTGCGGGATGAGCATCGACGCGACTGCGCCACCGATCACAATAGTGAGAACTACGGCAGCGAAGATGATCGAGCCGCGCGAGTCCAAACGCATGCCTGGCGTTCTTACCCGGGAGCGGCTATTGCTGAGTGCCGGGCGGGTGTCAGCTTCTTGCGTGAGCACGGCGTGTCCTTGGATCGACGAAGGTGTACAAGATGTCTACGGCTAGCGCGGCGAGGAAAACCGCGATTCCAGAGAAAATGACGATCATTTCAATCACTGGGAAATCGCGTGCGCCTATCGCTGTCACCGCCAGGCGACCCATTCCAGGGATAGCGAAGACTGTCTCGATGAGCGCCGAGCCACCGAAAAGTGCCCCGAACCCCAAACCGACCAGCGTCATGGTGGTGAGCGATGAAGGGCGCAGCACACGCGTGATCATCAATCGCGCGGTTCCCATGCCGCGGGAGCGCGATGCGAGCACATAGGGTTCGCGCATGGTCGTGATGAGATCCGCCCTTAGCACTCGGACCAGGACAGCCGCCTCCGCGAGGCCGATTGTGAGCACCGGGAGTACGAGGTGACGGAGATGTCCTATGGGGTCGATTCCGAACGGCACCCATCCAGTTGCAGGCAGTAGCCCTAGCATCACCGAGAACAACATGATGCCCAGCAGTCCGAACACGAATGTCGGGACGGAGAGGAGGACGAACGCTGTGACAGTCGCGATGCGGTCTAAGAGTCCACCGGGCCGCCAGGCTGAGGCCATTGCCACGGGCAACGTGAGCGCGAGCGCGACGACCTGCCCGAGGAGCAGCAGTTCGATGGTGATCGGCAGTCGAGCGGCCAGTTCATCGGTTAAAGACCGTCCTGTTACTAGTGACGCTCCGAGGTCGCCACCAGCAGCATTTGATAGCCACTCCCACAGACGCTCCGGCGCGGGTCGGTCGAGGTTGAGAGAAGCCATGAAGGCCGCGATCTGATCCGGGGAGGCGTTCACTCCCAGAACGGCAAGGGCCGGCGTTCCCGTCATCAATGCGGGCAGACTCATCGTGAGCAGACCGAGGAGCGTGAGGACGATGAGTCCTCGCACTCCCCGGTGCACCCACGCACGGATTTCTATTTGATCCACCATTCTCCAGGTGAGACAGAGATGACATTGCGGTCGCTGACATCGGGGAGTCCGCCGATCTTCGGGCTTGCGATGAAGCCGCTGGGGCTCTCAGTGAAGAAGAGCACTGCTGCCTCAGCTACGATCAGCTCGCTGGCCGCGTTGTACAAGTCGCTACGTTCCTGGGGTGTGGTCGCGGAACGGGCCTGATCGATCAGAGCGCTGACTTCGGCATTGGCGTATCCGCCGAAGTTGGAGAAGGAGTCGGCTTCGAACATCGTCATTGCGGAACCCGTATCGCCGTAGCCGCTGGTTACGAACTCGATCACGTGGAAATCTTTCGCAAAGAGCTTGCTCGCCCAGGTCGCGGCATCCGCCACATCGATCTCCATCTCGATACCCACGTCACCGAGCATCTGCTGGATCGCGGTCGCTCGCGCCATCGCCTCGGGCTGCGCGTCTGTGGTGTATGCGAAGGCGAGCGGCTGCCCGTACTGCTCCAGCAGTGCGCGCGCGGCATCCGGGTCGAACTCTGGATAGGTGGAACCAGTCTGATATTCGCTTTGCGACGAGATTGGTCCGTGAGAGAGCGCGCCCTGTCCTTGGTTGGTCACCTGTAGCAATGCGTCCCGGTCGATAGCTGTCTGAACGGCTCGTCGCGCGAGGGGATCATTGAAGGGTGCCTGCTCGGTATTGAAAATTGCCGTGGCCGTTGTTGCATTCGCCAAGGCCAGCTGCAAACCGTCTGTCTCAGCCTGAGTCATCAAACTTGGCGTCTCGATCCATACGACATCGACGGTCCCCGCTGCGAGGGTCTGGTAACGGGAGTCGGTATCGGGCAGGAACTGGAAGACGATCTCATCGGCGTAGGCGGGTGTGTTCCCGGCATATTCCGGATTGCGCTCGACGGTCAACGAGGATCCTGCCGACAGCGAAACCAGTCGGTAAGGTCCAGCGCCCAAGGGGCTGCCCTCGGGGTCGGTCGCTGTGGTGCTGCCAATCATGCCGAGGTTGCGTGCGAAGTACCGCGGGAAGGTCGCGTTCGCTTCGGCTAGCGTCATCTCGACCGTTGTTTCGTCGACCTCGGCTATTTCAATGATCTCCTGCGCACCTTGCGCTACCGCGGACTCGGAGTTCTGTGCCCGCTCGATATGAGCGATCACCGCGGCAGCATCTAATGCCGTGCCGTCAGAGAACGTCAGATCTGGGCGAAGAATCAGCGTCCAATCAATCAGGTCGTCGCTTTCGAGCGACTCGGCCAGCACCGGAACCAATTCGCCGCGCGGGCCATCCATGAGCAGCGGCTCATAGATTGCATTCGCCAGCACCAGGCTTGACTGCTGGCCGATGTCGTTGCCGATCGGGTCGACCGAAGAGACCTCAATGTCAAGTCCGACACGGATAGTACCGCCGGAAACGGCAGACTCATCACCCTGCGAGGTGCCGGGGTCCGCGGAACATGCCACGAGTGCTGTGGCCATTGTCACGGCGAGAACTACCGTGCCAAGGGTCTTGCGTTTCATGCTGTTACTTCCTTCTGTGAGGGGGTGGTGAGCGGAAGCGAAGAGTCTGAAGGATCGGGGTCCACGCCCAGGCGGATGCGGATGCTCGCGACCAGCCGGTCATAGTCCTCATCGGGGAGGTGGCTGCTCAGGTACTCCCGAACACCGCCGAGAGAAGCGAGGTAATCGATCGCTTGGGCGATGTCTTCCCTGCGACAGACGAGATCGAGTGCGGCGAACAACTCCTGCGTTTGCTCACCTCCGGGCTGACGTTGAAGATTCTCGTGCAGATCGTCATTGGTGCGGATGTAGTCGCCAACTGCAATGTGGGGGTCTGCCCCCGCTGCTAGTAGGAGGATCGCTGAGATGAGCCCAGTGCGGTCCCGTCCCCCTTGGCAGCCGATCACGATCGGCCCCGAAGTTTCCCCGATCGTCCGCAGTACCTGGGCGATGTTCGCAACGGCAACGTCCAGCATGCGACAGTAGTGATCGCCGAAGGTGGCACTCCCGTCAATCAAGCCGTCGAGAGCTTGGGCTTCTTGGCCGGCCTGAACATCCAGTTCCATGAAGGGGGCATGCACATGCTGCCACGTCGTTGGCAAGTGTTCCCGACTTTCCTGCTCAAGCTCGCCGCGGGTGCGCAGATCGAGCCATGTCAGCTCATCTGGACACTGTGCGAGTTCAGCGCGGGTGGCATGGCTGAGCGCCGCAGCGCGATACAACCCGTTGTTGGGAGAGACATGCGGGCCGAGAAGAGGAAGTGGTCGCCAGTTCGGCGGGGCAAGAGCGGTCATGTGATCCATCATGCATAAGTGGCACATATGCCAGTTTGCGTGAGGGTGAACAAGGGATGAACATGCCCCATGGCGGCCATAATGGAGGCGATGACGAACCAAACCGGAGCGCGTGCGCGACACAAGACCACTACGCGCCGCGCGATCCAGACAGCGGCGATTGAGCTGTATGAAGAACGCGGGTACGACGAAACGAAGGTCGAAGACATCGTTGAACGCGCAGGAGTATCTCAGCGAAGCTTTTTCCGCTATTTCCCTTACAAAGAACTCACACTCTTCAGCGACGATCACACAGAGCATCTCGCTGAGCTTGTACTTACAGCGCCTTCACACTTCAACGCGATCGAGACGCTTGACTGGGCGACTGCGCAACTCTTCTTGATCCCGACGACCGAACTGGACAGGCGACGACAGGCGATTCGCAATCAGCTTGGCGACGATGC
Organism: uncultured Microbacterium sp.; assembly: GCA_947503655.1. Classification (GTDB taxonomy): domain Bacteria; phylum Actinomycetota; class Actinomycetes; order Actinomycetales; family Microbacteriaceae; genus Microbacterium. The sequence goes on from CANNEP010000012.1 coordinate 16,629, forward strand.
GCGCGTTCAGCGCCAACTCGCCTACCTCCATGAGTCACTTAGCATCCGGCTGCGCGATGCCTACGTTCGCCGCCTCGGCATAGACCCCGCCGACACATCTGACTTGCGTCCACAGATTCTCGTGGGGCTTTACCTCTCTCTCGCTACTGAGGTGTCGGGCCGGTCACAATCACCGGAAGAGACGCGCCAGCGGTGGCTTGCGTCGCTTCGCAGTCTGCTTTGAGAGGTCGGCACTGCTATCGACATTTACATGCTTGGTTGCGGAGGTGGGGACTGAGCGTTGCCGACCTTATGTGGTACACTGGAAGCATGCATTTGTATTTCCTGTGACGGTTGAGTAGGCCTACCGCGCTCGTTGAGCAACTCCGAGCTAGCGACGGCCGCTCGTTCTGACCCTGGAAGGGTCCCCGTCATTTGCGTGCCCGCTGGCTGTTTGGCTCGTCGCGGTGCGCCTTGCTGAAGGATTTGAATGCTTACCCCTACTAACCGTCATCCGGCGCGCCATCGCGCGCAACTCACCGCTTCCGACGTCTCCGTAATGCGAGGCGTAACCCCGGTGCTCAACCATGTCGATCTCGTCGTCACTCCCGCGTCCCGTGTGGCGATCGTCGGAGAGAACGGGCGCGGAAAGACCACACTTCTGCACGCGCTCGCGGGCACGCTGGTACCTGATAGTGGAACGATCCAGCGCATCGGCACGCTCGGGCTCGCTGAACAAGAGATGGACTCCACCGACAACCGAACCGTTGGGCAGGCCGTCGCGGAGGCCATCGCCGAACCGCTCGCAGCGCTGGCCACACTCGACGACGCCGCTGCCGCTCTCGCGGAAGGGAGTAGCGAGGCCGCAGAGCAGTACGCTGCGGCCTTGGAAGATGCGGAAGCGCTCGACGCTTGGGATGCCGAGCGCCGGGTACAAATCGCGCTCGAAGCACTCGACGCCGAAACCGACATGACGCGGTTGCTCGCTGATCTGTCGGTGGGGCAGCGATATCGAGTGCGGTTGGCCTGCCTGTTGGGGGCTGAAGATGATTTCTTACTGCTGGACGAGCCCACCAATCACCTCGACCGCAGCGGACTTGATTTCTTGACCATGCAACTCCGCACGCGCAACGGTGGTGTCGTCATCGTCAGCCACGATCGCGCGCTGCTCTCTGACATTGCGGAGACGGTGGTCGACCTCGATCCGACACCTGATGATCGCCCCCGCATCTACGGCAACGGGTACGCGGGATACCGAGAAGGGCGCGTGGCCGAGCGGGAACGCTGGGATCAGGAGTACGACCGCCAGCAGCAGGAGCAAGCCCGGCTGCAGGACAGTCTCAGCGCTGCACAGAACCGACTCGTATCGGGTTGGCGACCGGAGAAGGGGTCACCGAAGCACGGCCGCGCGACGCGCGCGGGCGGGCTGGTGCAGAGCGTGCACCGACGCCAGGAAGCACTCGAAGCACACGCGGTGACGGTACCTGAACCACCGCAGCTATTCCAGTTCCCCGACCTGCCCACACGAAAAGGGGCGGTGCTACTAAACGTCGACAACGTGAGCCTTGCCGGGCGGTTAGCGCAGCCAGTGTCGTTCGAACTCTCGCACCGCGGCAGGCTCGTGATCACCGGCTCGAACGGGGCCGGAAAGTCGACGCTCCTGAGTATCGCGGCGGGCGAACTACTGCCAGATACGGGAACAGTGCGGACATCCCCTGGCACGCGTTTGGGTTTTCTTCGTCAGGAGACGATGCTGCCGCCTGATCGCCGGGCGAACGAGGTATACGCCCGACACCTCGACGAACTCGTCGGTCAAGGAACGCTTCAATCATCTGAGGCGGTCGGTCTCGGTCAACTTGGACTGCTGCGATCGCGCGAGGCAGGCAAACGAGTGGGTGAACTGTCGATGGGTCAACAACGACGCCTCGATCTGGCGCTCGTACTCGCGGCACGCCCGCACGTGCTACTACTAGACGAGCCCACCAACCACCTCTCCATCGCGCTCGTTGACGAACTCACCGAGGCACTCGGGGCTACCCAAGCGGCCGTCGTACTGTCGACCCACGATCGGCAACTCCTGCGCGATGTCGCCCAATGGCCTCATGTACATCTGATGGCGATGGCTGAAGGCGAGGCACTGGTATGAGCAACACCATCAAGCTACGCGCACTCCGCCCATTGGCATCACGTGATTACCGTCTCCTGTTTGCCGCCGTCGGCATCGAGGTATTCGGGACCGGTATGTGGACGATCGTCATGGTCTTCCAAGTACTCGCACTCGATGACAGCCCACTTGCCTTGTCGGCGGTTGCAACCGGAATGAGTCTTGGCCTGTTTGCGTTCTCCGTTCTCGGTGGGGTTGTCGCAGACCGGTTCTCCAAACGGCGGATTCTCATTACAGTGCAGGGCTCAACGGCCGCGATCATGACCGCCGTGGCGGTCCTGTCGCTCACCGGGAATATCGAACTTTGGCACGTCGCCGCAGCCTCGTTCGCGATGGGTGCCGGGAGCGCCTTTTTCTACCCTGCGTACAGCGCTTACCTACCTGTGGTCCTTCCGCCGGAGCAACTCCTGGCCGCGAATGGGCTCGAAGGGGCGCTCCGTCCATCGATGGGGCAAGGGCTGGGCCCGGCCCTCGGTGGAGTCATCGTCGGTATGTTCTTCCCCGCTATCGGAGCGGTCATCGTCGCGGCTTCGTACGCGATTGCTTTCGTCATCACGTTGTTTCTTAGCCGTCGTGACGAACACACTGAGCCCACTCCTCCCGAGGATCGCCCGAGCGTCTGGGGTGACCTTCGTGCGGGGGTTGCCTACGTGGCTCGTACACGCTGGTTGCTTTGGACGCTGATCTTCGGGTCTTCGCTTGCGCTCATTGTCCAAGGCCCGATCGAAGTTCTCCTCCCGTTCCTCACCCGCGACCGATTCGAGGATGCTGAAGCTACTTTCGGGTTCCTTCTGGCCGCCTATGGGATAGGTGGGGCTGTCGGTTCGCTGATCGTGTCGTCGTTGAAGCTTCCTCGTCGGTACTTGACGTTTATGATCCTGTGCTGGGGTGGAGGAACACTACCTCTTGTGGTCATTGGCGTTGCCGACAATTTGATCCTCATGCTCTCCGCGCTCTTTGTCGTCGGTGCACTCACCGGGGCTGGCGTTGTCGTGTGGGGAACATTGCTGCAACGGTTGGTGCCGCTCGACATGATCGGCCGAGTCGCCAGCCTCGACTTCTTCGTTTCGATCGCGTTCATGCCGGTCTCGATCGCCATCGCAGGGCCGCTCTCACTGTTGGTTCCCATCCCCATCATCTTTGTGATTGCGGGAGTCATTCCGCCAGCTCTCGCGTTGATCGCATTGCTGGCCGGGCGCATGCGCCAGACCGAGGACAGTCAACCACTAGACGCAGACTGACCTCGATGGCTCTGGGAATATCCCGGACGTTCGGCTTCGAGCCTTTAGTGGCTCGAAGCCGAACTTTTCGTACCGCTGGCCCGATCTCCGCAGAAGACTGCGCGAGGCTGATCTTCGTGCGTGCCGGATCGGTTCTGTTGCACAACGAGCTGGGTGTGCAACAGGCGAACGTTGGAGACGTCATCACATTGGGGTCAAATGCCATGTTCGGCTATGAACCGGAAGGCTTCGTGACCGTGACAACGATCTGCCTTGATCTCGACTACGTTATCGACCAAGTGTTCTGGCAACATGCCGCCAAGTTCACCGACCGGCTGGAGGCAAGAACCTTTTACGAACTGGAGTATGTCAAGCCTGCTCAACTTCTTCGGATTGGCGAACATCGAACGGAAATGCTCGCGCCTTGGCTGGACAACCTTGTTGCGTTGAGTCTCGACGGGTTGTCGTCAGACCGCTTTCACCGGGCGCAATCGTTGCTTTCCGCAATCCTCGACGTCGTCTTTACTTACCACAACATGGAGACTGAACCTGTCGGCGCCGTCCGGCCTGCGCGTCGCGAAGCCCTACATGTTTCGGGCCTACTCGCCTCTGATCTCTCGCGCCGCTGGTTAGCCTCTGAACTTGCTGAGGCGGTGTACCTCTCAGAATCACAGCTGCGACGGGTGTTTTCAGAAGCCTTTGGGAAACCACCGCTTGCATACTTGACGACACTCCGAACGCTCAGAATGGCGCAGCTGCTGAGAGACACGGCTATGCCGATCGCAGAGATTTCTTTCACGGTGGGGTGGAGTGATCCTGACTTCGCTGCCCGTCAGTTTCGTCGGTATGTTGGGCGTTCACCAAGTGAGTACCGACGATTCGAGCAGAGCCGAAACTCGCAACCGTACCCGGAGTGAACACGCAATCCCGCACGGCGAAACGATCGTACTTACAGAGTGGCTCGGTGGGATCACCGCTTATGCGATAGACCAAGTCTGACCACGTCGGGTTCAGTGATGCACCTGGCGGTCGCACACTTTAATGTCCGTCGTCCGTCTCGATTTCGTTTCCTGAGCTCCTTCGCGCACCTTCTGGTCGCAGAGGTCACCCGTCGTGTGTGGGTGTCTGCGGGAGGAGGATGCAATGACAACGGTCGAGGAGGCGCGGGCGGCGCGGGATGCGAAACTCGACGCCCTGCACGAACAGCTCACTGGCGCGGTGGAGTCGTTGGTATCGGGCGAGGATTGGAAACGAGCGTTGGAGTTCGCGGCTCGGTTCCGTGCCCGGTCGTTCAACAACACGCTGCTGATCTTCGTGCAGCATCAGGCGGCGTTCGAGTCGGGCCGGGTGCCGGAACCGGTGCCGTCATATGCGGCGGGCTTCAAGCAGTGGCAGGCACTTGGCCGGCAAGTCTCAAGGGGCCAGTCGGGGTACATGATCCTCGCCCCTGTGACGGGCCGGTTCGCGTCGTTCACGCCGAAGGTGGCGGAGTCGTGGCGCAGGCTCGGCCGGTTCGAGAAACCGAAACCGGGTGAGGCAGTGCGCTCCCGCATGGTCGGCGTCCGCCCCGCCTACGTCTGGGATGTCTCCCAAACTGCCGGCGACCCGATTCCCGCGCCGCCATCACCGCGGCTGCTGGAAGGCGAAGCGCCCGACGGGCTGTGGGAGGGCATCGCACGTCTCGTGGAGGCGGAGGGTTTCAGCGTGTTGCGGGTGCCGCATGAGGGCATGATCCACGGTGCAAACGGTCTCACTGACTTCGGTGCGCGGTCGGTGGCGGTTCGGGAGAACATGCCCGAGGCGGCACAGGTGAAGACTCTCGTGCACGAGCTCGCCCATGTGCTGCTGCACGGGCCGGACAACGTGGATGCGACGGGGCATCGCGGGATTGGTGAGGTGGAGGCGGATTCGGTGGCGTTGATGGTCGCCGCAGCGCACGGCATGGACACCAGCGACTACACGGTCCCGTATGTGTCGGGGTGGGCGGCGACAGTGCCGGAGAAGTCTCCGGTCGAAGTCGTCCAGGCCACCGGCGAACGAGTCCGAAAAACCGCAGCTAGCATTCTTGATCAGCTCCCCACCGTGCAGATCGGCAACGGTGACCCTCCTGGCCTCACCCGGGACGCCCCAGCGAACAAACGCTCCGATCCGGTGGTCGAGGCGACTGCTGATCCGTTGGCGGAGGGACCGCGCCGCGCGGTGGCGTCGTCGGTGAGGAGCCTGTGATGGGTGCCGCCGATCTGTTCACCGAAGTCGGCGGGATGCCGCTCTCGGAGGCAGCGGCGCGGTTCGCTGCGGCGGGGGTGCCGGTGTTTCCATGCTTGCCCGGTGAGAAACGCCCTTTGGTGCTCCGCGGGTTTCATGATGCCACCGCTGATCCGGCGCAAGTCGCGGAATGGTGGTCAAGGTGGCCGTCCGCGAACATCGGCATCCCCACCGGTGCCGTGTCCGGGGTGGAGGTTGTCGATGTCGACGTGCATCCGACTGGCACCGGATTTCCTGCTTTCCGCGAAGCGCACCGTCAAGGCCATGCCGCGGGGTGGGCTGCGCTCGTGCGCACCCCCTCCGGTGGCCTCCACGCTTACTACCCGGTGAACCCTGACCGTGCGCAGTCGTCCTGGCAGGCCGCGCGGGCGCATGTTGATTTCCGTGGTGACGGCGGCTACATCATCGCGCCGCCGTCGAAGGTGCTGCGCCCCGGCGGGGTGCGGGCAGCGTACCGGCTCATCGTCGCATCAGGTGATACCCCGGTGCCAGTGGATGCGGTGCGGCTGCGCGAGTTTCTGGACCCGCGCACTCCGATCTCTATCGACCGTGTGCGTGCTGCTCGGTTTGAGCGGCGGGGGTCGGATGCGAAGGTGCTCGCCGGCTGGGTGGCGGGGCGTGGTGAGGGTGAGCGGAACCGGGGCCTGTTCTGGGCCGCGTGCCGACTCGCAGAATCCGGCACCCCACTCGACGCAACCCTCGACGCCCTGGGCCCTGCGGCGGAGCACGCGGGACTGGGGCCGCGGGAGATCATGGCGACGATCCGATCCGCCTACCGCACCACCCACCCCACACCGCATACGTCTGTAGAGCCCGGAGCGGACGAGCGGCGTGTGGTGCGCGGATCACCAGGGCGGGTGATCTTATGAACACCACCGAGGCTGTTTCGCCGCGGGGTCGCCGGTTGGCGGTGGTGACGGCGATCACGGGCACGGTGTTCATCGCAGCCGGCGCGTTCTGGCTCAGCTTTACGGCGCTTGCCGACCTTGCCCGCCGGTCTGGGATCGATGCGGGGCAGGCGTGGGCGTGGCCGTTGATCGTGGACGGCATCATCGTCGTCGCAACTGTCGCCGTCGTCGCCCTCGCCAGCCAGTCCCGCCCGACCTGGTACGTTTGGTCGCCGTGTGTATGTGCCCGGCGATCCGAAGGGTGAGCATACGGCGGTGGCGGAGGCTGTTGGTGGGCGAGCGATCGTGCTCGGGCATGGGCTTCGCAACCGGCTCAACCCGCTCGATGAGGGCCACCGCCCGTCCGGGGTGAGCGATGCGGAATGGGCGGCGCAAGTCGCGTCCCGCCGCCGGGAACTCATCGGCGCGCTCGCAGAAACCGTGCTGGATCGGGTGCTGTCGCCGTTGGAGCACACCGCGATCGACCTCGCTCTCCAAGACAGCGTCCGCACCGCTGACGTGCCGATCCTGCCTATGGTGGTCGACCGCATCCTGAGCCCCGATCCTGCGACCGACACGGATGGCCGGCTGGCAGAAGACGGCAGGCTCGTCGGCCACGCCCTCCGCCGCCTCGTGGCGGGCGATCTTGCCGGATTGTTCGATGGGCCATCGACGGTCAGGTTCGACCCATCGCTCCCGATGGTGAGCTTGGACCTGTCCCGCGTCGCGGAGAACTCGACGCTGATCTCCGTGCTGATGACCTGCTCCAGCGCGTGGATGGAGTCGGCGTTGATGGACCCGAACGGCGGGCACCGGTGGGTGATCTACGACGAAGCCTGGCGACTCATGGCCTACCCAGCTCTCCTGCGCCGTATGGACGCGCAATGGCGGCTCGCCAGGCATTACGGGATCGCGAACATGCTGATCTTCCACAAACTCACCGACCTCGACAACGTCGGCGACCAAGGCTCCGCGATGCGCGCCCTCGCCAACAGCCTGTTGGCGAATGCGGAGACCAGGATCATCTACCGGCAAGAACCCGACCAGCTCGGAGCCACCGCCGCAGCCCTCGGACTCACCGGCACCGAACAGAAACTCCTCCCAGGACTCGGCACCGGGCAAGGACTCTGGCGCATCAAAGAACGCTCCTTCGTCGTCCAGCACCAACTTCACCCGGCCGAGCTCGCCGCGTTCGACACCACCGCGAGGATGAAGGGCTAAATGCTCAGGTTCAGGATTTCTGAACTCTGATTCCGCGTGATTCTGCGGGTTTTGGCCGATCTGTGGGGTGTTGTGAGGGTGCAAGTTCCCGCGCCCACCGATCCTCTCGTAATGACTGTTTCGGCGTGCCGGTTCGCACCTATCCCTCGATTGACACGCCATGACCGAGGGAGCAGCACTGATGGACACGATCAACGAACTGGCAGCAGATGAGAGCACCGCGAGGATCATCCTCGCTATCGCGTCCGAACCAGGAGATGCGGTGACGGGGCGGATGATTCGCACCGTCGGCGCATCCGAAACGGTCGCCCGCGTCCTCGCCGATGAAGTCCCGGCAGGGCCCGACGGTGACACCTGGCAGCGCCGCCTCGCACCACGCCTCGACGCCGCACAAATCCAGCGGGTGCTTGCTGAGACAGAGCGGCACGGGATGCGGGTGCTGATCCCCGGCGATGCTGAATGGCCTGCCGGGATCGACGCGCTCGGTGATGGCGCGCCGGTGGCGTTGTGGGCGAAAGGCAACCCAGGGCTGCTGACCGGACCGATGTGGGATCGCCTCACCATCACCGGAGCCAGGGCGTCCACCGCCTACGGGGAACACGTCACCACGGAGCTGGTGCAGTCGGCGGTCGCCGACTCCCGTGTGGTGTTTTCGGGCGGCGCGTATGGGATCGATGGTGCCGCGCACCGTGCCGCACTCGCCTCGAATGGCTCAACGGTCGCGGTGCTCGCAGGCGGCTTGGATCGGCTGTATCCGGCAGGGCACACTGATCTGCTGACCCGTGTCGGCAAGGACGGCCTGTTGCTGTCGGAGTTGCCGCCGGGTGCGGCGCCGACGAAGTGGAGGTTCCTGCAACGAGGCAGGCTCCTCGCCGCGCTCTCCGGCACCGTCCTCATCGCCGAGGCCGGGTACCGTTCCGGCACCCTCCACACCGCCGCCCGCGCCGCCGAACTCGGCCGCCCGGTCGGGGCTATCCCCGGGCCGATCACGAGCGCCACCTCTACGGGCTGTCATCGGTTGCTGCGTGACGGCCTCGCCACGGTGGTGACTGGCTATGAAGATGTGCGCGAGTTGCTGCATGGGGTTCGTGACCGGGCTCACCGTGCCGTGCGGGAGCGTGCGGGACTCGAGTCCGACCCGCTCGAGGCTGGGCCGTCGGCGCAGGGGCGGGATTTGAGGGGGCCGGTGTTGTGAGGCGGGTGGTGCACCTGGTGTGAAGGCGGCCGGCTCTGGTCGCTGATGAACACACACCAGGAGGTATCTCGTGTCAGGATCACTCGCCCACATCACGCAGCCGGAGGCTGCGCCACCCAGAACGGGGGTGCGGCGCTGGCTGTCAGCGCTGCTCGCGCTCCTGGTCATCGCGGGTTCGTTCGCGCTTGGCTCCCAGGCTGCCCATGCGGGCAGTGAAGGGGTCGGGTACTGGTCAGATGGTGCGTTCCTCGGCGCGTACAACACGGATGTGGACGGCCGGCAGGCGTATTGCGCGGACCTGGACGCGGACCCGCCCTACGGCAACACATCGGGGCCGGAACGGATCACGGCGTTGGATTCGCTGTCGCGGCAGCAGCTTGCCGAGTTGAACTATGTGATGGACCGGTGGGGGCAGTCGGGCGATCCGAACGTCACCGCCGCGGTCGCGCTGCATGTGTGGTCGGTGGCGAGCCCTGGCCGGTATAACTCGCACGGCATGTCCGGTGACGACTACTACGTTGCCCGAGCCCCCGCGTCGGAGCGGGGAACGATCCTCGCGAACCTCGCCGCGATGCGGCAGGAGGCCGCAGCAAACGCGGTCACCGACCCGTCACTGTCGCTATCGCTTGAGATGTCGGATCAGTACGCGGGCACGCTCACCGTCGCCACCCACCCCGCAGGCCTCACCGGTGCTGCGACCTTGTCGGATGCGGTCTTCGCTAACGGTTCCTCGGCGCGCACGATCGGCTCCGGGGCGCACCCGATCACCGCCACCCCCGCAGTCGGTGTGCCGTCCTACCGGGTTGGCGCGTCGATGAGCATCGATGCGGCCGGGTATGGTGCGGCGCTTGATCTCTACACGACTCCTGGGAAGCAGCGTTTGATCGCCGCCGTCGCAGGGTCATCCACCGGGTTGTCGGCGTCGGTGGAGTCGCCGGTGATTGAACTGGATTTCCAGCCGGAGATCACCACCCAGGTCGCCTCCCGCTACGTCGCGGAGGGTGATGCGTTCGTGGATGGGCTCACGGTGTCGGTGTCGAAGGGTACCTGGATTCACCTGGACGGCAACCCGATTGAGGTGACCGCGACCGGCACCTTGTATGGGCCGTTCGATGAGCAGCCTGCCGAAGCCGACACCCCACCTGCCGGAGCCCTCGTCGCAGGCGTCGAGACGGTGACGTTGACGGGTGCGGGGTCGTATACATCGCCGGGCACGATCGTTGCGCCGGAGTCGGGGTTCTACACGTGGGTGTGGAGCATCGACAAGACCGCGCACGGTGAGAACGCGAAGTACCTCACCGACTCGTTCACCGACCGCTTCGGCCAAGTCACTGAGACGTCGGTGGTGCCGTTCCAGCCCGAAGCTGTCTCCAAGGCGGATCAGCGTCTCGCTGTCCCCGGTGATGCACTCACGGACACGATCACCGTTAGTAGCAGTAATGGTGCGTGGTTGAAGAAGGACGGCGCGCACATTCCGGTGGTGTTCGAGGGCACCGCCTACCAGGTGCCCGGCACGCTGCCCCCGGCGCAGAACGCCGCGATCGACCCGAACGCGGTGCCGCTCGGTACCGTGACGGTCACCGCAGACGGCCCCGGCGTCTACACGTCCCCGTCGGTGGTCGCGCCGACGGGCGGGTTTGTGACCTGGGTGTGGGAGGTTCGGAAGACTACGCAGCCGGAGTGGGTGCGCGACTACCTCGCGAACGACTGGCAGGACGAGTACGGGATCACGGTGGAGACGACGTCGGTGCGGTGGCCGGTCACGGTGACCTCGCTGATGCGGGAGTACAACGTGCACCCCGGCGGACGCGCCTTCGATGTGATCACCGTCACCGGGTTCCCGGCGAACCACGGCGATTTCACCGGCGACGGCTACTGGAACGCCGATGTCGATGAACTGCATCACACCGTCTACGGCCCCTTCGCGTCAGATACGGAACTCACCGACGATCTCGACCTCACCAGCGCGCCGGTGCTGGCGGAACTGATGACGCCGGCACGCAATGGGGTCTACAAGCTCGGGTACACGGATGACGACAAGATCGTGCCGACCGAGCCCGGCTTCTACGTCCTCGTCACCACCTTCACCGGCGACGACCGCGTGCAGCCTTACTCCTCGTCTCCGGTGGACGTGCTGGAACGCTTCTACGTCCCACCCACCGGCAGAGAGGTGCCTGTGTCCGTGGTGACGCAGGCGACACCGGAAGCGTTCGTCGGCGAGCCGTTCTCGGATACCGCGCTCGTGCAGGGCACGAAGATTCCCGACGGTTCCTACCTGGTGTTCCGTGCCTACGGACCCCACCTGGCAGACGCGGAAGCCCTGTGTGAGGCGCCGTTCTACGAGAGCGAGGAGATCCCGGTCACCCAGGCCGGTGTCTACCGTTCCGGCACCACCACCGTCGATACCGCGGGGAACGTGTACTGGGTCGAATCCCTCTACAACGCCGACGGCGAGATCATCGCCGAGGGTCTTTGTGGGGCGTCGGGTGAGACGACGGTGGTGAAGGAGCAGCCGGAGGAGCTGATCGTGAAGACGAACGCCATGGCGAACGTGAAGCTGGGTGATCCGGCGCATGATGTTGCGACCGTCACCGGCACCGTCCCCGACGGGGCACGCCTGATCTTCGAGGCGTACCGGCAGGACAGTGACACCGCGACCTGCACCCCGGAAGAACTCGTCTTCACCTCCACCACGATTGATCTCGATGGGCCAGGTGAGTATCGCTCCGACGAGGTGATCTTCGACACGGTCGGCATCTACTACTGGGTGGAGACCGTCACCGATGAGGACGGCACGATCCTGCACCGTGGGGTCTGCGGTGCACCGGATGAGACCACCACCGTCACCGACACCCCAGACGTAGCAGGCACGCCGGGTGAGCTCGCGCACACCGGCGGCGGTGACTGGTGGCCGATCGGTCTCGCTGGTGGGCTGATCGCTGCGGTTACCGGTGGGGTGTTGCTGTTCGGGCGTCGCCTCGCGATCACGCGCGACCGCGCCGGGTACGTCCGTGACGAGGACCTGTCGTTCGAGGAGTTCAAGGCCCAGTTCGAGGGAGCAAAGGAGGACTAACCACAGGCTGCCGACCCTCCGGCACCCCCACCCCAGGGCGGGTCGGTATGGGAGGGCACGAACCACCCCAGGTTCGTGCCCTCCCACCTGCGTTTCGGGGGCGGTGCTAGTGCACCTGCCTGGCGACACCCCTGCACTCCACGGAGAGGAACCCTGTGACGCCGAAGCCTCGCTACCGCCGCACCCACCCCGACCACCAACCCCCGAAAGCGCCGAAGCCACCGAAGACTGAGCCCGGTGGACCGGTCGTCGTGCCGGTGGTGGAGTTCACCATCACCGCTGATGGTGCGATGACGGTCACGGTCGACGGGCGCCCGTATCTCCCGGAGCCGTTCGCTCCGGGATGGCGGCGCGAAGCGTTCCCGACCATCCTCGACGCCCTCACCGCCCAGTACCGGTCGCCGCTGCGCGTGCAGGTACACGAGGCCGACGGGTCAACGTTCACCGACATCATCACCCCGCCCCGCGAACGCACCACCCCAAAGCCCTGGGAAGCATCAGCACCGGCACCGGTGGCTGTGGTGTCGCCTCCGGTGCCAGCCGCGCAGCCGGTGCTGCATCAGGTGGCAGGGGCAGGGTTCGTTGCGGGTGAGGATGTCGCCGTCGCGATCATCCACGCCCACACCGACGCCAGCAGCGACGGCACCGCCCGCACCCTCCTCACCGCAGAGCAAACCGCGCTTGCGGTGACGGGTGAAGTGATCCTCCTCGGCCGCATCTCCGGCACCCTCACGGTCGGGAGAATCCAATGAGCACCCCGCGGCAGGGTGGGGCGCTTGGGGATGAGCTGGCGAACCTCGGAATCATCGCCCTCATCGCCGCCGCCGTCCTCGCCGTCATCCTCCGCGTTGCGGGAACGATCACCGCGTGGGTTACCGGGATTGCGCAGCCGCCGGGCGGGATCGAAGCCGGCCTCGGCGTGCTCCTGCACCCCTCCGACCCCGGTAGCGCACTCGCTGCCGACGAGCTGAACCCGGTCGCGTACTGGATCGTCACCGGCATCCTCATCGTCGCGGTCGGGAGTGCGGGGTGGTGGGTGTGGCGGTTCTTCCGCGAGCACGCACGACAGACGAAGGTCGACCCGTACCGGATCGTCGGGATCGCCACCCGCACCGACGTCACCACCGCCGCATCAGAGAAAGCACTGCTGCGTCGGGCCGGGCAACTCCGCCCCTCCATCCAGCAGCCTGCGGTCACCGATGTCGGATACCTCCTCGGCGCATCGAGGAACGTAAACGTGTGGGCGAGTGTGGAGGATTCGATCCTGCTGATCGGGCCACCACGATCGGGGAAGGGGTTGCATGTGGTCATCAACGCGATCCTCGACGCCCCAGGCGCCGTCGTCACGACCTCCACCCGCCCCGACAACCTCACTGCCACTCTCACAGCACGCCGTGCGGAGGGGCGGCCAGTGGCGGTGTTCGATCCGCAGCACCTCGCCGAAGGCGTCCCCGCAGGCTTGCGGTGGTCACCGATCCGGGGATGCGAAGACCCGCTGACTGCGATGATCCGCGCCACCGGCCTCGCCGCAGGCACCGGCCTGTCCGCTGGCGGTGTCGAGGGCGGGGATTTCTGGGAAGGGAAAACCCGCACCGCCCTCCAAGCACTCCTCCATGCCGCAGCCCTGGACCAGCGTGCGCCTGCCGAGTTGTTCCGGTGGACCCTGGACCCGGCTGCGGCGTCCGATGCGGTCGCGATCCTTACCGCGAACCCTCGGGCGGCGACGGGGTGGGCGGATTCGTTGCAGGCGATGATCGACTCAGACCCCAGAACCCGCGACTCCATCTGGCAAGGCGTGTCCCTGTCTCTTGCCGCGCTCGCAGATCCCCGCGTCCTCGACGCGGTCAGCCCAGGCCCGGAGGAGCGGTTCGATCCGGAGGAGTTTCTGCGCAAGCGCGGCACCGTGTATCTGCTCGCGACAGGCGCCGGGGCGAACAACAGTGCCGCACTGGTGTCAGCGTTCGTGGAAGACCTCGTCGAAGCCGCCCGTCGCCTCGCCGCACGCTCACCGTCAGCACGTCTCGACCCGCCGCTGCTGCTGGCGCTGGATGAGATCGGAAACCTCGCCCCACTGCCATCGCTCCCGACGTTGATGGCAGAAGGCGGAGGTACCGGGATCACGACCATGCCGGTACTGCAATCCCTCGCACAGGCACGCGAGAAGTGGTCGGATAACGCTGCCGGCGCGATCTGGGACGCATCGATTGTGAAGATCATCCTCGGTGGCGCATCCAACTCCCGTGACCTTCAAGACCTCACCACCCTCATCGGTGAACGCGACGAGATCACCGACTCCACCACCATCGGCGACCACGGCTCCCGCACCGCACAACGCTCCATCCGCCGGGTAGCGATCATGCCTCCCGACGTGATCCGCACCCTCCCATTCGGTACCGGACTGATCCTGCTACGCGCCGCGCCACCGATCGTCGCGAAACTGCGTGCTTGGACGCGCCGCAAGGGCGCGAGCGACCTGCAGGGTCAGCGGCGCGTGGTGGAGAAGCTGCTACAAACCGGTTCTCCGGCATCCGCGGGTGATGAGGGGCCGGTGGGCGCACCTGAGTGACAGAGCACCCTGACCGGGGGTGCCGCTGTCACGAGGAGTGTCCAATGGCTATCCACACACAAGAGTCCCTGTCCGGGTTCATCGCTTCCGAACCGCACCTGTCGTTCACCGAGAAAGGTGACGCACGACTGTTCGTGAAGATCGGGCAAGAACACTACCGCCGCGAAGACGATGGCTCGTTCACGCAGACCGAGACCACCTTCCACGACCTCGTCGCGTTCCGGAAGACCGCCGAACGCGCCCACCAGCGCTTCGCGAAAGGCGACAAGTTCGTCGCCGAGGGCTACACCCACCACTACGACCGCACCGACGACACCGGGCAGACCGTCAAGGCAGAAGAGTTCATCGCGAAGAAAATCGGGCACGACCTCGCCCGCACCCGCTACACAGTCGACCGTCCCCGACGCACACAAGCAACCGACTCATTGGATGCCGGACTCGAGGACGCTGCACTGTCACCCGGCGCACCACGCCGCGCGCCCGCTGGTGCAACCGCGGTCGGAAGGTGAGGACGGATCATGGTCGATGAACTGCCCGACACGGGCGAAGTTGATCCGGGCGAAGTGGCGGAGGACGAGTTCGATGAGAGCTACGACCCCGACACCGAACCCTCCACCGCGGAGGATGAGGGGATGGCGGGTCCGCCGGGGCCGGTGAACTGGAATCTCCTCACCGCCGACGCCGCAGAAGAAGAATGGCTCGCGCTCAACGAATGGGTGCACTGGCTTCGCCACACCTACGGCCTCTCTGTCGCCGTCTGCCCGCCGTTCTGGCACCGCCACCCGGCACTGGTGTGGGAACTGTCCGCGTTGCACATCCACTGGCTGTGCGCGATCCACCCCGAAGCCAAGGGCTCCGCCATGCTCATCTGGCATCGCGACTTCACCGAAGCCCAAGAACGCCTCCGGCACTGGACCGCAGCCTGCGGCACGCGCCTGACCACCGACCGCCCCACCCGCCGCATCGCCTGGCCCGGAGAATCCGACACCGACACCATCGATGACATCGTGATCCCGAACCGCGAGGAAGACTTCGTGGAATACATGCACGCTGATGTGGAAGCGCGGCGACGTGCCGAGGACCAGTTCATCGCAGGTCTCGTCCTGAGCACGGGAGAAGTACCATGAACCGGCGTGAGCGCAGGCGGGGTGAGGATCGACGCTTCACCGTCAAAGCAGTGCCACGCAGTCAACCTGACCTGCACAAGCTCGCGCAGGTGTTCCTCGGCATGGCGGTCAGCAGATCGAAGGCGAACGACGCGCCCACGCCGGATGACGCCGATCCTGGGCGTTCTGAGCCCGACAAGGTAGAATAGAACCCGACGCCGCGGCCTTACCGGGCCGGGTGCGCAGTCTCTTTGCCCTTGTGGCTTACCCCGGTTCCTTTCCGGCGGACGTGTTTCCCGTTTACGAGTCGCACCGCGTGACGCTTCGCCGTCGCGTTGGCTCCCACCCTTCCGGTGAGAGGAAACAAGACTCATGACTCTGGCACCCCCAGCGCCACCCACCAGCATCGACCGACTCGGTGAGACCACCACCCTCGCCGTCTCCTACCTCCGCGTCTCCACCAAGGAGCAGGCAGAGCGCGGCGGCCGCGACGAGGGATTCTCGATCCCCGCGCAACGCGACGCGAACCTCCGCAAGGCCCGTGATCTGAACGCGATCGTCGTGGAGGAGTTCATCGACGCAGGCGAGTCCGCACGCAAGGCCGACCGGCCAGAACTGATGCGGATGATCGAGTACGTCAAGACCCACCAGGTCGCGTACTGCATCGTCCACAAAGTCGACCGGCTCGCCCGCAACCGTGCCGACGACGTAGCGATCCACCTCGCGCTTAAAGACGCCGGCGTGATCCTCGTGTCCGCGACGGAGAACATTGACGAGACCCCGTCAGGGATGCTGCTGCACGGCATCATGTCCACGATCGCGGAGTTCTACTCCCGCAACCTCGCCAACGAGGTCGCCAAGGGCATGACCCAGAAAGCCGCCATCGGCGGCACCGTCGGTCGCGCCCCCATCGGCTACCTCAACGTCCACAAGCGCGACGAACTCGGGCGCGACATCCCCACCGTGATCCCTGACCCCGACCGCGCTGCTTTGGTGCGGTGGGCGTTCGAGGCGTACGCGACGGGGAACTACTCGACCTCGATGCTGCACAGAGAACTTGTCGACCGTGGCCTCACGACCGTGCCGACCCCGAAACGGCCTGCGAAGGCTCCGGGACTGTCCACGATCCAGCAGATGCTCTCCAACCCGTACTACAAGGGCGACGTGATCTTCCGTGGCGCCCGCTACGACGGACTCCACGAACCGCTGGTGAGCGCGGAGCTCTGGTACCGGGTGCAGAACGTCCTCACCGCGCACCAGGTGTCCGGGGAGAAGACGCAAACCCACGAGCACTACTTGAAAGGCTCGGTGTACTGCGGCGATTGCGGCTCCCGTCTGATGGTCACCCACGCGAAAAACGGCAAAGGCATCGTCTACCCATACTTCATCTGCGCAGGCCGGCACTCCAAGCGCACGAACTGTGTCCGCCAGGCCATGCCGATCGAGCACATCGAACGACAGGTCGAGGACTACTACCGGCGCGTGCAGATACCCGAGCACATCGTCACCGCGCTGCGGCACATGCTCGTGCGCCAGTTCGATGACCTCCACGCCGCGAACAAAGCAGAACGGCACACCCACGCCGTCGAGCGCGACTGGCTCCGTGACGAACGCCGCAGCCTGCTCCACGCCCACCACGCCGGAGCCGTCCCGCTGGACCTCCTCAAAGAAGAACAAGACCGCATCGCACGCCGGCTCGCGTTCCTCGACGCGCAGATCGATGCAGGGCAGATCGAGTACGATCAGGCCAAAGCACACCTCGAAGACTGCCTCGCTCTGGCCGGTGACATGCACGCGATCTACATGAGCATCGATGACTCACTCCGGCGCATCTGCAACCAAGCGTTCTTCGAGCGCATCCATGTCTACGAGGTCGAGAACGCCGATCGGGTGGAAACGGAGCCGGGTGAGCCGTTCGACACGCTGCTCGATCCGGCAGTCCACGCGGCAGCGCTGGCCTATGAGGCCAGCGTGCGCGCGGGGAAGGATGTCAAACCTGCGGATGTCGCATGTTTGAACATCGACACTTGGGTGGGCGATACCGGACTCGAACCGATGACCTCTTCCGTGTGAAGGAAGCGCGCTACCAACTGCGCCAATCGCCCCAGAACCGGGGTTCGGTAAACGAGCATATCTCACACCCGAAGTGCTGTGCGAATCGACACGGAGACACGCGCGGGCCGCGTTCGGTTTTGCATGAGGGATGATGTCAGCTATTCTCGATAGAGCGCCGGGACACCGGGGCGAAAATGCGGATGTAGCGCAGTTGGTAGCGCATAACCTTGCCAAGGTTAGGGTCGCGAGTTCGAGTCTCGTCATCCGCTCGAGTGTGAGATTCCCTTCGGGGGACATCGCGCGTGGGTTGAACCACACACGGTGATATGGCCGAGCGGCTAGGCACCGGCCTGCAAAGCCGTTTACACGGGTTCAAATCCCGTTGTCACCTCAACAAAACTAAATAGCCCATTGGGCGCGATTGGCGCAGCGGTAGCGCGCTTCCCTGACACGGAAGAGGTCACTGGTTCGATCCCAGTATCGCGCACAGGCGAAATCCCTCGGTTCTCGAACCGGGGGATTTCATCGTTTATCGCATGCGAGGAGCGCTGGATCTGGAACAGTTGGGCTCGATGCACCGGAACTTCGTGCTCCCGACCTTCGTCCATTAGAACGCTGTTAGTAATGCGGCCGTCACGCCCGCGATCAGGAGACGAGATCTAGCGACGCTAGGCAGGCCGACGTGAGTGGCGTTTTAATGCGCAGGTGCTGTGGTTGCTGAGCTCGTGAGCCGGTCGGTCAGACCGTGCGCGCTTATGCATTTTAACTAGTTTCTTGTGGCGTCCTGCCTGCGTTCCGCCCGTCGCTTCAGATGGCGCTTGCGGTATGCGTCGCTCAACTTCAGGTCAGGATCAATTCCCAGCGCTGGCGCGGCGCTGCGTACGAAATTGCGGTGCGAATTGTTGCGGCTCATGTAGATGAACGCGCGGTCTGCCCAGACCATCGATGCCGCTGAGAAGAACAACAGTAGTTCACGCGGAAAGGCTTCTTCCGCATGTGGACGCCATTCCGGAATAGCGACGCCTTGCGGTGGCGACTTGAAGTAACGGTCAACAATGCTTACCCCCGCGTGGCTCATCCCCGATAGTGCCCTGTAATGGATGTATGCGTCTAGGCCGCCGGGCTCAAGATCAAGACATGTCGCCTGGAAGTTGCGTGTCGAATCGTGGGAGTCACTGTTCTCAGTAAGAAGCTTTTCGACCTCTTCAGAAGGTAGCCCCTCGCGAAATACCGGGGAGGCACTCTTCTTCGCGTCGTTGATGAAAAGGAGCCGCTGTCTGGCGTACTCATGGATAAGGGCGCGCGAGCCATGGCCCCCTTCTGCTTGAACAAGCCATGCGGCAGTGAGGGAGGTCTCGTACGCGAGACGAACGAGCGGGATCGCCTGATTCACAAGGCCCGCGTCGAGCAACACAACTATGCCTTTGACGGTTTCATGCACATGGCGTGCGAAACCGATGACGCTCACGATTCGCGCAGCTTCATCGCCATCCACTTGCTTGCCCTTGGCCGAGTTTGGCCGACGAAACGTTGGACTTGCACGTGAGTGCTCAGTCCACTGTTCCTGCAAATCATCGATGAGGGATCGAAGCTCGCCCTCTTCACTCAGTGGCATGGGACTCCTTATGGGCGGGACGACGCCGAGACTCGCGTGTCTTGAACGTTTACACGATCTGAGGCAGAGCCGCGTATTCGTTCATTATCTGACCCGCCACCCTACGCTCGGTATAGATAGGGGTGAAATAGACACGCGAATAGTGCTGCCGCGGCTAGCGCTGAGCGGGGCGCAGGAGCGCGTTGGTGAGGCCCAGGAGCAAGATCAACGCGGCACTCGCAAGGGGCGCCCATAGCGCGACTGCAGAACCGGAACCATCGGCAATGGTGCCGACGATGGCGGAACCAGTGGACTGGCCAACGACAATGGCAGATCCCAGCATGGTCATGATGGTGGCCGAGCGGCCGCGCGGCGTGCGCTCGGTGGCCAGGCCATACGCATTTACGATGAGCGGGCCGACACCGAGTCCCGTGATGGCAAGTGCCACCATCATTGCGAAGTCAGAAGATGCCGTCGCAATGAGGTAGGAGCCGGCGACCATGACGGTGGCGAACGTGACCCAACGCGCGGCAAGCGAGAAGCGGGCAGGGAAGACCGCAACCGACAGGGCGAGCACGGCGCTCGTGACGCCCATGAGGCCGTACAGTAGGCCGGTCTGTTCGGCGGCCCCACGCTCATCCATCCAGCTCGTCAGCGACGTCAGGGCCGAGCCAAAGAATAGGCCGACGGCCAGCATGCCGAGCACCACGATGAGCACCCGGATTTCGAAGAGTTCAGACACCGGCGCTTGGTCTTCTGCCTTGACCGTGCCGCCGCCGGTTGCCACATTCGCGGAGCGGTGCAGAGCGAAGGCCGACACGAAAATGACGGTCAGAATCGCAGCTCCGATGAGGGGAGCAGCTGGGTTCAGTGTGGTCGCAAGCGCGCCCACGAGTACTGGTCCGAAGATGAAGACGATCTCGTCGACCGCTGACTCATACGCCAGCGTTCCTTGAATGGTCTTGGCGCGCTTTTCACGCGGTAGGCGTCGGATGTACGCAACCAACCGGGTACGTGACAACGGACCCACTTGGGGTGCCGTCGCGCCAACCAGTACGGCAACGGCAAGCACCCAGACGTCGGGCACCGCAGCAAATGCCACCCAGGCCATCAGCAGGAGCGCCAAGGCGTTGCCGATGCCGGCGAGCAGCATCACGTACCGCTGTCCGTAGCGATCCGCAGCCGCACCCAGCAGCGGGCCGGCCACCGCGGTTCCGACGCCCACAGCGGCAGCCGTGTAGCCACCCAGGAGAATCGACTCGCGCGCTGCTACCACCAACGTCATCACGCCGACGACGTTCATTGCGAAGGGCAATCGGGCGATCAGCGCGATCGGAAAGTAGCTGATGCCTGCCTGGCGGATGAGCCCGGTGGGCTCGGCATCGGTCACGGGTGACGCGGGTGTTTCAGACAATGTGCATTCCTTCGATGACGGCTTGTGCCGCCTTGTCATCGCCGTGACAGGTAGATGCACACAACAGCGTTATGTCGCGCTGTCCAGTCTACTGGGCGCTTAGCGCACGCCCTTCATGAGCTTCAGGATGGGCTTCGCCGAGATGAGCACCAGCACACCGATACCGATGGCGATGGCACCAAGCAGAGCGAAGTACGGAACCTCGTTGGTCGGGTCGTAGAACTGCGCGACCCAGCCCGCAACAGCCGTTCCGAGCGAGATCGACAGATAGAACAGCGCGATCATCTGCGTGTGGAGCGCCGCCGGCGCGAGCTTCGTGGTTACTGAAAGGCCAACGGGGGACAGGAGGAGCTCAGCGATCGTGAAGACCAGCAGGATCAGCACGAGCAGCAGCAGTGGTGTCGTGTGGTCAGCACCGTTCGCAACCGGCAGGAAGAGCAAGATGGCCACGCCCATGAGCGCGGTTCCGAGTGCAAACTTCACCGGCGTTGAGGGCTGACGCGTGCCAAGCTTCGTCCACAGTGCGGCGAAGACGCCGGCGAGGATCACGATGAAGACCGGGTTGATGGAGTTCACCCAGGAGACTGGCATCTCCCAGCCGAACAGCGAGCGATTCAGGCGCACGTCAGAGTAGAGCACGAGCACCGTGAACTGCTGCTGGTACAGCGACCAGAACGCGACTGACGCGATGAACAGCGGAACAAACGCGAAGACTCGCGAGCGCTCAACAGTGGTGATCTTGCGGCTCGTCGTGATGAACGTGAAGTACGCGAGCGTTGCCGCGATCACGACGATGATGACCACGCCAGAAAGGTTGTCAGCCCGAATGACGTCCGTCATGATGAGCGCGATAGTCGCGGCAATCGCAGCCAGTACGAGCCCGGCGATGAGCGGGTACTTGCTCTTCGGGAGCGGGTTCGACACCGTGCGCGCTTCATCGGGCAGGTTCTTGCGCCCAATCGAGTACTGAATCAGGCCCGCGATCATGCCGAGCGCGGCGACACCAAAGCCCCAGTGGAAGCCCACACGGCTTTGCAGAAGTCCCGTGAGAATCGGGCCGAAGAACGAACCCAGGTTGATGCCGAGGTAAAACAGCGAGAAGCCCGCGTCGCGACGCGTGTCGTCGGCGGCGTAGAGCGTGCCGACCACGGCGGTTGCGGTCGCCTTCAGGTCGCCCGAGCCCAGCGCCACGAGAATCAAACCGATGGCTACGCCGGCGGGCCCGGGAATGAGCGCGAGCGCGAGGTGGCCCGCGACGATGACCGCGGCGCTGCCAAACAGCACGCGCTCGGCACCAAAGAGGCGGTCAGCAATCCACGCGCCGACGATAGTCGACAGGTACACGGCACCGCCGTACGCGCCGACGATACCCAGCGCCACCTGCTGGTCCATACCGAGGCCGCCGTCGACCACGGAGAAGTGCAGATAGATCGCGAGAATGCCCTGCATGCCGTAGAAGCTGAATCGCTCCCACATCTCGACACCAAAGATGTTTGCGAGTGCGCGAGGTTGTCCGAAGAAAGTCTTCGTGGCGGCGGGTGGAGCGGGGGATTCATGCGAGGAATGCATCATTCCAGGAAACCCGCACTCGCTGGGAACGATTCTCCTGCATAGATTTCGAGCCTTGCGACACGCGCGACATGGCGCGTTTCGCCCCCTCGTTCAATTTTCCGGTAAGCTCAAATCCGTGCCCGAGAGGGTGCACGCGGATGTAGCGCAGTTGGTAGCGCATAACCTTGCCAAGGTTAGGGTCGCGAGTTCGAGTCTCGTCATCCGCTCCACAGAAAAGGCCCCGAGAAATCGGGGCCTTTCGCGTTCGCAGCCTATTCGTAGTCGCTCAGTAGCTCGTCGAATGCCGCTTCGTCGTCTTCGCTGATCGTCGGGCCGGTAACGACGTAGACGATGACGCCCTCGAGCGGCTCGCCCGTGCGCGCGTTCCAATCTTCACGGTCTTTGCGAAACTTGCCGTCCGCATTGTCCATGCTGAGGTCCACCATCTGCACGTACAGCGTGAAGTCGGCATCGTAGTCGCCGGTGTAGAACTCCCAAATGGCCTGCTCAGTGGGCTCTGCGGAACCATAGAGCTGTTCCAGCACCTTGTCGTCGCGGTAGCCGGGTTGCGTCAGTGAGTACAGCTCGTCGTAGCCGAAGTCGGCGGCCACACTATTGACGCTGTTGACGACTGCAGTCTTGTCAGAGACACCGTGTACCGCTTCGTTCGTCATCCACTTCTGACTCGTGTAGGTGAAGAACCACGACTCGCCGCCATACCCGTTACGAATCGGGCGCTTCATCTCATCAGCTGGTTCCGTCCACGTAAACCCGAAGTCTGCCGTCAGACGCTCCCGCACCTTCAATAGAATCTCGTCGGCATCGGCCTTGTACTCTTCGTAGCTGGGCGCGCCAATCAAATAGATCGGTTCTTCGTCTTTGATGCCGGGATATTTCTCCCAGAACTTCTGCTCGTCCGTCTTCAGGTTCTCGTAGTTGCCCGTGTAGGCGCTCGTGAGTGCTCCGGCCGCGCCGATGGTCGCGACGTTCGCGACGAGGCAAACCGCGAGCGCCAACGAGCCCCAGCGCCTCGCGCCCGGCGTAAACAGTGCCACGAGCACGACGGCGAGCACCGCGAGCTGAATGGCGAGCATGTTGAAGCCGTACAGCGTGTGACTGCCGCCGACATTCCACACGATCAGCAGTACGACAACGAACGCGCCGGCAACGGCGAGAGCTACCGGACCCATCCACGCGCGTTTCGGTTTGCCATCGGAAGCGGAACGAGTGGGCGGCTGAGGAGCGCCGGGAGGCAGTTGCGGTGCACGCGAGCGTTGCGCGCCCCGGTAGCCACCGGGCGGTGGCACCGGGGGAGCACCTTCGCTGTTGGCCACGTACCGGTTAGAGGTGGCTTCGCCGGGGATCACCATGGCTTATCCGTTTCGTAGTTGCCCCAACCGTCATCGCCCTCACGGCCCATGTCGTCGCGGTCGCGTTCGCCCTGACCGAGGCGCTCTTCAATCTCGTCGAGCTGCTCTTGCCCGGGGCCCGGCTTCTCATCTTCGCCGCCATCGCCCTCACCAGGCTCAGGTTTCGTCTCCGCGCCGCCCTCGTCGCCGTCTTGCTTCTGCTGCTGTTGCTCCTGCTTTTCCTGCAGGCGCTGCTCCATCTCCTGCCGCTGCGAGTTCATGTCGCGGTTCGGGTCGCTCGAGTTTTGCGACGACTTCTCTTCGTCTTCGCAGTCTTTCGGCCCATCGAGCAGGTTGAGGAGTGCCTCGTCGTAGAGCTTCTTCGCGGCGTAGGGGTCACCCGCCTGATCTTTCAGATCACCGAGGCGCTCAATCGTGATCGACAGGTTGACGCGCACCGCACATTCTTCAAGACCCGTCACCATGCTCAATGCCTTTTCAAACTCGGCACGGGCTGGCGCATACTGCGCATTGGCCGCGAGACCGACAGCGTTATTGAACGGGGCTTTGAACGGCTCAAAGATATTCACCGGGTACTGCCACTGGGCGGCACGCGATGCGCCGGAACCATCACCGGTAATAAACGACGCAATCGACATATGCGCGGCGGCGTACATGCTCAGAATCTTCACAAGCAGCGCCATCACGACGAGGAGCACCGGAATGCTACCGATACCGATCCACTTGCGAATGCGACGGCGTCTGCGATTGCGTTCCAACAATGCCGCCGCAGCGGTTTCTTCCACGTTCGTGGCGTCGTCGGCCACGTCATCAGTGATGGTCATACGTGGCTCCCTTCATCCTCAGCACGTTGCTCGGCACGTGACGTGGCCTTCAAACCACGCAATTGCGTCGTCATCATGGTGGCGCGCAACAGTTCCCACGCGACGATGAGCGAGACGGCGATCGCAAGAATCCACGACAGGTCGAAAATGCCGCCCGCTGTTTCTGAGTTCGCCAACGTCATCGATGACCGGGGCGCGGCCGGGAACTGGGCGGTCGAGCCAGCGTCGCGCACCTGCAGTTCGATGCCGAGATCATCCGCGATCGTCTGTAGATTCTCTTCATCCAAAACGGACAGCGCGATCTCACCCTCATATTCAATGTAGGAATCATCGGGCGAATCGGTCGCATACCCACTGGTGACCTTCATGGGGCCGCCCTCGGTGGTTCCGTAGCCGAACACGGCACCGCCATCGACGAGCTCAGCGGAGTCGACAAACGACTTCGGGTCTCTGCTCGATGTTTGCTCCCCATCGCCGAAATAGAACACCATTCGTGAGCGGTCAGCAGTTGACTCTGCCGCCGCGGTGAGCACGCGTTCAAGCGTGGCGGAAGCTGCTCCGATATCGGAACCACGGCTCACGCTGGTGGTCTCGGGTCGCATCACAGCGAGCGACGACATGACAGCACTGGAGTCGGTTGTCAGGGGCAATCGAACTTCGGCGGTACTCGCGAACGTGATGAATGAGAATCGTGCGCCCGCGTACTCTGTCACGAGTTCCGCAATGTCGTCGCGGATGCCCGACAAGCGCGGTTCGCCGTCGCCCCAGTCTTCCGCGACGATAGACGCGGTGGTGTCGACGACGAGGTAGATGTCGGTGTTGGTCGCGACGGTTTGCGTTGGGGTACCCGCTATTCCGGGGCGCAACAGCATGGCGAAGCACAGCGCAACGAGCAGTGCGCGCGTGCTCCACAGGCCGCGCTGGCGCGCCGATTTCGCGGTGATGAGCGCGCGCACCACGATGAACACCAGCGGTGCGAACAGCACTACCAACAGGATCGGCATGATGACTGGTTGGAACGTCATAGCTTCACCCGCCAAAGCACGAGCAGGAAAGCTACGGACAAGCCGGCGAGCACCGTGATCCACAGGTTAGGGTCATCGGTCCACACGATCTGCACATCGCCCTGGAGCGCCGAGGCGTCTTCCTGCTGAACTCTGTCGACGATGTCAGCCACCGTCGTGGTTCCGCGGAGCTCATACATTTCGCCGCCCGTCGAGGCCGCCGCTTCCCGCATTTCCTCGGTCAGCAACGTGCTGGCCCCAGCCACCGGGTTGATCGCGAAAATACGCACGCCTTTCGATGTCGCATACGCGGCTGCCTCGGGCAGCGTCACGATGCTGTCGCCCAACTCTTCGTTATCGCTGGCGAAAATGATTGAGCGGCTACGATCTTCGTCTTCGTGGTCAAAACGCATTGCGCACGCCGTGAGGCCGTCACCAATGAGCGACGAACCGGCGCCATTCATGGTGCCGACCCAGTACTCCGGCATCGAATCCCAGCTGTCAAAGCTATCGCGCAGCGATTTCAAATGTTCCTTCACGAACTCGTAGTCGTCGGTGAGAGGGAAGACCTGAACCGGTGACGCGTTGAAGATCGTCAAACCGATGCGCTCGCCCTGAAAATCTTCGACGAGTTCGAGGAACGTGTCGAGGATCTCCATGTCGACTTCGGCCATCGAGCCAGAGACATCGAGGCACAGCATGATGTCGCGGCTCGTGTTCACTGGTTGGATGGTCTGCGCCGCCATCGGGCGCGCCGCAGCAACGCCGCCGACGCCCATCGCCGCGATGCCCAGCACGAGTGCTGCCGCGAGCGCGATGCGTCTGCGCTTGATGGCACGCGCGAAGCTCGGGAGATTACGCAGACGTTCGGCGCGGGCGAGTGGGGCACCGGCTTGGTCTTTGTGTCGCCGAGACCGTGCGATGCCGAGCACGATACCGGCGATGACTACCGCGGCGGCGAGGCCGAGGACGATCCACAGCAGAAAGGGAAAATCTAGTACCACTGTGACACCACCGCTCGTGCTGCCGCAGCACCCGCGACGGGGTCAATGACCATGTCTTTGCGGAAGATGCTGGGGTAATAGTGCCGCTGGATGGCGTCGATCAACGCGGGATGCACACCGATTTCTTGCAGGTCAGACAGCGACAACACCGGTGCTTCGAGGCCCGAGTATTCGTTCACGAATGCACGCACGGTGGCGCTAAGGTCGCGGTTCGCGGCCTTTGGCGCCAGGGCGCCTGCGGTGTAATCGCGTTCGATTTGATCGATGCGTGCGGCGTATTCGTACCGCAGCTGGGTCAGGACATCCATTGTGACCGGCGCCTGTGGTTCCGTCGTCGTCTTCGGCGGTTTCTCCATGCGGGTGAACCACAGCACGAGCGCCCATGCGATGAGCACCAGCGCAATGAGACCGATGGCAAGCAGCAGCCAGCCCCAGCCGTACTGGTACGGGGGATAGAACTCGTCAGGACCTTGCACGATCCCTCCGATCCAACATGCGCAGAATGTCGCCAATGGCGTGCGCGGTATCGCGGATCGTTACGTGACTGATCGCGTACTTCTCAAACATGGCGCGGCGTTCGTTCTCTTCGCGCTCTTCTTCGGCGATAACGGCCGCGCGCAACGAGTTGTCACCGTGTACGAACTCGGGCACCTCCCACCCCGTCACAACGTCACTACGGGCCGCTTGGCTCTGTTCGGCGAGCACCGGGTTCGCGTCGGTTACGGTGACCCACAGCATGTCGTGCTGCACACGCAAGCGGCGGATGAGTTGATCGGTGCGGTCGGTCATCGGCGCTTCGTCGGTGATGACGACGAGAATCATGCGGCGCGAAATCGTGGCAGCGACGTACGCGAGCAGCTTATTGATCGAGCCCGGTGCTGTGGTCGCGCGCGTCTCAGATTGGATCGTGCGCAGCGTGCCCTCGAGGGCTGACTCCGTACGGCCGCTCGCACGGCGCTTCACCGCGGCGCCGTCACCGTACACGAGACCAATGTCATCGCCGTGCGAAATCGTCAGATATCCCAGGGCGCCGGCGGCGAGCAGTGCGAGCTCGTATTTGGGCTCTTCGTTTTCGGCGAGTGCGGCCATGGTTGAGCCGGTATCGACGACAAACATGACGGTGTGCATGCGGTCAGCACGCATGCGCTTGACGAGAATCTCGTTGTGGCGTGCCGAGGCGCGCCAATCGATATCGCGCACCTGGTCACCGACCTGATACTCCCGCAGGTCTTCAAAATCGGAACCACGACCACGCATGAGCGACGCGTACGCGCCGTCGAGCGGGTGCATCGATCGTCGCGCAGACGTGATGAAGAGCTTGCTCTTCACCTGCGTAATAAGGCTGGGCATGACCGTTACGGGGTCGGTACAGCGGCGAAGATCGCGTCAATGATCTCTTCGCTGCGGATGTTCTCCGCCTGCGCTTCGAACGTCAGAAGAACGCGGTGACGCAGCACAACGTGGCGGAGCGAGCGGACGTCTTCCGGAACCACGTAGGAGCGGCCGCTGAGAAGTGCGTAAGCGCGAGCCGCCTGCAGGAAAGCAATCGACGCTCGCGGGCTCGCACCGTACTTCAAGAAGCGAGCCTTCTCATCGCCGATGTACGGCCCGGGGTTACGGGTTACGTACACGAGCGACACGATGTAGTTGCGTACGGCCGGGTCAACGTAAATGCGGCTCGCAACATCTTGGAGCATCTTGACGTCGTCGAGCGAGACGACGTGAGCGACGTGGCCCTCGGAACCACGGCCCAAGACACCAGAGTCAATACGGTTGAGCACTTCGAGCTCTTCGTTCGGGCTTGGGTATTCGACAATCTCTTTCAGCAGGAAGCGGTCCATCTGCGCTTCGGGCAGCTCATACGTACCCTCCTGCTCAATCGGGTTCTGCGTCGCAATCACCAGGAATGGTTCCGGCAGCGGGTAAATCTCGCCACCGATCGTCGTCTGGTGCTCCTGCATGGCCTCGAGCATCGCACTCTGCGTCTTTGCAGAGGAGCGGTTGATCTCGTCGAGCAAGACGAAGTTGGCGTGCACCGGTCCCAGCACGGTGCGGAACGAGCCCGTGCTGTTGTCGTAAATCTGGTTGCCCGTAATGTCGCTGGGCAGCAGGTCGGGCGTGCACTGGATGCGCTTGAACTGCGCCTGCACGGTTGCGGCGAGCGTACTGGCCGCCGTTGTCTTCGCGAGGCCCGGGACGGACTCGAGCAGAATGTGCCCGTCGGCGATGAGTGCGATGAGCAGACTGGTGCGCAACCGCTCTTGGCCCACCATTTTGGCGGAGTAGGTGTCTGAAATCACCGTCAGGACCTTGGCGGCCTGTGCCATCTCTTGCTCAGTCGGTGCAGCGTGCCCAACGTTCATTGTCCGTCCCCTTTACGAGGGCAATTCTGAAGAGCCCCCGCAGTCACCCTACCCGCGGTGGGTGGTATTTCCGGCTCGATATTGCCTGAATGTGCAGAGTGAAAAGGGTGAGTGCCGGTGAGCGGTAACCTAGATCCATCGCCTATTTGGAGAACTCTGTGACTGAGAACACCCAGCCGTCCTTCCCGTGCGACGGCTTTGCACTCTTTTCCGACAAGTCCGTTATCGCCATGCGCGTTAACGGCGCGCAGAAAGACCTCGCAACGCAGGTTACTGCTGACGACACTGTCGAGCCGATTACGATCGACAGCGCCGACGGCTTGGCTATTCTCCGTCACTCCACGGCGCACATCATGGCGCAGGCTGTGCAGCGGTTGCGCCCGCAGTCAAACCTCGGCATTGGCCCGCCCATCACCGACGGTTTCTACTACGACTTCCAGGTCGACACGCCCTTCACGCCAGAAGACCTCAAGGCCATCACGAAGGAGATGCAGTCGATCGTTCGCGACGGCCAGCGCTTCGTGCGTCGTGTTGTCACCGACGATGAGGCTCGTGCTGAGCTCGCAAACGAGCCGTTCAAGCTCGAGCTGATCGGCCTTAAGGGCGGTAGCGCCGAGGCCGCTGAGGGTGCGAGCGTCGAGGTTGGCGAAGGCGAACTCACGATCTACGACAACGTCACTCGTGACGGCGAGACGGCATGGAAAGACCTGTGCCGTGGCCCGCACGTGCCGAGCACCCGCATGGCCGGCAACGGCTGGGCGTTGACGCGCGTCGCTGCCGCCTACTGGCGCGGTTCGGAGAAGAACCCGCAGCTGCAGCGCATTTACGGAACCGCGTGGCCGTCGAAGGACGAACTGCGTGCGTACCAGGAGCGCCTGGCAGAGGCGGAGCGTCGCGACCACCGCAAGCTCGGTGTCGAGATGGATCTCTTCTCCTTCCCTGACGAAATTGGTTCGGGTCTTGCGGTGTTCCACCCCAAGGGTGGCATCATCCGCTACGAGATCGAAGAGAACCTGCGTCGTCACCTGTTGCGCAACGGCTACGACGTTGTTAATTCGCCGCACATCACGAAGAAAGACCTCTTCCAGACGTCGGGTCACCTGCAGACCTACGCCGACGGCATGTTCCCCCCGATGCACCTCGATGAGGTCGTTGATGACGAGGGCAACATCACTCGCCAAGGCCAGGACTACTACCTGAAGCCGATGAACTGCCCCTTCCACAACCTGATCTTCCGCTCACGCGGGCGCAGCTACCGTGAGTTGCCGCTGCGCTTGGCAGAGTTCGGAACCGTTTACCGCTACGAGAAGAGCGGCACGCTGTCGGGTCTGACGCGCGTGCGTGGCTTGACCCAGGACGATGCGCACATTTACGTCACGCAAGATCAGGTGCGCGAAGAGCTGACCACGAACCTGAACCTCGTGCTTGAGCTGCTCCGCGACTACGGACTCAACGACTTCTACCTCGAGCTATCGACCAACGAAATCGGAAACCCGAAGTTCCTCGGCGAGCCCGAGCAGTGGACCACCGCGATCGAAACGTTGCGCGAAGTGGCTGTTGAATCGGGTCTCGAACTCTTCGACGACCTCGGCGGCGCCGCGTTCTACGGCCCGAAGATCTCAGTGCAGGCACGCGACGCAATTGGCCGCACCTGGCAGATGTCGACGATTCAGCTCGACTTCAACCAGCCCGAGCGTTTCGAGCTCGAATACACCGGCCCCGACGGCGCGAAGCACCGCCCGGTGATGATTCACCGCGCTCTCCTCGGCTCTGTCGAGCGCTTCTTCGCGATCCTGCTGGAGCACTACGCTGGTGACTTCCCGCTCTGGCTCGCTCCCGCACAGGTCGTTGGTGTCCCCGTTGCCGATGATTTCGCGCCGTACCTCGACGACGTCATCAAACAGCTCCGCACCGCCGGCGTGCGTGCGGAGCTTGACCGTAGCGACGAGCGCATGCAGAAGAAGATCCGCAACCACACGACGTCGAAGGTTCCGCTCATCCTCATCGCCGGCGCCCAAGACCAGGAAGCCGGAACCGTTTCGTTCCGCTTCCGTGATGGTTCCACTCGCAACGGTGTGCCGATCAGCGAGGCCGTCGAACTGATCAAGCGTGCGATTGCCGACCACCGTGTCGTGCTGAGCGAGGCTGACTTCGCATGACGAACGACGCTGAACTCGAATCAGCCGCCCACCTCGCAGGCGTGCCTGATGAGTTTCAGCGGCTGTGGACCCCGCACCGGATGGCCTACATCCAGGCGGGGCCACAGCCCCTCGTCGACGAGTGCCCATTCTGCGCCGCACCGCACATGAGTGATGAGCAGGGGCTCATCGTGCACCGCGGTACGCACGCCTTTGTGCTGCTGAACCTGTTTCCGTACAACTCCGGTCACCTACTGGTGTGCCCGTACCGCCACATCGGCATGTACGACGAAGCAACGGCAGAAGAAGTTGCTGAAATCGGTGAACTGACGCAGATCGCGATGCGCGTTTTGCGTGTCGTGTCGAACTGTGATGGCTTCAACCTCGGCATGAACCAGGGGCGTGTGGCCGGAGCTGGCGTTGCCGCACACTTGCACCAGCACATTGTGCCGCGGTGGGAGACCGACGCGAACTTCTTCCCTATCATCGCCAAAACGAAGGCCTTGCCGCAGCTCCTCGGCGAGGTCCGCCAGGCCGTCGCTGACGCGTGGCCAACAACTGATTAGGACGAATGCTCGCACCCCGAGCAGCCACCGGAAGGCTATTGACTCGTAATAGCCAGCGCCAGGTCGTCCGCGAGCTGGCGCTGGTCTTCATCTGCCAGATCGTGCACGGTGAGGCGAACATGGGAGCCGGAACCAGGGGAGCGGTGCAGGGCAAATTCGTCTTCCGTACGCGCGAGCCAGCCACGCTTCATCAGTTCGCGCACGACGGCGTCGGCCGAAACGCCGGTATCGACCCACAAACTGATGGCCGATAGCGCCGGAGCCGCGATACCGCGCGCGGTCAGCAAGCTCGCAAACGCGGCATTGCGTGCGGCGTAGTGCTTCGCCGCGTCGGCGACGAGCGCTTGCGCTGTGGGCGAGGTGAGCTGACTCAGCGTGAGCCGCTGCAAAATGTGGCTCACCCACGTGGTTCCGGGGCTCAACCGCATCGCGAGACGCGACTGGGTGTGCAGGTCGGTGGCAACGATCGCCAAGCCCATGTCGGGGCCCAAGAACTTCGACACTGACCGCACCAGGGCGAACCGCTGATGTTCTGGTCCGATGATGCTCTGCGGGGCTTGCGGCGCCAACATCGAGAAGTGATCGTCTTCAATCACGAGAACGTACGGGTGCTCGGCGAGAATGGCGCGAAGCTCGGCCGCGCGCGACGGCGTCATTGTCACGCCCGTCGGGTTTTGCGCACGGGGCGTCGTGACGATGGCACGTACGCCGGCATCGAGCGCCGTGCGCAGACCGCTAGGAGTAATGCCTTCCGCGTCAACCGCCATGCCGACAGCACGATAGCCGCCGAGTTTCACGGTGTGGATGCTGGCAAGAAAGCACGGGTCTTCGAGGCCGACGGCGTCATCACGCACGAGCGCGCCGGCGAGGAGTCGCTCGATTGCGTCAACCGCACCGCTCGTCACCGTGATGGCGATATCGCTGGGCGCAAGATCAGGAGTGCACCACTGCCGCGCCCACTGTTCGAGGTCGGTGTCGATCGTCGGTTCGCCATACATCACCGGGCGGTCGGCCAGCTCCGCGAGCGCCGGAATGAGCGCGGGGTCAGGGTTGCCGGACCCCACATCGCGCAGCACGGTGCCATGCGCGTACCCGTCTTGCGGAGAGTGAGCGGAACCATTGACGCGCGTGCCAGCGCGGCCGGCTGATGTCGTGACGCCGGCTTGCGAGAGCAGGCGGTAAGCCGCCACCGCGGTGTTGCGGTTAACGCCGAGCTGATCGGCCAGTGCGCGTACCGGGGGCAGCATCGTGCCAGGGGCGAGCGTGCCGCGATCCACGAGGGCGCGCACGCTTTCGGCGATCTCGGCGGCCGTGGTTCCTTCAATGTGTTGCGTCATATTTACTCACCTCCACTCTATGGTGCTCACGCGTGCTACTTTATGGCATAGGTCAAATTAATCATTGACATATCTTCTGTTCTAGGAGCCCGGAATGACTGAATCTACTACCGCCACGACGCGCGTCAAGCGCGGCCTCGCAGACATGTTGAAGGGTGGCGTCATCATGGATGTCGTCACCCCTGAGCAAGCGCGCATCGCCGAAGACGCTGGCGCCGTTGCCGTCATGGCGCTGGAGCGCGTGCCCGCAGACATTCGTGCCCAGGGTGGCGTTGCGCGCATGAGTGACCCTGACCTGATCGATGGCATCAAGGCTGCCGTGTCGATTCCGGTCATGGCGAAGGCTCGTATTGGCCACTTCGTCGAGGCGCAGGTTCTCGGTGCGCTTGGCGTCGACTACATCGACGAGTCTGAAGTGCTGTCGCCCGCTGACTACATCAACCACATCGATAAGTGGAACCACGAGATCCCGTTCGTTTGTGGTGCGACCAACCTCGGCGAAGCCCTGCGCCGCATCACCGAAGGCGCCGCA
>CANNEP010000013.1 GCA_947503655.1 uncultured Microbacterium sp.
CGTAATGGCGGGTGCTAGCGGAAAGTCCGATTCCGCGACAAAGAGCGGCAGGACATCGTCGGCGTAGGAACGCCACTTTGTGCTGGAGCGGCGGCGAAGCTGCTCGATGGGAAGCGCAATCAGTGGCGTTACTCCCATGTCAGATCGCGAAGCCCAGGGCACGCATCATGTCGCGCCCATCGTCGGTGATCCGCTCCGGGCCCCACGGCGGCATCCACACCCAGTTGATGCGATACTGCTCGACGACACCATCCAGGGCTTCGCCTGTCTGAGCTTCGAGAACATCCGTCAGCGGGCACCCAGCGCTCGTCAGCGTCATGTGAATGACGAGAGCGTCGTTCTCGTCATCCCAGCTGAGATCGTAAATCAGGCCGAGGTCGACGACGTTGACGTTGAGCTCAGGGTCCATAACGTCCTTGAGCGCTTCTGTCACCTCGTCGTACTTCTCGGGAGCGAGTGCAGTCATGCTGTGATCCTACGCCTCAACGGGAGCGTCAGCAGGAGCCTCAGCCGGGAAGTAGCCTTCGTAGCCCTCGTTCTCAAGACGGTCAGCCAGCTCCGGGCCACCCTCTTCAACGATCTGACCCTTGACCATGACGTGCACGAAGTCGGGCTTGATGTAGCGAAGGATACGCGTGTAGTGCGTGATGAGGAGAACGCCGAGGTCGGTCGCTTCCTTCGCACGGTTGACGCCCTCGGAAACAATCTTGAGCGCGTCAACGTCAAGACCCGAGTCGGTCTCGTCAAGAACGGCCATCTTGGGCTTCAGCAGCTCGAGCTGGAGAATCTCGTGGCGCTTCTTCTCGCCACCCGAGAAGCCCTCGTTGACGTTACGCGCAGCGAACTTATTATCCATGCGCAGAGCCTTCATCGACTCGCGAACGTCCTTGGTCCAGGTGCGCAGCGACGGTGCTTCGCCGTCGATTGCGGTCTTAGCGGTACGCAGGAAGTTCGTGACCGTCACACCCGGAATCTCGACCGGGTACTGCATGGCGAGGAAGACACCAGCGCGTGCGCGCTCGTCAACCGACATCTCCAGGACATCTTCGCCATCAAACGTGATGGTTCCGCCCGTGACGGTGTACTTGGGGTGGCCGGCGATCGTGTATGCGAGCGTCGACTTGCCCGAGCCGTTGGGGCCCATGATGGCGTGGGTCTCACCGGTACGGATGGTGAGGTTAACGCCGTTCAGGATCGGCGTGGTTCCTTCATCGGTCTCGACCGTTACGTGCAGGTCGCGGATCTCGAGGACAGACATTAAATTTCCTTCGTTACGGAGGGGTCAATGAGCACGTCGTCACCGTCGATTTCGACGACATAAACCGGGACGGGCTCGAAAGCTGGGAGGTTCAGGGGCTTGCCGGTGACGAGGGAGAACGCAGAACCATGGGCCCAGCATTCGACCGTGTCACCTTCAACGAAGCCGTCTGCAAGTGAAATTTCGCCGTGCGTGCAGGTGTCGCCGATGGCGTGAACCACGCCCTCGCCGTCTTTCACGACACAGATCGGGACATCGTCAATGACGACGCGCAGGGCGGCGTCTTGCTCAAGCTCGCTGTAGGAACAAGCGCGGGTTGCGGTCATGCCGACAATCCGTCGTTGAGCTCAACCTGGATCGCGGCGAAGAGTTCTTCTTCAAGCGACTCCACGCCAATCTTCTGAACGATCTCACCGAGGAAGCCGACGACGACGAGGCGACGAGCCTCGTCTTCGGAGATTCCGCGAGCCTGCAGGTAGAAGAGCTGCTCGTCGTCGAAGCGACCGGTTGCCGATGCGTGGCCGGCACCCTGAATGTCACCCGTCTTGATTTCAAGGTTCGGGATCGAGTCAGCGCGCGCGCCCGTGGTCAGCACGAGGTTGCGGTTTGCTTCGTAGGAGTCGGTTCCGACAGCGTCGGGCCCGATGAGAACGTCACCGATCCAGACAGTGCGAGCCGTCGCACCCTGCAGCGCGCTCTTGTAGAGCACGTCGCCGGTGGTGTGGGCTCCCTTGTGGAACATGTACACCTGGCTCTCCAGGTGCTCGCCCGGGTCAGCAAACGAGACACCGAAAAGCTTGCCCTCAGAGCCAGTACCGTCGAGTTCGACCGACGGGTTGACGCGAACGACGCCACCCGACAGGCTCGCGACGATGTGCGTGAGAGTAGCGTCCTTGTCAACGCGGGCCTGGTGGGCCGATGCGTGAACGGTCTCTTCAGCCCAGCGCTGCACCGAGATGACGCGGAGGTCGGAACCATCGCGAGCGATGATCTCGACGTTCTGCGCGTAGGTGGCTGCGCCCTTGTGGTCAAGGATGACCGTTGCGTGTGCGTTCGGCATGGCCTCGATCACGATGTGTGCGAACGCCGCGGTTTCGGCGGTCTCACCGTTGATAGCGATCGTGATGGGCTCGGCGACCTCCTCGTTCGCGGGGATGCGAACGTGAAGCGCGTTTTCTGCCTTCTGCCATGCCAGTGCGCTCATGCGGTCTTCCGGGCGGAAGAACTCACCGCGAACTGCTGCGTCGTGGCCGCTCGATGCGACCACGAACGATGCCGGCGTCACGGTGTGGGTGACGGCGTCAGACTGCACAGCGTCGACGTTCAGCAGCGGCTGCAGGCGGTTGACCGGCGAGTGCTTGTAGTTGACCTCTTGACCCGTGGGGTTCGGGAAGTCGGTGGGTTCAAACGACGTAGGGCGCTCAGAGCGGGTCTGAATCGGAACCTGCGAGTCGTCGTGATTAAGAATGTTTGATGTCAGCGTTTCGGTTGCGGTTGACATTTAGCCGACCGATCCTTCCATGCCCATCTCGATGAGCTTGTTCAGTTCCAGCGCGTACTCCATGGGCAGTTCACGTGCAATGGGCTCAATAAAGCCGCGCACGATCATGGCCATCGCTTCGGTCTCTTCGACGCCGCGGCTCATGATGTAGAAGAGCTGCTCTTCACTCACCTTCGAGACCGTGGCCTCGTGGCCGAGAATGACGTCATCGACACGAATGTCAATCGCCGGGTACGTGTCAGAACGCGACTGCGTGTCGACGAGCAATGCGTCACACACAACCGAGTTGGACGAGTGGTGCGCGTTCGCGTCGATACGAACCTCACCGCGGTAGCCAGCACGGCCGCCACCACGAGCGATCGACTTCGACGTGATCGATGACTGCGTGTACGGAGCCATGTGGATCATCTTCGCGCCAGCGTCCTGGTGCTGACCGGGACCAGCGAAGGCAACCGACAGAGTCTCGCCCTTGGCGTGCTCGCCCGTGAGGAAGATCGACGGGTACTTCATCGTCACCTTGGAGCCGATGTTGCCGTCGACCCACTCCATGGTTGCGCCTTCGTGTGCAATTGCACGCTTGGTGACCAGGTTGTAGACGTTGTTCGACCAGTTCTGGATCGTCGTGTAGCGAACGCGAGCGTTCTTCTTCACGATAATCTCGACGACGGCCGAGTGCAGCGAGTCCGACTTGTAGATCGGCGCGGTGCAACCCTCGATGTAGTGCACGTAGCTGTCTTCGTCAGCGATGATGAGCGTGCGCTCGAACTGGCCCATGTTTTCCGTGTTGATACGGAAGTAGGCCTGCAGCGGAATCTCCACGTGAACGCCCTTCGGGACGTACACGAACGAGCCACCCGACCAGACGGCCGTGTTCAGAGCCGCGAACTTGTTGTCGCCAGCCGGAATTACGGTTCCGAAGTACTCTTCGAAGAACTCGGGGTGCTCGCGCAGTGCCGTGTCAGTGTCCATGAAGATGACGCCCTGGGCCTCAAGGTCTTCGCGGATCTGGTGGTAAACCACCTCGGACTCGTACTGTGCGGCAACGCCGGCAACGAGACGCTGACGCTCAGCCTCGGGGATACCGAGACGCTCGTAGGTGTTGCGGATGTCTTCGGGCAGGTCTTCCCACGACTGGGCCTGCTTCTCCGTCGAACGCACGAAGTACTTGATGTTGTCGAAGTCAATACCCGAGAGGTCAGCACCCCACGTCGGCATCGGCTTGCGGCCGAAGAGCTGGTACCCCTTGAGGCGGGTCTTCAGCATCCATTCGGGCTCAGCCTTCAACGCCGAGATGTCGCGTACGACGTTCTCGTTGATACCGCGGGCCGCGCTAGCGCCAGCTGCATCAGGGTCGTGCCAGCCGAACTCGTACACCCCCAGCCCTTCGAGCTCGGGACGGTCAATGAGCACATCAGACATGGCGTCACACTCTCCTCATGGCCTAGCGGTGTTATCCGCTCCGGTCGCGCTCCCCCGCGTTTACGTGGGAGTTGCCGTCGGGCCTTTATCTGCGGCGTCAAGAAGACGCCTACACTTGAACGCAAGAGTCGCGCTTTTCGCGATCTTGCAACCCTTCGATTCTACAGGTTCCGCTAACCCATTTGGGCGGAACCGGAGGCTTCATGACTGACATCGTCACCCCGGAGACGGCTTCTGTTGACGCTGGAGGGCGAGACCGCTCGTTCCTTCGCCTTCCTACGACGTTTAGTAAGCCCGTGCGCGTGTTCGCGTGGCTGTCGTTCGTCTTCGAAGTGTTCATCATCGGAACCGGTGGTGCGGTTCGTCTGACCGGCTCGGGCCTGGGATGCACAGAATGGCCGCTGTGCACGCCGGAATCGCTGGTTCCGACGCAGGAGCAGGGCATTCACGGCATCATCGAGTTCGGTAACCGCACAATTACTGGCGTCGTCGGCATTCTGGCACTCGTCGTGTTGCTGTTTACTCTCCACATCGTCGGCGGGCGCCGCTCGGTTGTGAAGACGCTGTGGTTCGCGCTTGGCGGAATCGCGACCGGCGTTGCAGCGTACGCCGCGGCTTCGCTGGCAGGTGTTCCTGCCTTCCCGTTCTTCTCCGCCGGCCTCCTGCTGGTCGCGATCATTGGTGCAGTGCAGTCGATTCGTTCGATTCCCGGCCGCAAGGATCTTCCGGTGCTGGCGTGGATTGTGCTCGTCGGGGTTATCGTGCAAGCGTTCGTCGGCGGCATCACGGTACTGACCGAGCTCAACCCCTTCATCGTTGGCTTCCACTACGTCGCGTCGCTGCTGTTGGCCTGCGTGACCGCGGCGTACCTGGTGCGGATGTATGCGCCGGCAGGAGCACGCGAACTCGTCGTGCCGAAGTGGTTTGCAATTGTCACGCACGTCACGGGCCTCGCTCTCGCAGTCACGATTCTCTTCGGCGTGTTGACCACGGGTTCCGGCCCACACTCGGGCGACAAGAACGTGGCTCGCGACGGTTTTGACGCCTCTGTCTTGGCACACGTGCACTCGTGGCCCGGCTACATTCTGACCGGGTTGCTGGTCGTGCTGTTGATCGCGGCGTGGGCGCTTCGCCTCCCGGTGCGCCACTGGGCGCTCGTGCTCGTTATCGCCGTCGGCGTGCAGGTTCTCGTCGGTGTTTGGCAAGCGCGTGAGGGCTTGCCGCCGCTGCTCGTCGGCATCCACATGGTGCTCGCTGCCCTCGCCGCCGCCGCGTACACTGCGATGGTTCTCAAACTCAAGCGCCCCGTCGCGGCCGACACCCCCGCGTAACGTCAACCCTTTTTCGTATGCCGCTCGGAGCTTCTCCGGGCGGCACACTTTTTGCCCGACCCCTGGTTCCGCCGCTCGGCTTGTCCCCGTCAGCCCTCTGCCAGTCCTCCCGCTCCAGATACTGTGGAACGCCTTCTGTTACGCACGATGAGCTTCCGATGAGAGGCTCAAATCGCGGCGTTTCGCGAGCCTAGGCGGATTCGGGCGTGCAGAACAGAGGAGGGAGGATGCAGAACGGTGGAAACAAGGGCGCGGAACCTCGGACGGCGAGAGAGCGGAAATACAGAGGCGAGCAGGGCGGCGGCGAATCCCCAGTAACGAAAAACGGCCGCCCACCGAAGTGAGCGGCCGTTTGAAAATGGGCTAGAACGGGAGGAGCGGGTCGACGGCGATCGCGACGAACAGCAGCGTGAGGTACGTGATCGAGGCGTGGAATACACGCATCGGTGCGGCGTTGCCGCCCTTCACAGCCTGGTTGTAGAGGCGGTGCGATTCGTACAAGAACCAGCCGCCGAACACCAGCGCAGAAACCGTGTACACAACGCCCATGCCCGCGACCGGGATCAGAATCAGCGAGCAGGCGATCGTTGCCCACGCGTAGAGAATGATCTGCAGACCGACCTGGTGCGTCGGGCGCGTTGCGCCGAGCATCGGGACGTGCACCGTGCCGTAATCTTCCTTGTACTTCATCGACAGCGGCCAGTAGTGCGGCGGCGTCCAGAGGAAGACAACGATGAAGAGGATGAACGGCGTCCACGACAGTGAACCGGTCACGGCAGTCCAGCCGATGAGCACGGGGAAGCAACCGGCGATGCCACCCCAAATAATGTTCTGCTCGGTGCGGCGCTTCAGAATCAGCGTGTAAATGACGACGTAGAAGAAGATCGCGACGACCGACAGCGTTGCCGCGAGCCAGTTCGTCGTGAGCAACAGCCACACCGTCGACACCACGGCAAGAACCCACGAGAAAATCAGGGCGTTACGCGGCGAAACCTCGCCCGTCACAATCGGACGATTTTCGGTGCGCTGCATTTGCGCGTCCATGTCGCGGTCAATGTACATATTGAACGACGCGGCGGAACCAGCACTCATGGCTCCGCCGATGACGGTTGCGATCATGAGCCAGCCGTTGGGCACACCACCCTGAGCGAGGAACATCACCGGGACGGTCGTCACCAGCAAAAGCTCCATGACTCGCGGCTTCGTCAACTCGACATAAGCGCGGACCGTCTTACCGATGCTGAGCTTCGCATTCGCCTCAGCGGCAGAAGTCGCAGTCAGGTGGATCGCCCCCTTAGGACGGTAGAGATTCGTGCGCACGGCAGAAAGCACACACGCGTACAGTCTACCGCTTCCGTAGACGCGCCCGGACTTGTCACAAAGACACAATCCGCGCCGCGTGCCAGCGCTAGTCGCTATGCTGAAATGACATACACGCGCTCGGCGAATACCCCCTGAATACTCACAAATAGGGAGACGTCTGACCTGAGTGCCACAACTTTTCGGGAGGGCGGTCCGGGTGTCGGAACTGCGTTGGGAAGAGATCGATAAGCGCGCTGTTGACACGGCTCGCGTACTGGCGGCAGACGCTGTGGAGAAGGTCGGTAACGGCCACCCTGGCACGGCGATGAGCCTGGCCCCCGCGGCATACCTCCTGTATCAGCACGTGATGCGCCACGACCCGGCAGACACCGATTGGCTCGGCCGCGACCGTTTCATCCTTTCGGTCGGCCACTCGTCGCTGACGCAGTACGTTCAGCTCTACCTCG
The DNA here is from genome assembly GCA_947503655.1 of uncultured Microbacterium sp. GTDB lineage: Bacteria > Actinomycetota > Actinomycetes > Actinomycetales > Microbacteriaceae > Microbacterium. The sequence goes on from CANNEP010000013.1 coordinate 7,279, forward strand.
GCGGATTCGGTCTCGAACTCGATGACCTCAAGGCGCTGCGCACGTGGGGCTCGCTGACCCCGGGCCACCCGGAGTACGGTCACACCAGGGGCGTCGAAATCACCACCGGTCCGCTCGGCCAGGGTCTCGCCTCGGCCGTGGGCTTCGCCTACGCTGCCCGCTACGAGCGTGGACTGTTTGACCCGGAGGCGGCAGCAGGCACCAGCCCGTTCGACCACTTCGTCTACGTCATCGCTGGCGACGGCGACCTGCAAGAGGGTGTCACGAGCGAGGCTTCGTCGCTCGCCGGCCACCAGCATCTCGGTAACCTCATCGCGATCTACGACTCGAACCAGATTTCGATCGAAGACGACACCAACATCGCCTTCACCGAAGACGTTGCGGCTCGCTACGAGTCGTACGGCTGGCAGGTGCTCACCGTCGACTGGAAGAAGACCGGCCAGTACGTCGAAGACGTCGCCGAGCTGAACGCCGCCATCGAAGCAGCCAAGGGTGAGACCGACAAGCCGTCGCTCATCATCCTCAAGACCATCATCGGTTGGCCATCGCCCGGCAAGCAGAACTCCGGCAAGATCCACGGTTCCGCGCTCGGTGCCGATGAGCTCGCCGCCACGAAGAAGGTGCTGGGCTTCGACCCCGAGCAGACCTTCGTGGTTGCCGACGAGGTTATCGCGCACACCCGCCAGCTGCAGGAGCGCGCAAGCGCCGCCCGCGCTACGTGGCAAGAGTCGTTCGATGCGTGGGCTGCCGCAAACCCGGAGCGCAAGCAGCTCCTCGACCGTCTCGAAGCAGGCGCACTCCCCGAGAACATCGCCGATGCACTGCCCATCTTCGAAGCGGGCAAGGACGTCTCTACGCGTGCCGCGTCCGGCACCGTGCTCAACGCACTGGCAGCCGAGCTCCCCGAGCTGTGGGGTGGTTCCGCCGACCTCGCTGAGTCGAACCTCACCACGATTAAGGGCGCAAAGTCGTTCGTCCCCGCTGAGTGGTCGACGCACGAGTGGTCGGGTAACCCCTACGGCCGTGTCATGCACTTCGGTATCCGCGAGCACGCTATGGGTTCGATCCTCAACGGCATCCGCCTGCACGGCAAGACGCGCCCGTTCGGTGGCACGTTCCTGATCTTCAGCGACTACATGCGCCCGGCGGTTCGCCTGGCCGCGCTCATGAACGTCGCTGCAATCTACGTGTGGACGCACGACTCCATCGCCCTCGGTGAAGACGGCCCGACGCACCAGCCGGTTGAGCAGTTGGCTTCGCTACGTGCGATTCCGAACCTCAACGTCGTGCGGCCAGCAGACGCCAACGAGACCGCCGTGGTGTGGCTCGAGACGCTGCGCCGCGACGGCGCCCCCACGGGCCTCGCGCTGACGCGTCAGAACGTTCCGACGTTCGCGCGCGGAGAGGGCGAAGCCAGCGGCGACACGTTCGCTTCGGCAGCACACGCCGCCCGCGGCGCCTACGTACTGGCCGAAGCCCCGAACGGCACGCCCGACGTCATCCTCATTGCCACTGGTTCCGAGGTCCAGCTCGCGGTCTCCGCTCGCGAGACTCTTGCTAGCGAAGGCATCAACGCGCGCGTCGTTTCAGCTCCGTCATTGGAGTGGTTCGCCGAGCAGTCCGCGGAGTACCGCGAAAGCGTGCTCCCCGCCGCCATCAAGGCCCGCGTTTCGGTTGAGGCTGGCATTGCGATGCCGTGGCACGCCATCGTTGGCAGCACCGGCCGCTCGGTATCGCTCGAGCACTTCGGCGCCAGCGCTGACTACAAGACCCTCTTTGAAAAGTTCGGCATCACGGCAGAAGCCGTTGTCTCCGCCGCACGCGAAACCGTTAAGGAGAACGCATGAGCACTCCCACCCAAGACCTCGCAGCCGCAGGCGTCAGCATTTGGCTTGACGACCTCTCGCGCTCGCGCATTGTCACCGGCAACCTCGCCGAGTTGATCGAAAGCCGCACCGTTTCGGGCGTCACCACGAACCCGACGATTTTCGCGGGTGCCATCGGCAACGGCGGCGAAGACTACGCCGCACAGCTGCACCAGCTTGCTGCTGACGGCGTGTCGGTCGACGACGCCATCATCGCCGCGACCACTGACGATGTGCGCGCTGCTGCTGACATTTTCAGTAGCGTGTACGAGGCCACAAACGGCGTTGACGGTCGCGTCTCGATTGAGGTCTCCCCTGACCTCGCGCACGACACCGACGGAACTATCGCACAGGCGGGTCTGCTGTGGCAGCTCGTGGGCCGCGAGAACGCCCTCATCAAGATCCCCGCGACGAAGGCCGGCCTGCCCGCCATCACCGCAACGATCGCAGCTGGCATCAGCGTCAACGTCACCCTGATCTTCAGCCTCGAGCGTTACAACGAGGTCATTGAGGCCTACATTGCCGGCCTGCAGGCCGCACGCGAAGCGGGTCATGACCTCTCGAAGATCCACTCGGTCGCATCGTTCTTCGTGTCGCGCGTCGACACCGAGGTCGACAAGCGCCTGGCGGCGATCGGAACCACGGAAGCGCTGGAGCTGAAGAGCAAGGCGGGCCTCGCTAACGCACGCCTCGCATACGAGCTTTTCGAGCAGCGTTTTGCCGCAGCCGACGCTGCAGAGCTCATCGCCGCTGGCGCCAACACGCAGCGCCCGCTGTGGGCTTCCACCGGTGTGAAAGACCCGGCTCTGCCCGACACCCTGTACGTCACCGAGCTCGTTGCACCTGGCACCGTCAACACGATGCCAGAGAAGACGCTCGAGGCGACGTTCGACCACGGCGTCATCGCGGGCGACACGATAACAACGAACTACGCCGCAGCACACGACCTCATGGCGTCGCTCGCGAACGTCGGCATCGATTTCACCGACGTTACGCAGCTGCTGGAAGACGAGGGCGTGGAGAAGTTCATCGCTTCGTGGCAGGAGCTGAAGGAGACGGTTCGCGTCGCTCTGGAGGCAGCAAAGTGAGTGCCACCGAGGTTCACCTCACCGGCTATCCGGCTGAGGTTGTTGCCGCCGAGGTTCCAGCTCTCGTTAACGACATGGTGGCGTCGGGCATTACGGCCCAGAACGCAGAACTGTGGGGCGAAAAGTCTGTATCGGAAGCCTCGATTCGCCTGGGTTGGGTGGAAGCCGTCAGCGTCTCTACCCCGCTCATCGCCGAGATCAAGGCTCTCCGCGCAAAGCTGACGGCCGCTGGCGTCACGCGCATCGTCCTCGCGGGTATGGGCGGTTCGTCGCTCGCCCCTGAGGTCATCACGCGTACCGCCGGTGTGCCGCTCGTGATCGTTGACTCGACCGCGCCTGGCCAGATTCTCGCTGCCCTCGATGGCGACGAAAACGGCACGCTCGCCCAGACGGCTCTCGTCGTCTCGTCGAAGTCGGGCTCGACGGTCGAAACCGATTCGCAGCGCCGTGCCTTTGAGGCGGCGTTCCGTGACCTCGGTATCGACCCGATCGAACGCATCATCATCGTGACCGACCCGGGCTCGCCGCTCGATGTTTCGGCACGAGAGACCGGCTACACCGTTTTCAACGCAGATCCCAACGTCGGTGGCCGCTACTCGGCACTCACCGCCTTTGGTCTGGTTCCGTCTGGTCTTGCTGGCGCCGACATCGAAACGCTGCTTCGCGAGGCCGACTCGGCGCTGCTCGAAGTCTCGATCGACTCGGTTGAGAACCCGGCTCTGCGCCTCGGTGCCGCCATCGGCGGTTCGCTCAACGGCACCCGCAAAGACAAGCTCGCCCTGGTTCCAGACGGCACCCCGATCGTGGGTCTGCCGGACTGGATCGAGCAGCTCATCGCGGAGTCGACGGGCAAGGAAGGCACCGGCATTCTGCCCGTCGTGCTGACGTCGCTCTCCCCCGAGGTCGACAACACTCCGCACGATGTGCAGATCGTTCGCCTCGTTGAAGACGCTGAGCACCTGCGCCTCTTCGAGCGTCGCAAGGGTGAGATTCTGGTTTCTGGTTCACTGGGTGCACAGCTCGTGCTGTGGGAGTACGCCACGGTGATCGCCGGCCGCCTGCTCGGTATCAACCCGTTTGACCAGCCTGACGTTGAGTCGGCCAAGGTCGCCGCGCGTTCACTGCTGGATGCGCGTCCGGAACCAACGGCTCCGGCTTTCGTAGAGAGCGACGTTGAGGTGCGTGCGAGCGACGCAGCCCTCGTTGCCAGCGGCACGCTGAAGGGAACGCTGGACGCGCTCTACGCAGCGCTGCCCGCAGACGGCTATATTTCGATTCAGGCATATGTCAACCGTCTCGAGTTCCCGCAGCTTGAGGGGCTCCGCGACATGATCGCGGCCGACACCGGTCGCCCCGTCACTTTCGGCTGGGCACCGCGATTCCTGCACTCGACGGGTCAGTACCACAAGGGTGGCCCGGCGCAGGGCGTGTTCCTGCAGATCCTGGAGTCGAGCGAAGTCGACGTGGAGATTCCGGAGCGTCCCTTCACGTTTGGTCAGTTGATTCAGGCGCAGGCCGCTGGCGACGCCGCGGTACTGGCAGAGCACGGCCGCCCGGTCGTGACGCTGACCCTGAGCGATTCCGGCGACGATGTGCTTGACCTGTTTCAGGCTGTCGACGACTGATTAATACCCCAACTGGAGCACTCCCCCGATGACTGCATTCATCTCACGTGGGCATAACCCGCTGCGTGACCCCGATGATCGCCGGTTGAACCGAATTGCCGGGCCCAGCGCCCTGGTGATCTTTGGTGTCACCGGTGATCTCTCGCGCAAGAAGCTGATGCCCGCTGTGTACGACTTGGCCAACCGCGGCCTGTTGCCCCCGGGGTTCGCCCTCGTGGGCTTCGCGCGCCGCGATTGGGAAGACCAAGACTTCGCTCAGGTGGTCTACGACGCGGTTCGGGCGCACGCGCGCACCGAATTCCGCGAAGAGACGTGGAAGCAGCTCCTCGAGGGAATTCGCTTCGTGCAGGGTACGTTTGACGACCCGGCGAGCTTCCAGAGCCTGCGTGACACCGTCGAGGAGTTGGATCGCGTACGCGGAACCATGGGCAACCATGCGTTCTACCTCTCGATTCCGCCGAAGGACTTCCCGACGGTGGCCCGCCAGCTCCGCGAGTCTGGTCTGGTTAGCAGCGAGCAAGACCCCGATCGCTGGCGCCGCGTCGTCATCGAGAAGCCCTTCGGGCACAACCTCGAGTCGGCACGCGAACTCAACGAAGCGCTCGAGTCGACGTTCGCACCCGACGCCATCTTCCGCATCGACCACTATCTCGGTAAAGAGACGGTGCAGAATATTTTGGCGCTGCGCTTCGCTAACGAGCTGTACGAGCCGATCTGGAACCGCAACTACGTCGACCACGTGCAGATCACGATGGCAGAAGACATCGGTGTCGGTGGCCGTGCTGGCTACTACGACGGTGTCGGTGCCGCGCGCGACGTCATCCAGAACCACCTTCTGCAGCTCCTGGCGTTGACCGCCATGGAAGAACCCATCAGTCTCAGCGCCGACCACCTCCGCGCCGAGAAAGAAAAGGTTCTCGCCGCGGTCACCCTTCCCGACGACCTCTCCACGGCGACCGCACGCGGCCAGTACGCGGGCGGTTGGCAGGGTGGCGAAGAAGTGCGCAGCTTCCTCACTGAAGAGGGAATGGCGCCAGACTCCGCCACCGAGACGTACGCCGCCGTGAAGCTCGAAATCAACACCCGCCGTTGGGCAGGTGTGCCGTTCTACCTCCGCACCGGCAAGCGCCTCGGCCGCCGTGTCACCGAGATCGCCGTCGTCTTCAAGCGCGCGCCCGAGCACCTATTCTCACGCGGTAGCACGCCCGACCTCGGCCAGAACGCGCTCGTGATCCGGGTGCAGCCCGATGAGGGCGTCACGCTCAAGTTTGGTTCAAAGGTTCCCGGAACCGGCACGCACGTTCGTGACGTCACGATGGACTTCGGCTACGGTCACGCCTTCACCGAGGCCAGCCCCGAAGCATACGAGCGTCTCATTCTGGACGTGTTGCTCGGTGACCCGCCGCTGTTCCCGCGGCACGAAGAGGTCGAAGAGTCGTGGCGCATCCTTGACCCGGTCGAAGAGTATTGGGCATCACTCGGCGGCCCCCTTGACCAGTACGCGCCCGGCTCGTGGGGTCCGGCGAGTGCCGACCAAATGCTGGCACGCGACGGACGCAGCTGGAGGCGACCATGATCGTTGATCTTCCTGACACCACGATTAGCCAGGTGGCAAAGCGCCTCGTGCAGGTTCGCGAAGAGGGCGGCGCCGTTGCGCTCGGCCGTGTTCTGACGCTTGTCATCGCGACACGCGAAGAGGCTGCTGAACCGGCGATTCACGCCGCTAACGACGCCTCGCGTGAGCACCCGATGCGCGTCATCGTGCTGATGACGAGCAAGTCGGAAGACGCCCGCCTCGACGCGCAGATTCGCGTGGGCGGCGACGCAGGCGCGAGCGAGGTCATCGTGTTGCGCGCTTTCGGTGCTGCCGCGTCTAACGAGGAGAGCCTCGTGACTGGTCTACTCCTCCCCGACGCTCCCGTCGTCGTGTGGTGGCCCGACCAGCCGCCCCTGCGCCCTGCCACCAGCCCCCTGGGCCGCATCGCACAGCGCCGCATCACGGATGCCTCCACCGACCCCGACACGCTCAAGCGTTTGTCGAACCTCGGCGAGGGCTACGCTCCGGGAGACACCGACCTGGCGTGGACGCGCCTCACCTACTGGCGTGAACAGCTTGCCGCGGTTCTTGACCAGCCGCCGTACGACCAAGTCACCGCGGTCGAAGTCCATGGTTCCGCTGAATCCCCCTCCACCGGCCTCCTCGCCGCGTGGTTGCGCTTGCAACTCGATGTGCCGGTGAAGTGGGTTTACGAATCGCACGAGAACTGGCGCGAAGGCATCAAGAGCGTGCGCATGACGCGTGCTTCGGGTGACATCCTGTTGGAGCGCCCGGAACCAGGTATCGCGTTGCTGACGCAACCCGGGCAACCGGATCACGATCTCCCGCTTCCTCGCCGCACCCTGCGCGAGTGCCTGGCCGAAGAGCTGCGTCGCCTTGACCCTGACGTGCTGTACGGTCGAGTCATCTCAGAAGGATGGGACCGCCTCGGGCCCGCTTCGGAAGGGCAGCCAGCATGACCGAAAAGCGTGTCGTCGTCGTACCGACTCCCGCCGAGCTCGCCGAAAGCGTCGCGAAGCGGTTTCTCGGCAAGGTCGCCATGGATGCGTCGGAGGATCGCGCGGTTCACGTGTCACTGACCGGCGGAACCATGGGAATCGCTGTGTTGGCCGCGGTCGCCGAAAATCCATTGCGTGACCTGGTGAACTGGTCGGCCGTGCACTTCTGGTGGAGTGACGAGCGTTGGGTTGCTCGCGGCGATGCTGACCGCAATGAGCTGCAGGCGCGCGACGCGCTGCTTGACCAGCTCGACGTGCCCGCCGCGAACATCCACGAAATGCCGGCGGCCGACGAAGGGCTCACGCTCGATGAAGCGGCCGACGCCTACGCGGCCGAGCTGGCGAGCTTTGCCGACGGCGCGAACGCGTGGCCGACGTTTGACGTCTGCTTCCTTGGCGTTGGCCCCGACGGTCACATTGCGTCGCTCTTCCCCGACCGTTCAGCAATCACGGTGACCGACCGGGCCGCCGTCGCGGTGCGCAACTCCCCCAAGCCGCCAGCCGAGCGCATTTCGCTGACCCGACCGGTCATCAACTCGTCGCGTCGGGTGTGGATGGTCGTTGCGGGTGAAGAGAAGGCGGGAGCCCTCGGACTCATTCTTGCTGGCGCAAACTACGAGCAGGTACCGGCTGCCGGTGCCAAGGGCACGAGCCGCACGATCATCATCGTTGACGAAGCCGCCGCCGGTCAGGTGCCGGCAGAACTGATCGACCCGAGCTTCTAAACGCACGGAGACAACAAAGAAGGGCGGGAGCTAAATGCTCCCGCCCTTTCTCGTTGTGATGTCTTACTGACCGCGACGTGCGCGCACGGCAGCCAGAGCCTCGTCGAGAAGCTGAACAGCCTCTTCGTCGGTACGACGCTCCTTCACGTATGCGAGGTGCGTCTTGTAGGGCTCGGGCTTTGCCAGCGCCGGCGGGTTGTTCTTGTCGCGACCGGCGGGCAGACCCGACTGCGGCGAGTCAATCTGCTCCGGAATTTCTTCTTCCGGCAGGTTGGCCGCGAAATAGCGAACCGTCTCGTTGCCGAGCGCGTCCCAGTACGAAACCGCCAGGCGGTCAGCGTGGTAGCCGTGATCCTGCTCGCCCATGGGGCCAGCGCCAACGCGGGTACCCCGAATAGCGTTACCTCCGGTAGCCATTAGCCTGCCAATCCGTTGAACTTGGTGATCAGGCCGAGGCCAACAATCGTCACGAACCAGACGAGAGCAAGAACCACGGTGAAGCGGTTCAGGTTGCGCTCGGCGAGTCCGCTCGAACCATACGAGGCGCTCATTCCGCCACCGAACATGTCACTGAGACCGCCACCACGACCCTTGTGGAGAAGGATCAGCAGGGTCAGCAGCAAGCTGGTGAGGCCCAGCACAATCTGCAGGATGAGCTCAAGAATAGCCACGGGAAAACCTTTCAAGTGCGAACGGATCGCGCACGAAACTCCAGTATATGGGAGAAGACGAATCTGCCAGAGCGAAACGCTAGACGCCGACGTGGCTCGGAAAGCGCGCGATTGCCGCGAACTCGTCGACCACAAGGCTTGCGCCGCCAACCAAAGCACCATCAACATCGGGCTCGCGCATGAACGCAGCGATGTTGTTGGCCTTGACGGATCCGCCGTACAGAATGCGGGTGCGGGCAGCCGCATCGTCACCCAGAGTCTCGGCAATGACGCCGCGGAGGGCCTTGCAAACATCCTGCGCCTGCGTCGGAGTTGCCGCCTGGCCGGAGCCAATGGCCCACACCGGCTCGTACGCAACGACGATGTCAGACTTCTTGTCGAGACCGTCGAGGGCAACGCGCAGCTGAGCGACCGGAACAGCGCTCGCGCCGTGCTTCTCCAGGTCTTCTGCGGTTTCACCGACGCAAATCACCGGAACAACCCCGTGCTTGATGGCGGCCTTCGTCTTCGCGGCCACGATCTCATCGGTCTCGTTGTGGTAGTCGCGACGTTCGGAGTGACCGATGATGACGTAGCCGCACTTGAGTTTGGAGAGGAACAGGCCGGAAATTTCACCGGTGTACGCACCCGAGTCGTGTGCCGAAATGTCTTGCGCGCCCAGCGAGAACGGAATCTTGTCAGCGTCGATGAGCGTCTGCACCGAGCGAATGCCGGTGAACGGCGGGAACACCGCCAGCTCAACCGCGCTGGACTCAAACTTCGCGTCTTTCAGAGTCCAGTGCAGCTTCTGCACGAATGCGACGGCCTGGAGGTGATCCAGGTTCATCTTCCAGTTACCCGCGATGAGGGGGATACGCGTTACGACCATCCGAGGACCTCCAGTCCGGGAAGCTTCTTACCTTCGAGGAATTCGAGGCTGGCTCCACCACCGGTGGAGATGTGACCGAACTGGTCATCGTTGAATCCGAGCTGGCGTACGGCTGCGGCAGAGTCGCCACCGCCGACCACACTCAAGCCGTCAACGGCGGTGAGAGCCTGCGCGACGGCCTTCGTGCCGCCAGCAAACGCGGCGAACTCGAACACGCCCATCGGGCCGTTCCAGAACACGGTCTTGCTGGAGCGCACGGCGTCAGCGAAAGCCTTCGACGTTTCTGGACCAATGTCGAGGCCGATGCCACTGGTTCCGAAGCTCGTCTCTTCAATGGCATTCGCAGGAACGACTTCGTGTGCAGCGTCAGCGGCAAACTTCTCCGCGACGACGACATCCGTCGGCAGCACGATCTCTACGCCGCGCTCACGCGCGTCAGCGAGATAGCCGCGAACGGTGTCGAGCTGGTCTTCTTCCAAGAGGCTTGAGCCCACGTTGTGGCCCTCCGCCTTCAGGAACGTGAAGAGCATGCCGCCGCCGATCAGAATGCGGTTAACGCGCGGCAACAGGTGCTCAATAACACCGAGCTTGTCGGAGACCTTCGAGCCGCCAAGCACGACCGTGTAAGGGCGCTCCGGGTTCTCGGTGAGGCGATCAAGCACATCAAGTTCGGTTGCAATCAGCAGGCCCGCGGCAGACGGAACCAGCTGCGCCAGTTCGTAGACAGAGGCCTGCTTGCGGTGGACAACGCCGAATCCGTCAGAGACGAGGACGTCGCCCAGGGCAGCCAGCTGCTGGGCGAACGCTGCACGCTCGCCCGCATCTTTGCTGGTCTCGCCCGGGTTGAAGCGCAGGTTCTCGATGACGGCGATGCCGCCGTCATCGAGACCAGCTGCTGCTTCTTGCGCCGACTCCCCTACCGTGTCGCGCGCAAACGCGACCGGCTTGCCGAGGAGTTCGGCAAGACGCTGCGCAACCGGAGCGAGGCTGTAGCGCTCGTCCGGTGCACCCTCGGGACGCCCGAGGTGAGAACACACGATTACACGAGCACCCTGGTTAATGAGGGTGTTCAGCGTAGGAAGTGAGGCGCGGATGCGGCCGTCGTCCGTAATAATGCCGTCTTTCAACGGCACGTTCAGGTCGCAGCGCACGATAACGCGCTTACCCGCCAGGTTTCCGAGCGAGTCGAGGGTTCGCAGAGTCATATTTAGAGGCGCTCTCCAACGTATTCGGTGAGGTCTACGAGGCGGTTGGAGTAACCCCACTCGTTGTCGTACCAGCTGGACAGCTTGACCTGGTTGCCGATAACGCGCAGCAGACCTGCGTCGAAGATCGAGGAGTGCGGGTCAGTGACGATGTCGCTGGAGACGATTTCATCTTCGGTGTACTTCAGGATGCCGGCGAGGGGGCCCTCAGCCGCGGCAGCCTTGTAGACAGCCTTAACCTCGTCCAGCGTGACCGGACGCGAAGCCGTCACCGTGAGGTCAGTGATCGAGCCGGTGGGAACCGGAACGCGCAGTGCGAAGCCGTCAAGCTTGCCCTTGAGCTCCGGGAGAACCAGGCCAATAGCCTTGGCAGCGCCCGTCGACGTCGGAACAATGTTGACCGCGGCGGCGCGTGCACGACGAAGGTCGCTGTGCGGGCCATCCTGCAGGTTCTGGTCAGCCGTGTAGGCGTGAACCGTGGTCATCAGACCGTTCTCGATACCGAAGTTATCGTTGAACACCTTCGCGAGTGGCGCGAGGCAGTTCGTGGTGCACGAGGCGTTCGAGATGATGTGATGCGCAGCGGGGTCGTACAGGTGCTCGTTAACACCCATGACGAACGTTGCGTCTTCACCCGTTGCGGGTGCCGAAATGAGGACCTTCTTGGCGCCGCCAGCGATGTGCTTGCCAGCGTCTTCGGCCTTCGTGAAACGACCCGTCGACTCGATAACGATGTCAACACCGAGCTCGCCCCAGGGCAGGTTTGCGGGGTCGCGCTCCTCGAACACCCGAATAACCTTGTCGCCCACCGTGATCGACTCGTCGTCGTACGTTACGTCCTGGTCGAGGCGACCAAGGATCGAGTCGTACTTCAACAAGTGCGCGAGGGTCTTGTTGTCGGTGAGGTCGTTGACGGCAACAACCTCGAGGTCGGCACCCTGTGCCAGAGCCGCGCGCAGGTAGTTGCGCCCGATACGGCCGAAGCCGTTAATGCCAATCTTTACAGCCACTTATGCTCCCTAGTGGTCTGTCACGCGCGCCGATGAACGCGTGACGAATAGTTTCGCGGACATCGGCGTCCCCGGTGGTGATCCCAACCGGGGACGCCACCGTTCACGACTGTACCAGCAGGCCCTTGCTCTGCGTGCGTGCTGTTTCAAAACGTGTCTGCACGTTGTCCCAGTTCGCAATGTTCCAGAACGCCTTGACATAGTCGGCACGGACGTTCTTGTAGTCGAGGTAGTATGCGTGCTCCCAGACGTCAAGGAGCAGCAGCGGCACGGAACCCGCGGCAAACTGTGACTGCTGGTCGAAGAACTGCTGAATGATCAGGTTCTCACCGATCGAGTCCCAGAACAGGCCAGCCCAACCCGAACCCTGCACGCCGAGTGCTGCGGCGGTGAAGTGTGCCTGGAATGCGTCGAACGAACCAAAGTGATCCGTGATTGCGGCTTCAAGCTCGCCGGTGGGCTTGTCGCCACCGTTCGGCGACATATTGGTCCAGAAGATCGAGTGGTTGGTGTGACCACCAAGGTTGAACGCGAGGTCCTTCTCGAGCTTGTTGATGTTTGCGAAGTTGCCTGCCGCACGTGCTTCAGCCAGCTGCTCGAGGGCCGTGTTGGCACCGGTCACGTAGGCCTGGTGGTGCTTTCCGTGGTGCAGTTCCATGATGGCACCACTGATTGCAGGCTCGAGAGCCGAGTAGTCGTAGGTGAGCTCTGGCAGCGTGTATGTCGCCATTATTTCGCTTCTTTCTGGTCCGCACCCATCGGGCGCCTTGGTGACCCCCGGAACCGCCGAAGCGGGAGGGTCAATCATTTTCATCCTACCGACGCCAACGCCGCCCGGCTCGGGAAGATTCCCGTGCCGGGCGGCGGGTAAAGTATTGGCGGTGTTTAGTCTTCGCCGGTTGGAACCGCAGCTTCGGTTCCGGGGATTCCCTCAACCTCGGCGCGCTTGTCTGCCATCGCCAGGAGGCGACGGATGCGACCTGCGACGGCGTCCTTGGTCAGCGGCGGGTCAGCGCGGTGGCCCAGCTCATCGAGGCTCGCGTCACGGTGCGCAAGGCGTAGCTCACCAGCCTGACGGAGGTGATCAGGTACCTCATCGGCCAGGATCTCCAGCGCGCGCTCGATGCGAGCACACGCGGCAACGGCAGCCTGTGCCGAGCGACGAAGGTTGGCGTCATCGAAGTTGACGAGGCGGTTCACGCCGGCACGTACTTCGCGGCGCTGACGCATTTCATCCCACGCAGCGGCGGTGCGCACAGCACCCATCGCGGCGAGAATCGCACGAATCGACTCGCCCTCGCGGACAACAACGCGCGGCACGCCACGGACCTCACGGGCCTTCGTCGCGATGCCCATGCGGTGTGCGGCGCCGACAAGGGCCATCGCCGCTTCACCCGACGGTGCACTGACCTCCACTGCGGCAGAACGACCGGGCTCGGTCAGTGTTCCGGCGGCGAGGAATGCACCGCGCCAGATGGCGGCCAGGTCATCACGCGTGCCCGTAGTGAGACGGTTGGGCAGGCCACGAACAGGGCGACGGCGCTGGTCGAGCAGACCGGTCTGGCGGGCGAGCGTTTCGCCACCTTCGATCACGCGAACAGCCCAGTGGTTGCCCGAGTGCGAGCCTGAGGCCTGAACCGGAACAATCTCCGGACGGGCAGCGTAAATTTCAACAAGATCGCGAGCCACACGGCGCGCGAGGACTTCGGCATCGACTTCAGCTTCGACCGCAACGCGGCCGGCAATCGAGTGCAGTCCGCCAGCGAAACGCAGGATGCTCGTCAGCTCTGCAACGCGAACCGAAGGGCGCGGGTCGCGAATCGAGACGAGTTCGCCTTTGACATCGGCGGTCAGTGCCACTGGGGTACCTCTGTTTCAAATAAAAAGTCGGGAGCGCGCAAAAAGGCGGAACTTCTATCTTACTCTCGACCGAGGTCTCGATGCTTCACTCGAACGGCAATGCCTGGCACTTCTGCCAAGCGTTTTGCCAATTCGATAGACGTTGCGACTGAGCGGTGCTTGCCGCCCGTGCAACCGACAGCGATAACCGAGTGGCGCTTGTTCTCTCGCTGATACCCGTCAATCGCCGCCCGAACGGCTGCGGCGTAACTCTCAATGAACTCGCTCGCTCCTGGCTGGGAAAGCACGTAGTCCGAGACTGCGGCATCTTTTCCGGTGAACGGGCGCAGCTCTTCGTTCCAAAACGGGTTGGGAAGAAAACGCATGTCAGCCACGAAATCCGCATCAGTCGGGAGACCGTATTTGAAGCCAAAGCTCATCACCGTGACGTCGTGTTTTGACGAATCCTCGTCGCGGAACGTGTCAGAAACGGCATTCGCCAACTGGTGAATGTTGAAGTTGGTGGTGTCGATCAAGACGTCGGCGCTCTCCCGCACCATACGCAGGCGCTCGCGCTCGGCGTGAATACCGTCGACGAGCGTGCCCTCCCCTTGCAGGGGGTGCGGTCGGCGCACGGCTTCAAAACGGCGCACCAAAACCTCATCAGAAGCGTCGAGGAACACCAATCGGGTGTCACCACGTCGGCGCAGTTCTTGCAGCACGTCGGGCAATTCCGCGAAGAGGGTGCCGCCACGCACGTCGATCACGACCGCAACGCGAGGGAATGAGGTTCCGCTCGCACTGGAAAAGTCGAGCAGCGGACGCAACATTTGCGGCGGGAGGTTGTCGACGACGTACCATCCCAGGTCTTCCAGCGCGTTCGCTACCGTCGAGCGCCCTGCCCCCGACATTCCCGTGACGATGAGGACCTGGCCCTCGTCTGACGTGCTCACGCTGTGCTCCTCTCGCTACATCAAGACTACCGAGCTTTCAGGTGCTCGCTAATTGTTTCTGCGAGACCCTGGCCAATACCCGGCACCTGGGTGATTTCTGCCGCGGTCGCGTTCTTCAGCGCCGTGACAGAGCCAAAGTGCCGCAAGAGCGTTTTGATGCGGGTCTCCCCCAGACCCGGAACCTCGGCAAGCACCGTGGTGATGTCACGTTTGCGACGCTTGCGCTGGTGCGTGATGGCGAATCGGTGCGCCTCGTCGCGCAAGCGTTGCACCAAATACAGGGCCTCACTGGTGCGCGGCAAAATGACGGGATAGTCGTCACCGGGCAACCAGATCTCTTCGAGGCGCTTCGCAACGCCGCATAGCGCAATATCGGTGCGGCCAGCGTCGGCCAGGGCGCGCGCTGCTGCGGCAACCTGTGGCTGGCCACCGTCGACGACGAGCAATTGCGGCGGGTAGGCAAATCGCTTGCGATTGCCGGCTTCATCGACCGCTTCGGCGTCGTCGTCCACGCGGGCGAGGCGGCGCGATAGCACTTGATACATCGAGTCGGTGTCGTCGGTGGTTTCGGCAATGTTGAACGACCGGTATTGGTCTTTGCGCGGCAAGCCGTCTTCAAACACGACCATCGACGCGACGACGTTCGTGCCGGAGAGGTGCGAAATGTCGTAACACTCGATGCGCAGTGGCGCCGTTTCCAGCCCGAGAGCTTCCTGCAGGTCGGTGAGTGCGCGCGAACGAGACACGTAGTCGGCAGAGCGACGCGTCTTGTGCAGCATGAGCGCTTGCGACGCATTGAGGGTTGCCGTTTTCATGATGTCGGCCATTTGGCCACGCTGCGCAACCTTAAGCTGCACTGATTTGCCCCGCCGTGCACGCAACCACTGCTCGAGTTCTGCAGCATCATCAGGAAGCGACGGAACCAATACTCGCTTGGGAATGGACTCCGGGTTCGCGTCGCCGTAGACGCGCTGCAAGAGCTGATCGACCAGCTCCGCACCACTGATGTCGATTTCTTTCTCGACCGTCGTGGAGCGCACACCGCGCACACGCCCACCGCGAATGATGAAGTGTTGCACGGCAGCTGCCAGTTCATCTTCGGCAATGCCGAACAGGTCGGCGTCTTCGTCTGCTGGCAAGACGAGTGCGCTCTTGCTCAGGACGGCTTCGATGGAGGCGAGTTGGTCACGATACTTTGCGGCCGCTTCGTAATCCATGTCGGCCGCGGCCTGTTGCATTTGAGCGGTGAGCTTCTTCGTGAAGCGGGAGTCGCCACCCGACATGAACGCGACGAAGTCATTCACCATCTCGCGGTGTTCTTCGATCGTCACTTTCATCGAGCACGGTCCGCCGCAGCGGCCGATCTGACCGGGAAAGCATGGGCGCCCCGACTGCATGGCGCGTTTGTAGGCTGCGTCCGAGCACGTGCGAATCGGAAACACCTTGATCATTTGATCGATGGTGTCGTGCACCGCCCAGACCTTCGGGTACGGCCCGAAATACTTGGCTCCCCGAATTTTGGGGTTGCGCGTCACGATTACGCGCGGGGCCTCATCTGCCAGCGTGATCGCCATGTACGGGTACGACTTGTCGTCTTTGTACCGCACGTTGAAGGGCGGATCGAACTCCTTGATCCACATGTACTCCAGCTGGAGCGAATCAACGTCGCTATCGACGACCGTCCATTCCACACTTGCCGCCGTCGTGACCATCCGACGCGTGCGTTCGTGCAGGGTGTGCAACGGTGCGAAATAGTTCGACAACCGCTGACGCAGGCTCTTCGCCTTGCCAACGTAGAGCACGCGCCCCGCGGCATCACGAAAGCGATACACGCCGGGGTTGGTCGGAATCTCCCCCGGCTTCGGCTTGTAGGGCAGATCGCTGGCCATTAGCTAGCTTTCTTAGCCCGCGCCGCCGAGGTCTTCTTCTTCGCAGTCGCCTTCTTCACTGGTTCCACTGCCTTCTTCTTCACCAGCTTCGGGCGTGCCACCTGTGCCGGATCAACGCCAGCCTTCGCAAAGATCTCTGCGAGGAAGTGTCCGGTGTGGCTACCCTCCGCCAGCGCAATGTCTTCGGGGGTTCCGGTCGCCATGACCATGCCACCGCCGGACCCGCCCTCGGGGCCCAGGTCGATAACCCAGTCGGCAGACTTGATGACGTCAAGGTTGTGCTCGATGACAACAACCGTGTTGCCCTTGTCGACGAGCTCATTGAGCACTTCGAGGAGCTTACGGACGTCTTCGAAGTGCAGACCCGTGGTCGGCTCGTCGAGCACATAAATGCTGCGGCCGTTGCTGCGGCGCTGCAGTTCGGTCGCGAGCTTGACACGCTGCGCTTCACCGCCAGACAGCGTCGTGGCCGACTGCCCGAGGCGTACGTAGCCGAGGCCCACGTCAACGAGGGTCTTCAGGTAGCGGTGAATCGCCTGGATAGGTTCGAAAAATTCGGCCGCTTCTGCGATCGGCATCTCGAGCACTTCGGCGATGTTCTTGCCCTTGTAGTGCACGGCGAGGGTGTCGCGGTTGTATCGCTTGCCCTGGCACACTTCACACGCCACGTACACGTCTGGCAGGAAGTTCATCTCGATCTTGATGGTTCCGTCACCCGAGCAGGCCTCACAGCGGCCGCCCTTGACGTTAAACGAGAAGCGACCCGGCTGGTAGCCGCGCACCTTGGCCTCGGTGGTCTCCGAGAACAGGGTGCGAATGCGGTCAAACACACCGGTGTAGGTCGCTGGGTTGGAGCGCGGCGTGCGCCCAATCGGCGCCTGGTCGACGTGCACGACCTTGTCCAGGTTGTCGAGGCCTGTGACGCGCAAGTGCTTACCGGGGAGCGTGCGGGCACCGTTCAGGCGGCCGGCAAGAACGCGGTACAGGATGTCGTTGACAAGGGACGACTTACCAGAACCGCTGACGCCGGTGACGGCGGTGAAGACACCGAGCGGGAAGTCAGCCGTCACATCACGCAGGTTGTTTGCTTTTGCTCCGACAACCGAAATCTGACGGTCAGGGTCGATCGCGCGACGCTTCTCAGGCAACGCGATGGAGCGACGGCCAGAAAGGTAGTCACCCGTCATCGAGGCCGTGTCGGCGAGGAGCTCAGGGTACGGGCCAGAGTGCACGACGGTGCCGCCGTGAACGCCAGCGCCCGGGCCGATGTCAACGATCCAGTCGGCCGCTTCAATGGTCTCTTCATCGTGCTCGACGACGATGAGCGTGTTGCCCAGGTCGCGCAGCGCGACGAGCGTCTGAATGAGGCGACGGTTGTCACGCTGGTGCAGGCCAATGCTCGGCTCATCGAGCACATAGAGCACACCCGTCAGGCCAGAACCAATCTGGGTCGCCAGACGAATGCGCTGCGCCTCACCACCCGACAGCGAGCCAGCGGAGCGCGACAGGTTGAGGTACGTCAGACCCACCTGAATCAAGAACTGCAGACGCAGCCGAATCTCGCGCAACACCTGTGCCGCGATCTTCGCCTCACGGTCGTTCAGCTCGAGCTTGTCGAAGAACTCGTGAGCCTCAGCAAGGCTCAGCCGCGTGGTCGTGGCAATCGAGTGGCCGTGGATCAGCACCGACAGCACTTCAGGCTTCAAGCGGTCGCCGTCGCACGCAGCACACGGAACCTCGCGAAGGTACTCAGCCCAGCGCTGACGCTGTGTGTCGGTCTCGGCCTGCTGGTACTGGCGCTCAATGTAGGGAACCACGCCTTCGAAGCCCGACGCGTACCGCATTTCACGGCCGTAGCGGTTCTTCCACTTCACCGTGACCTTGTAGTTCTCACCGTGCAGAACGGCCTCTTGCACCTCCGTGCTCAGCTGGTTCCACGGGGTGTCCAGCGAGAAATCGAGGTCTCGTGCGAGACCCTCAAGCAGGCGTTCGTAGTACTGGAAGAGACCCTTGCCCTGGGTCGTCCACGGAATCACGACGCCATCGCGAATTGAAAGCTCAACGTCGCCGAGCAGCAGCTCGCTGTCGACCGACATGCGGGTGCCCAAACCCGAGCACGTCGGGCACGCACCGAACGGCGCGTTAAACGAGAACGTGCGTGGTTCAATCTCAGTCAACTGCACGGGGTGCCCGTTGGGGCACGCGAGCTTTTCGGAGAACGACTGCCATGCATCGTCGCCCTCTTCATCCACGAAGTTGACCTGCACGATGCCGTTCGTCAGGCCGAGCGCCGTCTCGACCGAGTCGGTGATGCGGCTCAGAATGCCGGGGCCCGCCACGAGACGATCGATGACGACGGCGATGTCGTGCTTGTAGCTCTTCTTGAGCGTCGGCGGTTCAGCCAACTGAATCATTTCGCCGTCGACCATCGCGCGGCTGAAGCCCTTGGCACCGAGCTCGCGGAAGAGCTCAACGAACTCACCCTTCTTCTGGGAGACGACGGGAGCCACCACCTGGTAGCGCGTGCGTTCAGGTAGATCCATCAGCTGGTCGGCGATCTGCTGCACGGTCTGGCGTTGGATGACTTCGCCACACTCCGGGCAGTGCGGCACACCAATGCGTGCCCACAGAAGACGCATGTAGTCGTAAATCTCCGTGATTGTGCCGACCGTTGAGCGCGGGTTGCGGTTCGTTGACTTCTGGTCGATCGAGACCGCTGGGCTCAACCCCTCGATGAAATCGACATCGGGTCGGTCTACCTGCCCCAAAAACTGACGTGCGTAGGCGCTGAGCGACTCCACATAGCGACGTTGGCCTTCAGCGAAGATCGTGTCGAACGCGAGGCTGGATTTACCGGAACCAGAAAGGCCGGTAAAGACGACCATGGCGTCACGAGGAATGTCGAGATCAACGTTTTGCAGGTTGTGGACGCGAGCGCCACGAACGGTCAGTTTGGATGAGTTCGGAACAGAGACAATGGGCACCCGACAAGTCTAGGCGTGGCCTCCGACACTGAGGTCGCACGGGCTCCCTCTCGGCAAAAACACAGTGGGTGAAAGGCCCGTTGCCTTCCACCCACTGGTGTCCACCGTGTCAGCGACTAGCGCCACACGTAGATGGGCCACCCGGAACTCGTCGAGCTATTGAGCTCGTCGTTGCCCTCGTAGACCGCGATCAGTTTGTGCGAGCCAACGGCGAGGCCCGACACCGTGATCTTCGCAACGCCGTGCTTGTTCACCGTTCCGGTGCCCACGACCGTGTCGCCGTCGTAAACCGTGACGGTTCCGGCGACCTGGGCGCCGTCTGCCCACACGAGCGCGGTCACCTTGATCTTCTGGTTGGATTTCGCGAGCACCTTGTTCGCAAACGCCACCGTCGTGGTGTCGGCCTTGACGACCGGAACCTGCACGGTGAGCGGAACCATCACCGAGGTTCCGGTGGGGGTCGTCACGGCGATGCTGACGTCACCGGAGACGTCCGCGGGAACCACGAGCGAGACCGTGGCCTGGCCGGTGAGGTCATCGTTGTCGGTCACTGTGCGAGTGATGTCAGCGGTGGCGGATGCCGAGCCGAGCGTTGCGGTCACCGTGCCGGCAAGCGCCTCGGTAGTCGTGAACTCCAGGCCGGACAGGTCGAGCGTCACGGTCTCCCCCGCAACAAAGCCAGCAGCATCCGCGGGTGCACTTGCGACGACCCCAACGGCGCGCTGCGCGAGGTCGGGGGTCGCCGTGGGGTGTGCATCGAACCAGTCCACCACCGACTGGAGGTCGCTGAGACCGGAGTCAGCAAGGCCGACGCCGTTCTTAAAGGCACCGAAGTTGTCTCCGCCCGTAGCCAAGAAGCTATTGGCCACGACAACGTACGACGCCGCGGGGTCAATCTCGACACCGTTGAGCGTCATCGATGTGATGTGCTCGCCCAGCGCTGCTGTCGGGTTGAACGTGTACTGGAAACCATCGTTCACACCGAGCTTGAGGAACGGGCGCGAAGACCCGGCCGGTTGCCACTGTTGCTCGAGCACCTGGCGAATCTGCTCACCGGTGAGCGTCAGCGTCATCAGTGTGTTGGCGAACGGCTGTACATCGGCCGCTTCCTTGAAGGTCACGTTGCCGTCGGGGTCTTCTGCTGAGGTGCCTGCGTATGGCATGTCAGCGCGGAGGCCACCAGGGTTCATGAACGCGATCTGCGTTTCGGGCTTGGCCTGCTGCGCTGCCCACAGGTGCACGTCGGCAACCCAGTTGCCCAAGACTGATTCGCCGCCGCGCGCCTCCGTGCTGCCGTCCGACTTCAGTGCGCGATTGAAGTCACCGGTGATCGATCCCAGCGAAACCTTGCCCTTTTCGGCCGCGACGAGGGCGGCGGGCTCCACGATGTCGGTGAGAATAGCCTGGTCTTCGGGATAGTTGAGTACCCCGTTGGTCTTCATCGAGAACGTCTCGTTCGTCATCGAGACGAGCTGCTTCGAGGTGGGATCAACGACGATCTCCATGTCAGAGAACATCTCACCGTATCGCCCGGAAGAGATGACCGGTCGCCCGTCAATCACGTGGTTGTACGCGAGGTGCGTGTGGCCAGAAACAATAGCGTTAACGTCGCCATCAACCTGCGTCACGATGCGACCGAACGGTGACGCCGGGTCTGTTGCGGATGCGAGCGTCGTATCGGCTGCGCCCTCGTGCACGAGAAGAACGACCACATCGGCCTCACCGTTGGCGGGGTCGCCATCACGCAGGTCGTCAGCCACCCGGTTGACGTTGTCGGCAACGTCGCCGATAACGACGTCGGCAATCCCCGCGGGGCTCACGAGCGATGGCAGTTCGTTGGTGACGGCGCCGATGAAGCCAATCGTTACGCCGTCAAATGTTTGGGTGTAGTACTCGGGCATGATCGGGTCACCAGTGACGCGATCGTGCAGGTTGGCGGCAATGTATTGCCAGCCGGCTAGCGGTTGAATGCGGTCGCGAAGATCCGCCCAGCCCTGGTCAAACTCGTGGTTGCCCGCTGCACTCACATCAAGGCCGGCAGCGGTCAGCGCGGCAATCGTCGGTTCGTCATTTTGAATGAACGATGTGAACGTCGAAGCGCCGACGAGGTCTCCCGCCGCCGCAACAACGGTGTTCGGGTTGCCGGCGCGGATTTCCGAAATGGCGCCGGCGAGCGCCGCAATGCCGGCGGCATCGGAGCGCGGCTCGTTCTGCAGACGACCGTGAAAGTCGTTGAAGGTCACGAGGTTAATCGTGACCGGGTCGGCTGCGGTTGCCGGGGTTGCGGCAAGTGCACCGCCGCAGGCCAGCGCGACCGTCGTGACGACGGCGAGACCTGCGCGACGGCGCCGCATGGATGATGAAGACATGCTTGTGGATCCCTTCTCACGGGCGGGTACGGCACAACGCCGCCCTCTCGCGCGAGCCTAGGGATCGCACCGGGCAAACTGCTCAGCCTGAGATGGTTCTCATCCTCTCAACGTGCAAAGTCGCTACATTCCGGCGCAATTCAGCCGTTTCTCAGGAAAGCGGATGAGGGAGGTCTCATCATTCCGAAGCATTGGTCACCAACTTTCTCCCGGCGAACGGCCGCAACGACTCGCGCAGCGCCACAATGTCATCAAGGGTCATTCCGGTGGCTTCGATGACGGCGGGTGGAACCTCCAGGGCGCGATCACGGAGCGCTCGCCCTTCGAGGGTAACGACGATATCGAGGCGTCGCTCGTCGGTCGCACTGCGCTGACGAGCCACCAACCCCATAACCTCCAGCCGCTTTACTAACGGCGAGGCTGTCGCGGGATCCATGGCGAGAGCATCGGCGAGGTCATTGAGCGTGCGCGACGAACTCTCCCACAGCGCGAGCATCACGAGATACTGCGGATGAGTCAAGCCCAGCGGCTCCAGAATGGGACGATAAATCGATACGACGTTGCGTGCAGCAGTGACGAGCGCGAAGCACAATTGACTGTCTAGGGCAAGCATGTCGTCACGTGAAATCGTCATATCTGCATTCTATACGACCTAATGTTTAGTACACTAAGGAATATGCCTGAGAAGAAGCCGCTCCGCACGCGTATCCGCGAAGCCGGAGGCCTGTACACGTTCTTGAACTCACGCCTCATCAAGTTCGCTGGCCCCGCATCAGTCGGTCCGTACGAGAGCACGCCGGTTGAGTCGTCTGTGGCGAAGGCCTGCCCCCTGTGCGGTCACCCGATGAACGAGCACGAGTTCGATCGCTCGGGACCGAAGCCCCTCATGCACTGCCCGTCTTAGAGCACCGTTACGCGTGGCCTGCCTTCTCCATTTGACGCAGGTCACGCTTCAGGTCTTGCACCTCATCGCGCAATCGCGCTGCGAGCTCGAACTTGAGCTCTTGCGCAGCCGTCAGCATCTGATCGGTGAGGTCAGCAATCGTCGACTCCAGCTGGCTTGCGCCTTCAGCCGCAATGCCTTCGCGGCCGAGCTTCGGAGTCGGTGACTTCTTCTTCGCTCCCCCGGTTCGCGCAAGCATCGCCTGGGTGTCAGCGCCCTCACGCGCCAGCGCATCAGTGATGTCCGCGATCTTCTTGCGGAGGGGCTGCGGATCGATGCCGTGCTCGGTGTTGTACGCAATCTGCTTTTCGCGACGGCGCTCAGTCTCTTCGATGGCCTTGGCCATGGAGTCCGTGATGCGGTCTGCATACATGTGCACCTGACCCGAGACGTTACGCGCCGCACGACCGATCGTCTGAATCAACGAGGTTCCGCTGCGCAGGAATCCTTCTTTGTCAGCGTCGAGAATCGCAACCAGCGATACCTCGGGCAGGTCAAGGCCTTCACGCAGCAGGTTGATACCCACCAGCACGTCATAAACGCCCGCACGGAGTTCGCTCAGCAGCTCAACACGTCGGAGCGTGTCAACGTCGGAGTGTAGGTACCGCACGCGCACGCCGTGCTCTTGCAAAAAGTCGGTGAGCTCTTCAGCCATCTTCTTCGTCAGCGTCGTGACGAGCACGCGCTCGTCTTTCTCAACGCGAATGCGAATCTGCTCGAGCAAGTCGTCAATCTGCCCCTTGGACGGCTTGACGACGATCTCCGGGTCAACGAGGCCCGTCGGGCGAATGATCTGCTCAACGACACCGTCGGCAATGCCCATCTCGTACTTGCCAGGCGTCGCCGACAGATAGACGGTCTGACCGATGCGGTTCTTAAATTCGTCCCATCGCAGGGGACGGTTGTCCATCGCACTCGGCAAACGGAAGCCATGCTCAACGAGCGTGCGCTTGCGCGACGCATCACCCTCGTACATCGCGCCAATCTGCGGCACGGTGACGTGCGATTCGTCAATCACAAGCAGGAAGTCATCGGGAAAGAAGTCGAGCAGTGTGTGTGGCGGCTCGCCGGGCTCACGCCCGTCCATGTGACGCGAGTAGTTCTCAATGCCCGAGCAGAAGCCCAACTGCTGCAACATCTCGAGGTCAAACGTCGTGCGCATGCGCAGACGCTGCGCCTCGAGAAGCTTGCCCTGGCTCTCAAACTCCTTCAGCCGTTCCGCCAGCTCATCTTCGATCGTCTTGATCGATCGCTGCACGACATCAGTTGCGGCGACGTAGTGCGAGGCCGGAAAGATCGGAACCGAGTCCAGCTTGTCGATGACGTCACCGGTCAGCGGGTGGAGACGGTACAGCGCTTCGATCTCATCACCGAACATCTCGATGCGAATCGCGTACTCCTCGTACACCGGAATGATTTCGATCGTGTCGCCACGAACACGGAAATTACCCCGCGAGAAGTCAACGTCATTGCGGTTGTACTGCATCGAAATGAACTGGCGAATGAGGGCATCGCGATCGTACTGCTCCCCCACCTGTAGCGCGACCATGGCGCGCAGATATTCCTCCGGCGCACCCAAACCGTAGATGCAAGACACCGTCGACACCACGACAACGTCACGTCGCGACAGCAGCGAATTCGTCGTGGAGTGGCGGAGTCGCTCGACCTCGGCGTTGACCGATGAGTCTTTCTCGATGAAGGTGTCTGTCTGCGGAACGTACGCCTCAGGCTGGTAGTAGTCGTAGTACGAGACGAAGTACTCAACCGCATTGTTCGGCATCAGCTCACGAAACTCGTTCGCGAGCTGCGCGGCGAGCGTCTTATTGTGCGCCAACACGAGCGTCGGCCGCTGCACCTGTTCAACGAGCCAGGCCGTCGTTGCAGACTTACCGGTACCGGTGGCACCCATCAGTACAACGTCAGTCTCGCCCGCATTAATGCGCGCCGCCAGCTCAGCGATCGCCTGCGGCTGATCACCTGAGGGCTCGTATTCGCTGATGACCTCGAAGGGACGGACGGCACGCGTGGGTTGCATGCCACCAGCCTACGCGTGCCCTCAGACACTCGGCGCGACGCGTGGCTAAGCGCGCTCCTCGCGACGATCTCGAGCGATACGCAGAAGCGAACCCAGGTCGTTCCATACCCGGTCGGCTTCCAGCAGCGTCTGGTCAAGTGACGCGCTCGTGTCAATGACGACGTCAGCGATTTGCAGGCGTTGCTCGTCAGGGATTTGCGAGGCCACCCGGGCCCGAGCCTCATCTTCATTCATGTCGCGAAACTCGACGAGGCGCGCAACGCGTTCTTCTGCCGGCGCGTGCGCCACGATGATGAGTTCCCACGGGTCGCTCGACCGAGCCTCAACCAACAGCGGCACGTCGTAGATCACCACGGCCTCCGGATCGCGCGCAAACGCTTCCGTGAAGCGCCGTTCGGTGTTCGCACGAACCGCGGGATGCACAATGGCATTCAGCGTGGCCACCTTCTCCGGTGAGCCGAAGACGCGCGCGCCCAGCTCCGCACGCTTCAGCGCGCCCGTGTCGTCCAGAATGTCGGCGCCAAACTCGGCAACCATGGCCGCCAACACCGGCGTGCCCGGCTCCTGCAGCTCCCGCACCACCGCATCCGCATCAACGACGATCGCACCGTGTTCGGCAAAGCGGCGAGCGATCGAAGACTTTCCTGACGCGATCCCGCCGGTGAGCGCAATGAGAGGCATACGCACAATCCTGCCAGAGCCAGCCCCGTGGTTCCGCGACAGCATCGCACACAGCAAAAAAGAAAACGGGGCCGGAACCATATGGTTCCGACCCCGTCAGTTAATCGTTAGATCAAGCGTTGCCCGAGAGCTTCTCGCGGAGAGCCGCGAGTGCCTCGTCGTCAGCCAGCGTGCCAGCGGCAGCCGAGTCGCTCGAGAAGGACGATGCGCCTGCATCGAACTCGGGAGCTGCAGCCTCAGCCTCAGCGGCCTTGATGACCTGAGCCTTGTGTGCTTCCCAACGAGCCTGGGCGGCAGCGTAGTCCTGCTCCCACTTCTCGCGCTCGGCGTCAAAGCCTTCCTTCCAAGCGCCCGACTCAGCGTCGAAGCCGTCCGGGTACTTGTACTCGCCGTTCTCGTCGTACTCTGCAACCATGCCGTACAGAGCCGGGTCGAACTCGGTGCCGTAGGGGTCAACCGACTCGTTAGCCTGCTTCAGCGACAGCGAGATGCGGCGACGCTCGAGGTCGATGTCGATGACCTTAACGAAGACCTCGTCACCAACCGAGACAACCTGCTCAGCAAGCTCAACGTGCTTGCCCGAGAGCTCGGAGATGTGAACGAGACCCTCGATGCCGTCAGCAACGCGCACGAATGCACCGAACGGAACCAGCTTGGTGACCTTACCGGGGGTAACCTGACCGATTGCGTGGGTACGTGCGAATACCTGCCACGGGTCTTCCTGCGTTGCCTTCAGCGACAGCGAAACGCGCTCGCGGTCCAGGTCAACCTCAAGAATCTCGACGGTGACTTCCTGGCCAACCTCGACGACCTCAGAAGCGTGCTCGATGTGCTTCCAGGACAGCTCGGAAACGTGGACGAGACCGTCAACGCCACCGAGGTCAACGAACGCACCGAAGTTGACGATCGACGAAACGACACCCTTGCGAACCTGACCCTTGTGCAGGTTGTTGAGGAAGTGCGTGCGGGTCTCCGACTGCGTCTGCTCGAGCAGAGCGCGGCGCGACAGAACGACGTTGTTGCGGTTCTTGTCGAGCTCGAGGATCTTCGCTTCGATCTCCTGGCCGAGGTACGGCGTCAGGTCGCGAACACGGCGCAGCTCGATGAGCGATGCCGGGAGGAAGCCACGGAGTCCGATGTCAACGATGAGACCACCCTTGACAACCTCAATGACAGAACCGGTGACAACACCGTCGTTCTCCTTGATCTTCTCCACGTCGCCCCAAGCGCGCTCGTACTGTGCACGCTTCTTCGACAGAATCAGGCGGCCTTCCTTGTCTTCCTTCTGGAGAACAAGTGCCTCGACCAGGTCACCGACGGAAACGACCTCGTTGGGGTCAACGTCGTGCTTGATCGACAGTTCACGCGAGGGGATAACACCCTCGGTCTTGAAGCCGACATCGAGGAGAACCTCATCGCGGTCGATCTTGACGATCGTGCCCTCGATGATGTCGCCGTCGTTGAAAGACTTGATAGTCAGTTCGACCGCGGCCAGGAAGTCCTCAGCAGATCCGATGTCGTTGATGGCGACCTGCTTGGTGGCCGGGGCGGTTGCGTTAGTCATGTAGTGGGTTGTCCTTGTTGGATTGGAAACTCGGGCTTAGACTCCGTCAGCGACGGCGTGGTTGGACGCACGCAATCTCAGGCGTTTAAGCAAATGGATTTTTGTGTCACTCGTCTTGTCGCTTAATACAGCCACAAAGATGACACCTCAGCATATCAGAATTGACCCGCCATACGACACGCGCGGCGCGCACGCCACAGTGGGTGACATCCAGGCCGCAATTAGGAAAGCGTGGCAGCCAACGCCGACAGCTCGTCGCCCACCAAACGCTGGGTCGTCCACTCGTCCATCGGGGCTGCGCCGAGCGAACGGTAGAGGCCGATAGCCGGCTCGTTCCAGTTCAGAACGGTCCACTCCATGCGACGGTATCCGCGCTCGCCACACACCGCTGCGATCGATGCCATCAGCTGCTTGCCGTAGCCGCGACCGCGTTCAGACGGGTAGACGTGCAGGTCTTCGAGCCAAATGCCGTGCGTGCCGGTCCACGTGGAGTAGGTCAAGAACCAAATAGCGATGCCGACGACGGAGCCATCACGCTCGACAACGTGTGCGAACGCATGCGGGTTGTCACCAAAGAACGTCGACTCGATCGCGGCCACCGTGTTGAGGACGGCATCAGGCTCACGCTCATATTCAGCGAGTTCTCTGATGTGGTTGAGCAGCGCAGGGGCGTCATCGATGCGCACATCGCGCAGCACAGCGCCGTCAGTCAGAGTCAGGGGAAGCATGCTTCCAGCCTACTGACGCTGCGATGGTCGCCCCGGACGAACAGCGGGTTCAGCGCCGCGACCGGGATCCGCACGGGACACAAACATCGGCATACGGACGAATCCGCAGCCGCTCGATCGGGATCGCGCCGGCACAGCTACGACACACGCCGTACGTGCCGGTTTCTAGGCGCAGCAACGCTGCATCGACCTCATCGAGCCGCGCTCGAGCTTCCGTCGCCGCAGCATCTACGCGCGCCCACTCTCGCGACAGCGGAACACCCTCCGGATCATGCTCGTCGTCTCCCCCGGCCTGATCACGTGCTTCCGCCACCATCGCGAGCGATGCTTGGGCTGCGGCAAGAGCACGCAACGCCTCTTCGCGCTGCTCGGCAAGCAGCGCACGAAACTGATCCTCACGACTCTTCGGCATGCCCACACCATACGACGCCCCACCGACGGTGGCGCGTGACAAAATGACCACATGCCCCGCACCATGCTTCTCGACACCGCCTCTTTGTACTTCCGAGCGTTCTACGGCGTGCCCGACTCTGTGAAGGCCGCGGACGGAACCAGCGTGAACGCCGTGCGCGGATTGCTCGACATCATCACGAAGCTCGTCACGCTGTATCAGCCTGATGCTGTCGTGGCCTGCTGGGATGATGATTGGCGTCCGCAGTGGCGGGTTGACCTCATTCCGACCTATAAGACACACCGTGTTGTCGAAGAGGTGGCCGGCGGGCCCGACGTTGAAGAGGTACCAGACCCGCTGGAGACGCAGATTCCGATTATTCGCGACATGCTGACGTCACTGAATATCCCCATCGTTGGTCACGCTGGGTTCGAAGCAGACGATATTGTCGCCACGCTCGCCACTGTCGCGGGCGGCAACGTTGACGTTGTGACCGGCGATCGCGACCTGTTCCAACTCGTTGATGATGCGCGCGACGTGCGCGTCATCTACACCGCGCGCGGCATGAGCAACCTAGAAATCATCACCGACACTGTCGTGCAGCAAAAGTACGGCGTCCGCGCCGATCAATACGCGGACTTCGCAACGATGCGTGGTGACGCCTCCGACGGCCTCCCCGGTGTTGCCGGCGTTGGTGAGAAGACCGCCGCGACCCTCCTGCAGAATCACGGCAACCTCGCCGCCATTCGTGCGGCAGCAACTGAGGGTACGGGCATGTCAGCGGGCGTCGCCAAGAAGATTCTGACGGCGAGTGACTATCTCGACGTTGCACCAACTGTTGTGGAGGTGGCTCGCAACGTCGACGTCACTCTCCCCCTGGTTCCGCTCACGCCGCTCATCGCCGATGAGGCCGCGCACGCCGAGGCACTCGCCGAGAAATGGTCGTACACGACGGCACTCGAGCGTTTTCGCGCAGCCATCGCGCCGCGCGGCTAGCCCAATGAAAACGAAACGGAGCACCCCAGCTTTCGGCTCGGGGCGCTCCGTTCTTGCGCCTTCCTGGCTAACCTGCGGCGGCGAATGACTGCGTCACGCGCACCCACTCGTCGAGCTTGGCCGCGGCAGCTCCACTATCCAGCGCGGCTACTGCCTGGTCGCGACCCTCAGCGAGACGTTCAACCATGGAGCGTTGCGCCTGTGATGCATCATGCGAGAGGCGGTAGGAAACAATGCCAGCGGCAGCATTCAGGAGCACGATGTTGCGGATCGGCCCTTCCTTGCCGGCGAGAACGTCGCGAACGACCTGCGCGTTGTACGCGGGATCGCCGCCCCGGATGTCGCTAATAGAGGCATAAGCAAACCCGAGGTCACGAGGGTCGAGGTCGTGTTCGTGAATATCACCACGCGACACTTCCCAAATGCGGCTGTGGCCGGTGATCGTCAGCTCGTCCAGGCCATCGTCGCCGCGGAACACGAGTGCCGTGGCGCCACGCGTACGGAAGACGCCGGTAATGAGCGGAACGCGGTCAAGCTGCGCAACACCCACGGCGTTGGCTTCGGCGCGCGCGGGGTTGCACAGCGGACCGAGGATGTTGAACACGGTCGGCACGCCCAGCTCAGAGCGCGTCGGGCCAGCGAAGCGGAAGCCCGGGTGGAAAGCAGCAGCCCATACAAAGGAAAGGCCAACCTTCTCGAGAACCTCGGCGACCTGCTCGGGTGTGGTGTTGAGGTTGACGCCCAAAGCGCTCACGACATCCGAAGCACCGGAAGATGACGTTGCCGCACGGTTGCCGTGCTTAACGACCGGAACACCGCTCGCCGCGCACACAATCGACGCCATCGTGGACACGTTGACGGTGCCGTAACGGTCACCACCGGTTCCGACGATGTCAAGAACGTCGGCCGGCACGGGCAGACCATGCGCAGATTCCAGGATCGCGTCACGGAAGCCCACGATCTCATCTACCGTCTCCCCTTTGGCGCGTAGCGCGACGAGGAAGCCACCCAACTGGGATTCGGTCGCGCGGCCCTGCATGATCTCCCGCATGGCCCAGGTCGACTCCCCGACGCTGAGGTCTTTGCCCTCTAGAAGGGTTGTCAAAATATGGGGCCAGGAGATCTCATCGAACATTGTTCAATATTAGCGAGGCGCGACACGCCGACAGTGCGTCGGTAACGTTCCGTGTCTTTACGCGGCTCACAGACGCAATGTGCCTGATACAAGGCAGGTTCCCAGGCACTTGTAAGGATGCCCTAAGTTCACTTCCACCCTCCTTGATACGGCCGGATGCATAAAACACGCTCGGTTATCGGCCATAATGGAAGGGTGACGAGCACAGTGACGCATGCCCCGGCGGCAAAAACAGTTAAGAGGCCAGACCCGGTTTCGGTCGGTACCATCGTGTGGCTTGGTAGCGAGGTTATGTTCTTCGCTGGCCTGTTTGCCATCTACTTCACGCTTCGGAGTACTTCTCCCGAGCTGTGGGCGGCCCGCACCGAACTCCTGAACATTCCGTTCGCAACGGTAAACACCCTGATCCTGGTGGCGTCTTCGTTCACCTGCCAGATGGGTGTCTTCGCTGCTGAGCGCTTCCAGCCGTACTCGGGACTCTCCGAGGGCAAGAAGCGTATGGGTATGGTTCCGTGGTTCTGGATCACCTTCGCACTCGGCGCGATCTTCGTCGCCGGTCAGGTCTGGGAGTACACCACCCTGGTGGTTGAGGGGCTGCCGATTCAGGCTGACTCCTACGCTTCGGCCTTCTACATCACGACGGGCTTCCACGCCCTGCACGTGACCGGTGGTCTGATTGCGTTCCTCCTCGTCATCGGACGCGCGTACGCGGTGAAGAACTTCCGTCACAAGGAAGCCACCACGGCCATCGTCGTGTCCTACTACTGGCACTTCGTCGACGTGGTCTGGATTGTCCTGTTCCTCGTCATCTACTTCCTCAAGTAAGAAAGCAGAGCTGAACTCGATATGTCACGCGAGAAGAAGACCCGTGCTGGCGGCCGTCGTAGCCGCATGGCCACCGTTGCCCTGATCGGCATCGGCCTGCTTTTGACGGGTGGAGTATACGCTGGCGCTTCCGCCGCCATGGCCGCTACCCCCTCGTCGACGGCAGCCACCGAGCTGACGGTTGACGACGGCAAGAAGCTCTTCCAGGCAAACTGTGCAACCTGCCACGGCATGAACCTCGAAGGTACCGAAGCAGGTCCCGGCCTCATCGGTACCGGCG
This sequence comes from uncultured Microbacterium sp., assembly GCA_947503655.1. Classification (GTDB taxonomy): domain Bacteria; phylum Actinomycetota; class Actinomycetes; order Actinomycetales; family Microbacteriaceae; genus Microbacterium. The sequence goes on from CANNEP010000013.1 coordinate 38,504, forward strand.
AACTCGCTGTCGAGTTCCAGATGGCAACCGGTCGCATGCCGATGCAGTCACAGTCACCGCAGGCACCGCAGAAGGCTCCCCAGTTCACCGACGAGCAGATCGCTGCCGTTGCTGCTTGGATTCAGCAGGAAGGTGGCGGCGCCACGTTCCCCGACGAGCGCATTCTTGACGGTGGCGGCGATGTCGCAGCCGGCGCTGAGCTGTTCCGCATTAACTGCGCCATGTGCCACAACGTTGCCGGTGCAGGTGGTGCACTGACCGAGGGTAAGTACGCCCCGTCGGTTATGAACACCTCCGCTCTGCACCTTTACGCAGCCATGGTTACCGGCCCGCAGAACATGCCGGTCTTCAACGACATGACCCTGACCGAAGATGAAAAGCGTGACCTGATCTCCGCTGTTCTCTACATGCAGAACGAGCCCTCCCCCGGTGGAATGACGCTCGGATCGCTCGGCCCCGTGTCTGAAGGTCTGTTCGTTTGGATTTTTGGAATCGGCGCGCTCGTTGCACTCACTGTGTGGATCACCGCGAAGTCCAACTAACGCAGGTTCATTTTTAAGCTTTGAGATACGAGGAGCACAATGACTCACGTGGATGACCCGAAGGCGCTGGAGCACAGCTACCAGCCTTCATCGGGCATCGCCGTCAAGGTCGATGACCCTGCTGTAAACCCCGGTTTGCCGCCGCACCGCGAGCGGATGACCGACAAAGACCCGAAGGCTGAGAAGCGTGCCGAGCGCACCGTTTACTCGCTCTTCTACCTGTCGCTGGCCGGCAGCATTTGGGCGGTAGCCGCCTACATGCTGTTCCCGATCGAAGATCAGATCAACCCACTCACCGCTGTGCGCGCGAACAACCTGTACATCGGTCTCGGCATCGCACTCGCCCTCCTTGCCATCGGTATTGGTGCCATTCACTGGTCCAAGGCGCTGATGAGCGACAAGGAGTTCACCGAGGAGCGCCACGCTACCCGCGGCTCAGAAGAGACTCGCGCGGCAGCCATTCAGGACTTCGCGGACGCTAACGAAGAGAGTGGCTTCGGCCGCCGTGCGATGATCCGCAACTCGCTCATCGCAGCGATCGTTGCCAGCGTCATCCCGGGTATCACGCTCTTCCGCGGCCTCGCTCCGCACGGTGTTGACCCCGTCGCACTGCTGAAGGAAACGATGTGGGACAAGGACATGTACCTTGCTCACGACCCGTCTGGTGAGCGCATCAAGGCATCGGATCTCACCTATGGTTCCGTTGTTCACGTGATCCCCCAGCCGTTGTCGGAGATTCCGCACTCGGACGGCTACCTCGAGGAGAAGGCCAAGGCCATCGTTCTCCTGGTTCGCGTTCCCGAGGACAAGCTCAACGAGCTGCCCGAGCGCAAGGACTGGTCGTACCACGGCATCGTCGCCTACTCGAAGGTGTGCACGCACGTCGGTTGCCCCGTTGCTCTGTACGAGCAGCAGACGCACCACCTGCTGTGCCCGTGCCACCAGTCGCAGTTCGACATCACTAACCACGCGGCAGTTATCTTCGGACCGGCGGCACGCCCGCTTCCGCAGCTGCCCATCACCGTCGACGATGAGGGCTACCTGATGGCACGTAGCGACTTCACCGAGCCCGTCGGCCCGAGCTTCTGGGAGCGTCATTGAGTACCGCAAACAGCCCTGTGATTGACAAGGGCGAGAAGCAGGCTCCGCTCGGCGGCAAGTTCGTCGGTGGCGTAGCCAACTACCTCGATGAGCGCACGAGCCTCTCCGGCTTCGTCAAGGCGCTCGGTCGCAAGATCTTCCCCGACCACTGGTCGTTCATGCTGGGTGAGATTGCGCTGTGGAGCTTCGTGGTTGTGTTCCTCTCCGGAACCTTCCTGACGTTCTTCTTCGACGCTTCGATGGTCGAAACTCACTACACGGGTGCCTACGCGCCGATGGTGGGAATTCCGATGTCGGCGGCGATGGAGTCGACGCTCTACATCTCGTTCGACCTTCGCGGTGGTCTCCTGGTTCGCCAGATCCACCACTGGGCAGCACTCGTCTTCGTTGCGGGTATCGGTGTGCACATGCTTCGCGTGTTCTTCACCGGCGCATTCCGCAAGCCCCGCGAGCTCAACTGGGTCATCGGTTTCGTCCTCTTCATCCTCGCGATGGCAGAAGGCTTCACCGGTTACTCGCTCCCCGACGACCTGCTCTCGGGTAACGGTCTCCGCATTATCGACGGCATGATCAAGGGCTTCCCCGTTATCGGAACCTGGACCTCGTTCCTGCTCTTCGGTGGCGAGTTCCCGGGCACTGAGATCGTCGGCCGCCTGTACACGCTGCACATCCTGATTCTGCCGCTGCTGGTGATCGCCCTGATCGGCCTACACCTCGTGCTCATGATCGTGAACAAGCACACGCAGTTCGCTGGCCCCGGCCGCTCGAACGACAACGTCGTGGGTTACCCGATGATGCCGGTTTACATGTCGAAGATGGGCGGCTTCCTGTTCATCACGTTCGGTGTGATCGTGTTGATCGCGTCGCTCTTCCAGATCAACCCGGTCTGGAACTACGGCCCGTACGACCCGTCGCCGGTTTCGGCTGGTACGCAGCCTGACTGGTACATCGGATTTGCTGACGGCATGCTGCGTCTGGCTCCGCCGAACTGGGATGTCGTGATCTTCAACCACACGCTCTCGCTCGGTATTCTGATCCCGGTCGCGATCATCGGTGTGTTCATCCTGCTCGTCCTCTTCTACCCCTTCATCGAGGCGTGGATCACGGGCGACAAGCGCGAGCACCACATCGCTCAGCGCCCGCGTCAGGCAGCAACCCGTACCGCTATCGGTGCGGCTGGTGTCACGATGTACGCAGTCATGTGGGCGGCAGCTTCGTCTGACCTCATGGCAACGCACTTCAGCCTCACCATGGAAGGCGTTATCCACGCACTGCAGGCTCTCCTCTTCCTCGGCCCGATCCTCGCGTACTTCATCACGAAGCGCATCGCGATCGCACTGCAGAAGAAGGACCGCGAGATTGCCCTCCACGGTTACGAGTCGGGCCGTATCGTCCGCCTCCCCGGTGGCGAGTACATCGAAGTTCACCAGCCGGTGGACGAGTACGAAATGGTCAAGCTGGTCGACTACCAGACCTACGAGCCCCTGGTTGTTCGCCCGAACGACAAGGGCCGGATCCCGGCAATGCAGAAGTTCCGTGCGGCACTGTCGCGCTGGTTCTTCGAAGACCGTCTCGCACCGGTCACGCAGGCCGAGCTCGACGAGGCAGCTTCGCACCACGCACACGGTGTTGCCGGTCACGGCGAAACCGCCGAGGTCGAAGCTGGCGCAGACAGCAAGAACTAAGTAATGCCAGAAGGGCCCCGATCTTCGGATCGGGGCCCTTCTGTTTCACCCTCCTCCCCTACGAAGGCCCGCCGTGATTACCTCGCAGTACACCGCACTCGCCGCTGAGGCGTCTGCTGAGATCGAAGTACTTCGGTCCCGTTTTCTCTGCACGCTAACGCCGGTGTCGAGCGATGACGAGGCCCGTGCCGTCTGGGCCGGAACCAAAGAGAAGTTTCACGACGCGCGTCACCATTGCCTCGCGTTCGTGATCGGCCCCGACCGGTCGCTACGACGCTCAAGCGACGACGGTGAACCCGGCGGCACCGCGGGCGCCCCGATGCTCGACGTGCTCGATGGTTCCGGAGTCAGCGACGTCGTCGCCGTCGTCACACGCTGGTTTGGCGGTACGCTCCTCGGCACGGGCGGTCTCATCCGCGCCTACTCCGATGCTGTGCGCGCGGGCATCGACGTCGCGAAGACGGTGCGCCGCGAACTCATGCTCGAACAACGTCTGACGCTCCCCCTGGTCTCGGCCGGCGCTGTGGAGGCTGATCTTCGCCGCCGCGGCTTCACGATCATTGACACAATATGGGGCGCCGACGTGACACTCACGGTCGGCTCCGACAGCGACACCGCGCCCTCGCTCGCCGGTATCCTCGCGGCGCTCACCGCGGGTTCGGTGGTTCCCGAGCCCAGCGGCACCCGCTGGGTCACGGCGTCATAATCACTGCGAGAATAGAACCGTGAGCGTTGTTTCTGTCGTGCCGGGCGTCGTGCTGTCGCGGGTCGAGTGGACAGCGCTGGAGACCGCGCATCATCAGCGCGCCGACGCCCTCACCGCCGGGCATCGCGAGCGCACTCTGCGCGGCGAAACTCATCCCATTTGGGACTTTCTTTTTACGTACTACTCGTACAAGCCCGCGGTGATGCGCAAGTGGCATCCCGGAGTTGGCGTCGATCTCGCCGACGTCTCCGGCACTGCCCGCGCAGATATGCGCTGGTACGTCACAGATGACGACGGAACCACGCGACTCGACACCGACGCGTTCACCGAATTGCGCGGTGCGGGTGTGCAGCACGTTGTGTCGTTGCTTCGCGCGACGGCGTCGCGACCGGGCCGGTTCGACTGCTTCGGAATGCATGAGTGGGCCATGGTGTATCGGCAAGACGAACACCGCCATGCGGTTCCGTTGCGGCTCGGCCAAGCCGGCACCGACGCCGTTGTCGAGGCGGCTGACCTGAAATGCACGCACTACGACGCTTACCGGTTCTTCACGCCCGCTGCGGTGCCGCTGAACGCGGTCGCACCAACGCGGCAGCTGCAGCTCGTGATGGAGCAGCCGGGTTGTCTGCACGCTGGCATGGATCTGTATAAGTGGGCACTCAAACTGGGGCCCGTCTTACCAGGCCATGTGCTGCTCGACTCTTTCGAGTTAGCGCGCGACATTCGCCTCCTTGACATGCAGGCTTCGCCCTATGACATCACCGCGTGGGGCTATGACGCTGTGCCCGTTGAGACCGCCGCGGGCAAGGCCGAGTACGTGCGGCGGCAACGTGAGTTCGCTGCGCGCGGTGAGTCGCTGCGGGATAGCATGATTTCGGCCGTGACAACCTTCGAGGAGATGGCATGACGACCGCACAAGACGTTATTGATGAGCTGAGCGCGCTGGAAGACCCGAAGGCGCGCGCTGTCAACGAGCGGCATGGTGACGACCATGGCGTGAACCTCACCAAGCTGCGCGGCGTTGCGAAACGCATTGGCATGAATCGTGAGCTCGCCGGCGAATTGTGGGCGACCGATGTGACGCCCGCCCGCCTGGTCGCGCTGCTCATCAGCCGGCCGAAGGAGTACACGGTCGCCCAACTCGACACCATGTTGCGCGAGTCGCGCACACCGAAGACGACCGACTGGCTCGTCAACTACATCGCCAAGAAGTCGCCCCTCGAGCCAAAACTGCGTGAGGCCTGGTTCACTGACGCTGACACCCACGTGCGTGCCGCAGGGTGGGCGCTGACCACTGATCGCGTCATCAAGAAGCCGGCTGGCCCGGACCTCGAGGGGCTACTCGATCAGATCGAGGCTGAGATGGTGGCCGCTCCCGGCACCCTGCAGTGGAACATGAACGAAACCCTCGCGAACATCGGCATCTACCACCCGCACCTGCGCGAACGTGCCCTCGACATCGGTGAGCGCCTTGAGGTGCTCAAGGACTACCCGACTCCCCCGAACTGCACATCGCCCTTCGCGCCGAGCTGGATCAACGAGATCGTGCGCCGCCGCGAAGGCGACAAATGACTGAAGCCCGGCCGCAGTGGCCGGGCTTCACTCATAAATCAGGTGTTAGCGACTCGTCGGAGCACCACTCGGGCGACCAGCGCGCCGACGCTGACCAGCCGGACGACCGGCCGGCTGCGACGGAGCGGAACCGTGACGCTGGTTGTCACCGTGCGAGCGCTGTGTAGCGCCCTGGCGCGGGCCGCCACCGTTCGTGCGGGGCGCGTCAGCACCACGCACGTTGTCACCGCGACGCGGGTTGTCGCCGCGACGAGCGTTATCCGTGTGACGCTGACCGCCGTTTGCGGGACGCTGCTGGCGGCGCTGCTGCGACTGCTCACCCTCGGGGCGACCGTCCTCACGACGCGGCTGACCGCCAACGCGACGCGTGCGCGACGGACGACCCGCGGTTCCACTGACCGCCCGCTGCTCGCGAGCCTGGCGCCTGCGCTGCGCGTTGGCGCCCTGCGATTTTCCGGTCGGCGCGGTCTCGAGCGGCTTGTTGCCGACGCCGGGGCCGCCGGCGCGCGGTGCAACGCGGGGCGCAACCTCACCGATCATGGCAATAACGGGCTCGCTTGACGCCGTTACACGCTGCGGCGTGACCTTGATCTTTGCCTTCTTCAGCAGGTCGAGGGTGTCTTTGCGCTGTGCTTCGAGCATGAGCGTAACGACATCACCCGAGTTACCGGCGCGAGCCGTGCGGCCCGAGCGGTGCAGGTACGCCTTGTGCTCGGCGGGCGGGTCCACGTGAACGACGAGGTCAACGTCGTCAACGTGCACGCCACGAGCGGCGACGTCGGTAGCGACGAGTACGCGCACTTCGCCCGACGAGAAGGCGGCGAGGTTGCGGTCACGGGCAGCCTGTGAGAGGTTGCCGTGCAGGTCAACGGCGGGAATCCCCGACGCGGTGAGCTGCTTCGCGAGCTTCTTCGCCTGGTGCTTCGTGCGCATGAAGAAGACGCGGCGAGCAGAACCAGAAGCGAGCGCCTTGACGATTGCATTCTTTTCGTCCTGGTCTTCGATCGCGAAGAGGTGGTGTGTCATGTCAACAACCGGCGCGTTGGCCTCGTCAACGGTGTGCTCGACCGGGTTGCGCAGGAAGCGCTTCACGATCTTGTCGACGCCGTTGTCCAGCGTCGCTGAGAACAGCAACCGCTGGGCGTTGGTGTCGGTGGCCGACATGATGCGGGTCACGCCCGGCAAGAAGCCGAGGTCAGCCATGTGGTCAGCCTCATCGAGCACGCTAATGCTGACTTCGTTGAGGTGGGCGTAGCCCTGCTTCATGAGGTCCTCGAGCCGGCCGGGGCAGGCCACGACGATGTCAACGCCGTCACGGAGAGCGTCTTCCTGACGCTTTTGCGAAACGCCACCGAAGATCGTGGTGACCTTGAGTCCCTCGGCCTTGGCAAGCGGCTCAATTGTGGCAGCAATCTGCGTCGCAAGCTCACGGGTCGGCGACAGCACGAGGCCCGCCGGGCGACGACCGCGGCGCTTTTCGCCGGCGCGCAGCGCACCGAGGCGAGCGACGAGCGGGATGGCGAAGGCAAGCGTCTTGCCGGAGCCGGTACGGCCACGACCAAGAACGTCAACGCCAGCCAGCGTCGACGGCAGGGTCGACTCCTGAATCGGGAACGGCGTCGGGCGGCCTTCGGCGACGAGGGCATCAACGATAGATGCGGGAACGCCGAGCTCGGCGAACGACATAGTGGTCTGGGTAGTCTGCGTAGACATGGGCTTTCTGAGCATGAGAACGCGACGGCGTCATTCACCGTCAGGCGGTGGAGCCAGCTCCGGCTCCGATCGCCGCGGTAGAAGAAATCAATCAGCTCAGCGGCCTAGCCTGCGACACATTTCGGGTTGAATTGGTGTGCAGTACCTGCCAACACTACCACTCGGTACCCGAACGACTGATGTGAACGGGCGGAGGCGGTACGCTTGGTAGGTGAAGGAAACAGAAGACACCGCTCCCGAAACTGACGAGGAACAGGTCACCTTCGCTGATCTCGGCCTCGATGGGCCCGTTCTTGCCGCGATCCGCGACCTCGGTTATGAACGACCCTCCGCGATCCAGGCAGCCACCATTCCGACTCTGCTCGACGGCCACGATGTCGTCGGTATGGCACAGACCGGAACCGGAAAAACCGCCGCATTCGCGCTACCGATCATGCAGCGCCTCGACGTCTCGCAGAAGACGCCGCAGGCTCTCGTGCTCGCACCGACCCGAGAGCTCGCGCTCCAGGTCTCTGAGGCGTTTGAAGCGTACGCGGCACGCATGAAGAACGTCCACGTGCTCCCGGTTTACGGCGGTCAGGGCTACGGCGTTCAGCTGTCGGCACTGCGCCGCGGCGTTCACATTGTGGTCGGCACCCCCGGCCGCATCATGGACCACCTCGACAAGGGCACGCTTGACCTCTCTGCACTCAAGTACCTCGTGCTCGACGAGGCTGACGAAATGCTCAAGATGGGCTTCGTCGAAGACATCGAGACGATTCTTGCTGAGACTCCTGCTGACAAGCAGGTCGCACTGTTCTCGGCCACGATGCCGGCGCAGATTCGCCGAATCTCGAAGAGCTACTTGCGCGAGCCGCAAGAAATCACGGTCAAGTCGAAGACCACGACCAACACCAACATCACGCAGCGCTACGTCATCGTCTCGCACCAGCAGAAGATCGACGCGCTCACGCGCATCCTCGAGGTGGAAAACTTCGACGGCATGATCATCTTCGTACGCACACGCGGTGAAACCGAGACCGTCGCTGAGAAGCTCCGTGCTCGCGGATACTCGGCCGCCGCCATTAGCGGTGACGTTGCTCAGGCTCAGCGTGAGCGCACCGTCAACCAGCTGAAGGACGGTAAGCTCGACATTCTCGTTGCCACCGACGTTGCCGCTCGTGGTCTTGACGTTGAACGCATTAGCCACGTCGTGAACTTCGACATTCCGACCGACACCGAGTCGTACGTGCACCGTATTGGTCGCACCGGCCGCGCTGGTCGCACCGGTGACGCGATCAGCTTCGTGACGCCGCGCGAGCGCTACCTGCTTGGACACATCGAGAAGGCGACCCGCCAGCAGCCCACCCAGATGCAGCTGCCGACGAGCGAAGACGTCAACAACACGCGCTTGACGCGCTTCGACGACTCGATCACGGCTGCCCTCGCCGAGACCGATCGCATGAACACGTTCCGCGACATCATTGCGCACTACGTGCGGAACCATGATGTGCCGGAAGCGGATGTTGCGGCGGCTCTTGCTATCGTCTCGCAGGGCGAAACTCCCCTGCTGCTCGACGAGGCTGAAGACGCGCGCATGCGCGAAGAACTCGCTCGTGTTGAGGGTCGCGGCAAGAAGACCCGCGACCGCGATGGCGGCGAAGCCCGCCCGCGTCGCGAGCGCAACTCGGGTGCTTTCACCGCCTACCGCATTGAAGTGGGACGCCGTCACCGCGTCGAGCCGCGTCAGATCGTCGGCGCCCTTGCCAACGAGGGTGGCCTCGGCCGCGATGACTTCGGTGCGATCGCCATCAAGCCGGACTTCTCGATCGTCGAGCTGCCGACCTCGCTGCCCGCGGGAACGCTCGACAAACTGCGCGACACGCGCATCTCGGGCCGCCTGATCGAGATCAAGCCCGACCGCGGTCGTCCGGGTGGGCGTCGTCGTGATGACGAGGCTGGCGGCTACCGCAACGATCGTCCTCGTCGCGATGACCGTGACGGTGGCTTGCGTAAGGACCGCCCCGCTCGCGACGATCGACCGCGTTACGAAGATCGCGGTGACGAGCGACCGGCACGCAAGCCGCGTCATAAGAACAGCGACCGCTAAATAGTCTTGGGCGCTCACCGTTTCGGTGAGCGCCCCATTCTTTTCCTGCACCGGCGCTCGCACCGTCACCGACAGGGCTAGATGGTTCCGCTTCTCAGGCGTAGCATGCGCGCATGAGCGAAAAAATGCACGGCGCTATGACCGAACAGCACATGCGCACCGGTCCCGTGCCCACCACCACGCACGCTGACGATGATCGGCGCCGGCACCACCAACGCCAATCTCCACATTGACCCGGTTTCTCGCGGTGAAGACAGTGAGATTCTGCGTTCCGGCGCGAACTTCACGGCCGGGCCCTGGCGGTTTGTCTACCAGCGCGACGAGTTTGCCGACCATGGTAGGCCGTATGGCGGACGCGAGGGCGGTTGGGCTTCGATGCAGAAGTCGCAACCCGACCGTCCCGACTACGCGCATCGGGGGGAGTCGCCAGCGCCGAAAGACTAACCGCTCCCAAAAGCGTGCCCCTCGGCACCGCGCGTTGACACTCGGCCGTCATGCCCGGCGTGGCTTGTCAAGGGGCTCACGTTCGCCTGTGAACGGGCCTAGCCTGCGAGTATGACCGAACGAACGCATGGCGCTATGACCGAACAAACGGTGCGCTCGACTCCTCCACCAACCACGACCCATGCTCAGCGTGGTGCGGGTCATCCGCGGCTTCTGATAACCAACGAGCCTGAACGAATGACCCATGAGATCGTCGATGAAGAGACCACGATTGGTTCGTCATCAACGTGCACGCTGACGCTTCCTGATATGGACTCGCTGCACGCCACGATCATTCACGATGACCGCGACGAGTATGTGCTGACGTTGCATGGCGACGGCGAAATGAACGCTAATCCGATGTCGAGTGCCACGGCCCCCGGTGACGATACCGAGACCCTACGCCACGGCGCCCATTTCACCGCAGGGCCCTGGCGACTCGTGTTTCAACGCGATGAGTATGCCGACCATGGCCGCCCCTTCGGTGGCCGCGTAGGCGGCGAAGGTTCCGATCAGCCGCCCCAGCCGAAGCGCCCTGATTACAGTGATGGAACCACGCAGCCACGCGCTGGGTGGGAAGTCCAACACGACTAATCACGGTACAGAAAGATGACCGCGGTGGGCGGGGACGCGATCCGACGAGTTCGCCGCGGGCGTGGTTTTGAATACCGTGCCGCCGATGGTGCCCGCATCACGTCGAAAGCGCAACTGCAACGGTTCCGGGATCTCGTGATTCCACCCGCGTGGACCGACGTGCACATCGCTCGCTCCCCCGATGCCAAGGTGTTGGCAACCGGGGTTGATGCTGATGGCCGCACCCAGTACCGCTACCACCCATCGTGGATCGAGGCGGCGGCGGCAAAGAAGTTCTCACGTGCGCTGGATCTCGCCGACGTTTTACAGATGGCGCGTCAAGGCGTGACGAAAGATTTGCGACGCGGAACCATGGAGCGGCGCGTCGTGTTGGCCGCGGCGTTTCGAATCCTGGACTCTGCACTCGTGCGGATCGGTTCGGAAGCGTACGAACAAACGCACAAGACGGTCGGAGTGTCGACCCTGCGCTGCCGGCACGTTTGGCTCGATGGCGCCGACATCAGGTTACGATTTCGCGCCAAGGGTGGTCTGCGATGGGACTCCGAACTCCATGACCCCGATCTTGCCGCCGTGCTCAAGACGCTGGCGAATCGCGGACCGAGCAAGCGGCTCCTCGCGTGGCAGGATGACATCGGTTGGCATCCGCTGCGGGCTCCCGAAGTGAACGCCGACGTGCGCGAACGTACTGGCGGCGAGTTCACTGCCAAAGACTTCCGTACGTTGCACGGCACGTTAGAGGCTGCGCGCGCACTGACTGCCATCGGCTATCGGGAGTCTGAGACGGAGCAAGCCTCGGCAATGCGCGACGCTGTGCGCGCTGCCGCGGCCGCGTTGGGGAACACCGAGGCCGTCGCACGCGCGAGCTACATCGAC
>CANNEP010000014.1 GCA_947503655.1 uncultured Microbacterium sp.
ACTTGAAATCCGTCATCGTTCCGTCCGTCCAATCTCCGCCAAGCATGCTCAAGCTTCACGATTTTTGCAACAGAGCCGTCGCGGCTGCTTCGAGATACATCTCTTGCTGCGGCCAGGGTAGGGTCTCGTAGGTTCGTGCGGCACCGACGATGCCAGCACGAGCAGGGTGCCCAGCCTTGCGCCAGATGAGTTCGATGGCGCGTCGTGGGCGGGTCCGAAGTTTTGAGAGCGGAATCGAGAGCTCCTCGATGAGGGTGCGCAGCAGGCGAAACCACACCCCAACATGGACTGCCCGGCGTGGTAAGACGACCGTGCCGATCCTCAGAGCTTGCTCAGTGCGTGCGTCTTGGATAACGACCTGTCGCGGAGCGGGCCGGTCGTTCGCCTTGCTGTGCTCCCAGCCGAAGAACGCGTAGGGCCCGAACGCAGCGTCGAGCCGGCAACCGTGACGCGGGCACGTGAGCGTGATCGGAAGTTGCATGATCAGCGGAAACGTGAGCGCTCTGGCTGTCGTGCTCTCGACGCAGACCGGGCACACGCGGCTGACCGGTCTGTTCTTGGAATTGAGTGGAAGCCATGCCCGCCAGTTCACCACTTCTCGGTGGGGATGTTCCTTGGATGTGACGAGTACGGAGTCTTGGCGCACATACGTGTCGAACGCGACGCCGGGCGTCGGTTCAGGCTGGAGCGAATCGAGAAGCCATGGCACCCAGCCAGCTATTGTCATCCGACGCACCTGCTCCATCGGAACACCGGTACGCGCCGCCAGAGTCGTGATCAGTTCCGAAGGCGCATCCAAGTCCAGTGACCCAGGCGCGGGAGCGCCGGGTGGAATGAGGTCGTGGCGGACAAGCTGGTCAACGTGCGTCCCGTGCACGGTGGCGAGCCTGTGAAGCCACGAGGTCAGCGCTTCGCCGTGGCCGGGCGTCGGATGCAGCGGCCACCGCTGCGTCATGGCAGTTCGCGCTCGAATAGACGTCGCCGCTCCGTGGGCCCGACGTACGACGCGACGAGGAGGGTACGCTGATTGATCGCTTCCTCGCCTGTCTCGATCGCTGCGACAGCTGCGTCCGTGAGCAGACGTGCGGGTTCACCTATGGTTCCCTCGCTGCGGGCGAGGAGGTAGCGCGCCATCTCTTCAGTGTCGATCATCGAGCGTCGACGAAGAGGGAAGGCTGCCGCGAAACTGGCCAGCAATGCGCGCGCCTCATCGTTCGGTTCCCAGCGCGGAAGAGCGAAGGGTTCGAACCGGTTTTCGAGCTGGTCGTCAGATCGGATCGCCATGTAGGCCTCGCGCGTGCCGACCCCGACCAACGGGATGCGCAACTCGTTACCCAGAAACCTCAGCACATTCAGGAACTCGCGTCGCGTGTCACCGCGACCGGCCAGCACGTTGTGCAGCTCATCAATGACCAGCACCCGCACTCCGACCGCCCGCAACAGGGCCAACGTTGCTTGTTCCATTTCTGGTAACCGTTGTCGCGGGCGAAGTGGTGCCCCCAGTGCGGCCTGCAGCGCGACGTAAAACCGCGACACTGACGGCTCAGACGGCATCTGAACGGCCAGCACTGACACCTGTTCACGCTCGGCATGAGAGACCGGCGGGTGGAGCCGACGGAACTTCTCGATGATCATCGACTTGCCGTTGTTGGTCGGCCCTAACAGCAACAGGTTCGGCATACGCTGCTTCTTCGGCCACTCGAACAGAGTCTCCAACCGCTCCAGCGCCTCGGAGGCACGAGAGTACCCGATCCATCGGTCAGAGCGCACATGCCTGAGCCGCTCATCCGCGGGAAGGCGTGCGATCGGTTGGACGCTGGGATGCAGATGCGTGAGATCCGCGTCCGCAGTCACGGCGTCCGCCTCCATCACCACTGTTCGATCTCCTCGAAGGGCATCACGCGATCCTCCGTAGCCGGTGCGCTGTTCTCCTCGGGCGGTAGAACATCGGCGGGCGGGCGGGTCACAGAGATCGTGATTTCGTCTGCCGTTCCACCCCGTTTGCGACGTTCGGCGTTACGACGCGCCTTACGGGTCGTGGAGCTTGCAGCTTCGGTGATCGTGCGCATGTGCTCGACCGTACGGAACAGGGCATCTTCGTCAACCTGTGCTCGGCCCTCAGCACGCAACCGCTCCAGAGCGGCGCGATGCTCCCACACGCTGACAGCCGGGTACGACAGCGTCCGGTACGGCACAGGCATATAGGAACCATCGTCGGGATCGAGCACCCAGATACGGCTGATATCCCGCGGGTCACGGCGGATCACGAATCGTTCCATCTGGGTACGGCGCGCGATCCACGGCTTTAGCCCGTTCCGAAAATAGTGCACGTGGTCGATCACGAACCCGGTCCGTGTCAGCTTCCGACGCACCACCGGCAAAAAGTCCACCAGGAACGCGGATGCATCCGTGACCATCGACGGCGCTGCCTCCTGGACCCCTGCTGTCCACAGCGCCAGTGGGGTTTGCCGGGTCGTGCCGTGGACCTGGCCGTGATAGCTGGAGACCGCCAAGGTCAGCCGCTTCTCCAACTCGGTGACCGTCAGGACGGCTCGGGCGTCCGAATCGTAGCTTCCGCGCTGGGCAGGGTTGGAGAACGTCGTGCCCGGCAACTCGTGCACCATCTCCATCAGCGTCCCGATGACGCGCTCGATGATTCCGCCGTAGTGCGGACGCCCTGGAGGCCGATAGTTCAACTCGATCCCGTGCTCCTGGCACCCGCGGCGTAGCGCCTCGCTCTTGAACTCCGACGCGTTGTCCAGATACAGCTCGCGCGGCTTCCCCGACATCGGCCACGTGACGTCGAGGCCAAGCCGCTCCAGCGGTGCACGTTTGTCGGTGACCATGTGCGCCAGGCACAATCCGACCGAGAGCGCGGACGGCGCTTCCAACGTAATCACCAGTCCCACGATGCTCCGCGAGCGCACGTCGATCGCGACCGTTACATACGGGCGACCGATCGGCAAACGGTGCTGTTCGTCCACCACGATTAGATCCACCACGGTGTGATCTATCTGCACCTGCTCCAGCACGTCGACGATCGGAGGAACCTGTCCGCCCGCTGACTGCAGCGGTCGGGCCACCTCTCGCCCTTCCCGCCCCACAGTCTCCGTCCGCGGGTCGAGCGCGGCGATGCGACTCCGAACCGCACCACGTGAAGGAACAGGAAGCCCACGAAGCCGACACATCCGAATGATCTCGCGATGCACAGCAGCGATCGTCTTGCGTTGACGCGTCAGGTAGTGCTTGCGGATCACCTCCCGAACGACCGTCTCCACCTCGATAGGCAGACGGGCCCCTCCACGGCCCCCACTGGAGCGGCCGGGGACGAGATCAGAAACCGCGCCTTGGCCACCACGCCACAGCCGTATCAAGAAATAGACGCGCTCCCGCGAAATACCTAGCTTCGTGGCCGCCTCGTCGACGGCGTATCCGCCCGTGCTGGATTCAGCGAGCGGCCCGATAACCGCAGCCCGCTCCACCGCCAGTACCCACGCCTCATCAGGGACGGTCAGCAGACCGCGCCCGGAAATTCGGTCATCCTTGACCGGCTTTTCGTCCACACCACTATGGGACAACATGTCGGGTCATGCGCACAAGTAGTGACGCGAAAACGACCCATACTCGTGCGCACAACTCCCTGAACGACGCCATCGTCTGTGCCGACCACTTCGGACGCTGACAATCGCCGCGCCCTACGGACTATTCACGTTGATCTTGCTCGGCGAGAGCCTACTGGCATCGTCGAACGCGATCATTTCGGCGCTGCAAGAGGGCGAGCACGTCGCGCCGCTTGGATCCGCTCATCCCACTCCCCTTTGCCGTGACAACCGGCATTCTCGTCGCCGTGGTCGCGGTGCTGGTGTGGCGCGGTCGAAAAGCCGACGCGCGCCAAACACTGAGGATCTCATAAACGAAGAAGAGCGCCCCTTGCGGGACGCCCTTCTTCGTTTTGGTGGATCTGAGGGGACTCGAACCCCTGACCCCCTGCATGCCATGCAGGTGCGCTACCAGCTGCGCCACAGACCCTCTGTTGCCCTTGCGAGGCAACTCATTCACCCTACTACATGCTGAATGGTGGTTCTGACCAAATCAGGAATTTTCGACAGGATTTGGCAATTCAAACGGAATTGTCGGGCAGTCATTCCACAGGCGCTCGAGCGAGTAGTACATGCGCTCTTCCTCGTGGAAGACGTGAACGACAACGTCACCGAAGTCCTCCAGCACCCAGCGGGCGTCAGCACGGCCTTCACGGCGCAAACGCTTGTGGCCAGCCTCAAGCATCTTCTCTTCGACTTCATCGGCAATAGCGGCCACCTGGCGCTCGTTGCGGCCCGTGACGATAACGAACGCGTCGACGAAGGGCAGCGGCTCAGAGACGTCGAGAGCGACGATGTCAACGCCACCCTTTGCGTCGGCGGCCAGTGCGGCGATCGACACCATGTCGATCGTGATTTGGGAGGTCGTCATTAGAACTTTCCGGTCGTTACGACATAGATCGTGAAGCCAATGGCAGCCAGCGAAAGCAGACCAGCGGTAATGGCGAGCGCCACCACGAGCTTGCTGCTCTTTTCTGGGGCCGGCGGACGAATCATTTCGACCGGCGTCTTAGCCTGGCTCACAGCCGCGGTGGCGGCGATGGGAGTGGGAGATGACTGCGGCGCGAGTTCGCCGTCAATCAGAACAGCGTCAACGTCTTTGCCGTCGGTGATGCCCGGGGCGTGGCCCTGCGAGCCGAGCCCCTCGGGCAACGCGAACGTACCCGTCAGAATGACCTGACCGGTCGACGTGACGGGAGCCGTCAGCGGCATCAGTGAAACGTCTTCTGGCAACACCAGCATGCTGGCGGAACCCGCGCTCCCCGATGAGGTGGAGCTACGCACCAGCAGGTCGTCGAAGCTCTCGGCCGGTGTCAGCAGCGCCGAACCAAAGTCAGCGCGCACCTGGTGCTTGTCGTCTGCTTCGGGCTCGGAGCTCGTAACCATCGAAGCCGCAATCGACTCGCTTGCGTGGTTGGGGTCTGACAGCGGGATCGGGGCCGCACCCGTTGCCGCGCGCGGTGCCCACTGTGACTCGGGCGTTTCTGACGCGGGTTCCGGGTCAAGCGTCAACGCCGAGGGCGCTTCGGTGACAGCCTCGGGCACCGACTCCTCAGCAACCGGCTCGACGATTGCCACGTCTGGCTCGCTTGCGACCGGAGCAGCCTCCGGAACCACGAGCTCGGGTTCTGCCACGGGTTCCGGCTCAACGACTGGCTCCGGAACGACGGGTGCAGGTTCCGGAGTCGCCTCAGCAACCACGGGCGCTTCAGCGGCTACGTCTTCCGGCACCACAGCTTCCGGCGCCTCGTCGGCAGCAGTCGGCTCATCAGCTGGCACGATGGGGGTGCCAGCTTCGGGTGTCAGCACCGGAATCGAATTGGTTCGGATGCGCTCTTGGTCACGGGCCTGGCGACGCGTGCGGGCGCGCGCACCCAGATCGACTGCCGCGTCGGCAACGGGTGCCGGCGATTCTACGATCGGCTCCGCAGCGCGCGGCAAGTGCAACGGTGGCTCAGCGGGAGTTTCGACCGCGACCGGTTCTGCAGGCGTCGCGGGAGACTCGACCGCGGGGCTTGCCTCGGTGCTGGTTTCTGGTTCCGTCTGCGCGGCGGCAGCGGACTGAGCGGCCGCCTCGGCGGCAGCTTCGGGCGTGACAATAGGCGTCGCGCCGGTCATCCGGATTTCGCGTAGCTGACGGCGCGTCAGCTGCTTGTCTGCAGGCTGGTCGCTAGAGGTCATTCAGTGCTCCGATAAAGGTGATGCTTTGCAATGTATTGCACGACACCATCGGGAACGAGATACCACACGGGGTGTCCTCTTTGTACTCGTTCGCGACAATCAGTCGATGAAATGGCCATTGCGGGGATCTCTAATTGACTCACACGTTCGCTGGGAAGTCCTTCGGTGCTGAGGACATGCCCGGGGCGTGAGACCGCGACGAAGTGGGCAAGATCCCACAGCTCGTCGTGATCGCGCCAACTGAGAATTTGTGCGACGGCGTCTGCTCCGGTGATAAAGAACAGCTCGGCGTCTGGACGCTGTGCCGCAAGGTCGCGCAGAGTGTCGATCGTGTAGGTCGGGCCCTCACGGTCAATATCTACGCGACTCACGGTAAATCGCGGGTTTGACGCAGTCGAGATCACGGTCATTTCATACCGGTGCTCGCGATTGCTGACTCCGGACTTCTGCCACGGTTGCCCGGTTGGCACGAAGACGACCTCATCGAGGTCAAAGGAGTGAGCGGCCTCACTCGCTGCTACAAGGTGACCATGGTGAATGGGATCGAACGTCCCACCCATCACCCCGATACGAGGAGGCCGCGTCTGCGTCATCAAGAAAACCTAGTGACCTGCTCCATGCGCGTCGCCACCGTGGCGGGCTGCGTACTGCTCAGCCTTGGGTGCGTGGCGGTTAGCAACGTTGCGGTACGACGCGGCAACGAGAGCCAGCACACCGAAGATGCTGATCGCGATGATGAAGGCCGGGAAGGTCTGCATCATGACGGCGAGCGGGTCTTGGCCGGCTTCAGATGCGGTCGTGAGGATCGCGGATGCGATGGTCATTGATGTACTCCGATCGGGTGATCTCTGAGAGGTTAATCTCAGTCTAGTTCTTTATGCGCGGACCTGCCCCGCGCCGCGCGCGAGCCATTTCGTGCTGGTCAGCTCGCTCAGCCCCATCGGCCCGCGAGCGTGAAGCTTCTGGGTGGAGATGCCGACCTCGGCACCGAAACCAAATTCGCCACCATCGGTGAAGCGCGTCGAGGCGTTCACCATGACAACGGCCGAGTCCACTTCAGCAAGGAAGCGCTCGGAGTTGTGCAGGTCAGTGGTAATAATCGACTCGGTGTGACCGGTCGAATACTGGCGAATGTGAGCAAGCGCCTCATCGAGTGAGTCGACAACCTTCATCGCGACGTCCAGGCTGAGGTACTCGGTATCCCAGTCCATTTCGGTCGCCGGGACGACACCCGACGCCAAGCCCTGCACGCGGTCGTCGCCATGCACGGTGACACCACCCTGCTGAAGTGCTTCAACAACTGCCGGAACCAGTCGTTCCGCAGCATCGCGGTGCACGAGGACAGTCTCAACGGCATTACACACGCTCGGGCGCTGCGTTTTCGCGTTGGCAACAATGTCGCGCGCCCACTCAAGCGGCGCCGATTCATCGAGCACGATGTGCACGTTGCCGGCACCCGTCTCGATGACGGGTACGGTCGACTCCGTCACCACGGTTTCGATCAGAGAAGCGGAACCACGGGGCACGAGAACATCAATAAAGCCGCGGCCCTTCATGAGTGCGCGAGCACCTTCACGACCAAAGTCATCGACAGAACCGATCACGTCTGCCGTCACACCGACCGCTTCGAGCGCTTCGCGCATGACGGCGACCAGCACTGTGTTGCTGTCGCGCGCTGCCGAGCCGCCGCGCAACAGCACGGCGTTGCCGGAGCGCAGAGCCAGGGCCGCAATGTCAACGGTAACGTTCGGGCGAGCCTCGTAAATTGCGCCCACGACACCGAACGGTACGCGTACCTGTTCGAGCGCCACGCCGTTGGGTAGGCGGTGTCCGCCAACAACCTGACCGACCGGGTCGGGTAGCTTCGCAACGTCACGCACCGCGGCCGCGAGGCTCTCGATGCGTGCTTCATCAAGGCGTAGCCGGTCAAGGAGTCCGTCGCCGATATTGTCGGCCACTCCCCTATCCAGATCGCCTTGATTGGCGGCAACGATGCGTGCACTCGAGGAGACGAGGGCGTCAGCGATCGCGTTCAACACCGTCGCCTTCTGACCGCTCGTCAAACGTGCGACGGCACGGGAAGCCTCTTTCGCAGCAACCAGGCGGTCAACCAGTTCTGCGGGAAAGTTTTCGGTCACGCCTCAACCATATCGACTGCGCCGGTGACGGGCGTGTTGTCGACGTCGGCAGGCGCGAACCATGTGCCGATCGCTTCGCCCTTGAGCGCTGCGGCGACATTGTCTGCGCTCGTGACGAGCACACCGATGCCGGCCGCAGCCGCCAGACGAGCCGCCGAGACCTTCGTGGCCGCGCCACCGGTTCCGACGGTGTTCACGACAGCGGAACCAAACTCCAGTGCCGAAAGATCGTCGGTCGGCAGGATGGTGTCGATGGGCTCGGCGCCCTCCTCCTGCGGCGGCTTCGTGTACAGCGACTCAATGTCGCTCAACAGAATGAGGGCGTCGGCACCGATGAGGCGTGCGACAAGGGCGGCGAGACGGTCGTTGTCGCCAAAGCGAATCTCGTGCGTCGCCACGGTGTCGTTCTCGTTGACGATCGGCAGAATACGCAGGCTCAGCAGTCGTTCCATCGCGCGGCGTGCGTTTGAACGCGGCGTGGGGTTCTCCAGGTCGTGCGCTGTCAGCAGCACTTGGCCCGCGACGATCTGGAACGGCCGGAGCGCCTCCTGGTAGCGAAACACCAGAACGTTCTGGCCGACGGCAGCAGCGGCCTGCTGCGTGGCCAGATCGGACGGGCGCGACTCCAGGTTGAGGTACGGCATGCCGGTGGCGATGGCACCGGACGAGACGAGCGTGACTTCGATGCCGGCACGGTGTGCGTCGGCAAGCGCATGCACGAGCATCGGGATTCGCCACGACTCTTCACCAGAGATTGACGACGAACCAACCTTCACAACAACGCGACGCGATGTCGCAATGTCTGCTCGCTTCTGCGCGGTCATTCCGCTTCGTCCTCCTCGCGTGCCAAGCGGCGCTCTTCTTCCAGAGCACGCTCGAAGGTGCGTGCATCCATCGTCTTCTTGTACTGCTCGCGTCGCTGTGACGTGGTGCGGCGGGTGTTCGGGTCAACGCGGGGGTCGGAACCACGGGGCGAGACCATGACTTCGGCAGCCGAAGAAATCGAGGGATCCCAGTCGAAGACGATGCCATCGCCCTCACCAATGATGACCGTTGCACCGGGAACCGCACCAGCACGGAAAAGTGCGTTGTCGATGCCTAGTTTGTCGAGACGTTCGGCGAGGTAACCGACGGCCTCATCGTTCTGGAAGTCGGTCTGCTGGACCCATCGCTCGGGCTTCTCGCCGATGATGCGGTAGTAGTTTCCGTAGCTACCGCCGTCCATGCGCACGTAGAAATCGCCCTCGCTCGTGGCCTTCGGGCGCAGCACGACGCGCTGCGGCGCGGGCTCGTGCTCGAGCGATGCGCGGTGCTCATCAACCAGTTCGGCGATCGCGAACGACAGCTCGCGCAGGCCCGTGTGGGCGACGGTCGAGATCTCGAAGACGCGGTAGCCGCGCTCTTCCAGGTCGCCGCGTACAAATTCGGCGAGCTCCTTGGCATCAGGAACATCGACCTTGTTCAGAGCGATGAGCTGCGGGCGCTCCAGAAGCGGCAGCTGTCCTTCAGGAACCGGGTAGGCCTCAAGCTCCGCGAGGATAATGTCGAGGTCGCTGATCGGGTCGCGGCCCGGGTCCAGCGTTGCGCAGTCGAGAACGTGAACCAGCACGGAGCAACGCTCGACGTGACGGAGGAACTCGAGGCCGAGTCCGCGGCCTTCGCTCGCGCCCTCAATGAGGCCAGGAACGTCAGCGACGGTGTATCGCGAGTCACCGGCCTGCACAACGCCCAGGTTCGGGTGCAGAGTCGTAAACGGATAGTCAGCGATCTTCGGGCGGGCTGCCGACATTGCGGCGATCAAGCTCGACTTACCCGCGCTCGGGTAGCCGACGAGCGCAACGTCAGCGACCGTCTTCAGTTCAAGAACGACATCGCCCGTCCACCCCGGGGTTCCGAGTAGAGCAAAACCGGGTGCCTTGCGCTTCTGAGTTGCGAGAGCCGCGTTACCGAGACCACCCTGGCCGCCGGGAGCAGCGATGAAGCGCATACCCGGCTCGACGAGGTCAACAAGAACCTCACCCTCTGGGTCTTTCACCACGGTGCCAACAGGAACGAGAAGCTCGAGGCTCTCCCCCGCCGCGCCAGAGCGCAAGTCCCCCATACCGAAGCCGCCGTTTCCGCCGTTACGGTGCGGGCTGTGGTGGTAC
Source organism: uncultured Microbacterium sp. (assembly GCA_947503655.1). Classification (GTDB taxonomy): domain Bacteria; phylum Actinomycetota; class Actinomycetes; order Actinomycetales; family Microbacteriaceae; genus Microbacterium. The sequence continues at coordinate 10,066 of CANNEP010000014.1, forward strand.
GACAGCAGCGTGGTCGTCTGGGGGTCAGCCACCAGAACGATCTGACCGCCGTCACCGCCGTTGCCGCCATCAGGGCCAGCAAGCGGCTTGAACTTCTCCCGGCGAACGGAGACGCAGCCGTTACCGCCCTTGCCTGCGCGCAGGTGCAGCGTTACTTGGTCGACAAACGAAACCATTATTCCTCCGGGTAAATGGAAAGGGACGAGCCGAAGCCCGCCCCTGTCCTGAAGCTTGAGTGTTACTCAGCGACGATGTTGACGACCTTGCGGCCGCCCTTCGTGCCAAACTCGACAGCGCCCGCTGCAAGAGCGAAGAGCGTGTCATCGCCACCACGGCCGACGTTTGCGCCGGGGTGGAAGTGCGTGCCGCGCTGACGGACGAGGATCTCGCCGGCGTTGACGGTCTGGCCGCCGAAACGCTTCACGCCGAGGCGCTGTGCGTTGGAGTCACGACCGTTACGGGTGGAGCTTGCGCCCTTTTTGTGTGCCATCTCGTGTTTCTCCTTGGCTTACTTAATGCCGGTGACCTTGACGCGGGTCAGGTCCTGACGGTGACCCTGGCGCTTCTTGTAGCCGGTCTTGTTCTTGTACTTCTGGATGACGATCTTCGGGCCGCGGAGGTTGCCAAGAACCTCAGCGGTGACCTTAACCTTCGCGAGCTTGTCCGCGTCGGTCGTCACGGCTTCGCCGTCAACGAGCAGGACAGCGGGAAGCTCGATCTTCTCACCCTGCGCTGCCTGGAGACGGTCGAGCTGCACGATCGTGCCAACTTCAACCTTCTCCTGACGGCCGCCGGCGCGCACAACTGCGTAAACCACTTCACACCTTGTTTCGTTAGGGAGCGGAATTGCTCCGAAATGTCGTAAAAGACTCTGCTTGCATCACCCGAAAAATCGGGCCCCCACGAGGAGGTGGTGCGGCTGCAAGTCTTTCGACGCCGCCTGGGCGGACGACGCGGTATGCGCACCAAGGGTCTACTTTACCTGATACATGCCCCACCCGGCAAAACCAGGTTGGCGTGTCGCAGGCGACTCCCAGCGGCACCCGAAAGGAGAACCACTACAACGCCCGTAGACAAACGCTTGGCCTCACTGCGTGAGACCTAACATCTAATAGTGAGCATACTCGTCGATACGCCCCGTTGGCCTGCACACGGCCGGTTATGGGCACATTTGGTCAGTGACGACAATCTGGCTGAGCTTCATGAATTCGCGGCGCGCAACCAAATCCCCCGACGAGCGTTTGATTTTGATCACTACGACGTTCCGGAAGAAATGCTGCCGCGACTCATCGCCGACGGCGCGTCGCTTGTCGATAGTCATGAACTCACCCGCCGACTCATTGCCTCCGGCTTGCGCGTCACGATGCGCGAGCGCCGCGGTCGCTAAGAGCGATGCAAACGGAACCGCCCACCGGCCATAAGGCTGGTGGGCGGTTCTGAGTTTCTGCGTTATTCGCTCGGCGTGCTCTCGGCGGCTGCGTCAGCCGCCGGCTTCGTCGAAACCGGCGTACCCGTAAGCGCAGCGGTCGTCACGCGGCGTGACCGCGAGCGGCCCTGGCCGGGAGACTTGGGCTCCGGCAGAGCGTCCAGCACGGACTCCAGAAGTTGCTCCTTCTCCGACTTCGGACGCGCTTCGCGCGGCGAGTCGGCGGCGGGCTTCTTCTTACGCGGCTTCTTGGGACGCTCGACGGGTGCTTCTACCGGCGACTCAGCCGCTGGTTCCGCTGCGTTCGGAGCCTTCGTCGATGCCGCAATCTGCGCGAGTGCGCTCTTCGCACCCTCAGGGATCACGTGCGTGCCCGTAGCGGGGGCCGTAGACGAGGGCGCGGAACCATTGGTTGCGGCGTTGGAGGACGCGCCAGAGTTCTGGTTCGAGTTCTGGTTGCCCCGCTGGCGGCGGTTCTGGTTCGAGTTGCTGTTGTTCGACGAGTTCGAACGGTGCTTCACAACCGGGTCGTGGTGCACGACGACGCCGCGGCCCGCGCACACCTCGCACGGCTCGCTGAAGGTCTCCAGCAGGCCCAGGCCCAGCTTCTTACGCGTCATCTGCACGAGACCGAGCGACGTGACCTCGGCAACCTGGTGCTTCGTGCGGTCGCGGCTCAGGCACTCAACGAGGCGGCGCAACACGAGGTCACGGTTCGTCTCCAGCACCATGTCGATGAAGTCGATGACGATGATGCCACCGATGTCACGGAGGCGAAGCTGGCGAACAATCTCTTCAGCAGCCTCAAGGTTGTTCTTGGTGACCGTCTCTTCGAGGTTTCCGCCGGAACCGACGAACTTGCCGGTGTTGACGTCGACGACGGTCATGGCCTCGGTGCGGTCGATCACGAGCGAACCACCCGACGGCAGCCACACCTTGCGGTCGAGCGCCTTTTCAATCTGCTCCGTGATGCGGAACGAGTCGAACGGGTCAGCGTCTCCCTCGTAGCGCTCGACGCGCTCCAGCAGGTCAGGAGCGACACCGGCGAGGTAGCTCTCGATCGTGCGCTGTGCTTCGTCGCCCTGAATGATCATCTTCGTGAAGTCTTCGTTGAAGACGTCGCGGACGATCTTGACGAGCAGGTCGGGTTCGGAGTGCAGAAGCTGCGGCGCCTGGCCAGACTCAGAGACCTTGGCGATGTGCTCCCACTGGGCGGTGAGGCGCTGCACGTCGACCGTGAGCTGCTCTTCGGTTGCGCCCTCGGCAGCGGTACGGACGATGACGCCGCTCGATTCGGGCAGAACCTCCTTGAGGATGCGCTTGAGGCGCGCACGCTCGGTGTCGGGCAGCTTGCGGGAGATGCCGTTCATGGCGCCACCGGGAACGTACACGAGGTAGCGGCCGGGCAGTGAAATCTGGCTCGTCAGGCGGGCACCCTTGTGGCCGACCGGGTCTTTCGTGACCTGCACGAGAACCTTGTCGCCGGTCTTGAGGGCGAGCTCAATGCGACGCGGCTGGTTGCCGGTCTCGACCGAGTCCCAGTCCACCTCACCGGAGTACAGCACGGCGTTGCGGCCGCGGCCGATGTCAACGAACGCAGCCTCCATCGACGGCAGCACGTTCTGCACGCGACCGATGTAGACGTTGCCAATGAGCGAAGCGTCTTGGTTGCGAGCAACGTAGTGCTCGACGAGCACGTTGTCTTCGAGAACAGCAATCTGCACGCGGCCCGACTTCGAACGCACGATCATCTGGCGGTCGACAGCCTCGCGACGGGCGAGGAACTCAGCCTCGGTCACGACGGTGCGACGACGACCAGCTTCGCGGCCATCGCGGCGGCGCTGCTTCTTCGCTTCCAGACGCGTGGAGCCCTTGATGCGTTGCGGCTCGGTAATGACCTCAACCGCGCGCTGACGGCGTGCCGGGGGCGCTGCCGGGGCCTCTTCGACCTCATTCGAGCTGCCGCGGCGACGACGGCGACGCGTGCTCGACGACTCTTCGTCGTTGTGGTGCGTCGGGCGAGCCGGCAGCGGAATGAACTCGGGTGCGTAGAAGTGAAGCGCCGTCGTCACCTGCGAGACAAACGTCTCGGGCAACAGGCCGAGCGAAACGGCAGTCACGGGCTCAGGCTTGGCCTCAGGCTCTTCCACCGGTGCTTCCGCTACCTCAGCCTCAGCTGGCGGCTCTTCCGAAGCTTCAGCCTCAGCGGCCGGCTCTTCCGAAGCTTCAGCCTCAGCGGCCGGCTCTTCCGAAGCTTCCGCCTCGGCGGCGTCAGCCGGCGCTTCGTCTGCAGCCACTGGTTCCGGAACCTCGGTCTCGGTGACAGCATCGGCTTCAGGAGCAGCAACGGTCGCCTCAGCGGCATCTTCCGCGGCCGACTCAACAACCGTCTCAGCGGTGGGCTCGGCAGCGGCAGCAACCTCGGCCGGGGTCTCCGGCAGCGGCGGCACGGGCGGCACAACGATCTCGGTTGATTCTGCCGCCGGAGCGTCAGCCTCGACAGCTACGCCTTCGTGAACCTCAGTGGGCTCGACAGTCGCGTCGTCGTTGTGGGTAGCGTGTTCTTCATTATTCTGATCAGCCATTGCTGGCGCACTCCCTGCGGGCAACTCCGCGCGCTGCCCGGCAATTCTCTCGAGCGGCTCCGCACCTGCGGTACCGCGAACTCTATCGGCGTGCGATCGGCTCGAGGCTCGGATCGCGAGGGCATCTTGTGCCCCCAAAGTCTTCTTGGACCACGGTCTCGGCGCGGCCGAGATGTAGTTCTGTGTCTATTATCGCACTAACCGCGGCCCGGTGCAGTATTCCGGCATAGTTTTCACGGCCGCGCCGTATTGCGCTGATGGAATACTGGTGACATGACCGAACAGCGCACCCGTCCGACCGTGTTCGCCATCTGGCTGATCATCGCGGGCGTTATTGGCTGGTGGGCGGCCTTCCAGCTCACCCTTGAGCGGTTTCATCTGCTCTTGAATCCCGACGCCATTCTCAATTGCGACATCTCCCCGTTGGTGCAGTGCAAGGCAAACCTGGAGTCAGCGCAGGGCTCGGTCTTTGGTTTTCCGAACCCACTGCTCGGGCTCACGATGTGGTTTGCACCGATCGTGGTTGGTGTCGCGATTTTGGCTGGTGCGCGCTTCGCGAAGTGGTTCTGGTTCTTGTTCTGGGGCGGTTTTGTTTTCGCCCAGGGCTTCGTGATTTGGCTCATGACGCAGAGCATCTTCGAGCTCGGCACACTCTGCCCGTGGTGCATGGTGACGTGGGCGGTCGTCATTCCGTCGTTCTGGGCGGTGACTTTCCACGTCATGCGGATCGGTGTCTTCGGTGCCCGGCTGCAAGACCTCGGCGAGAAGCTGATGGGGTGGACTCCCCTGTTCACCGTCGTGAGCTACGCCGCTGTCGCCGTGATGGCTCAGCTGCGCCTGGATCTTCTCAACGTCTTGTTCGTCTAGTTCTGACGCAATGCAAGAGGCGCCGCACCCGAAAGGATGCGGCGCCTCTTGCGTTGTGCTTAGGAGAACCAGATGCCCAGTTCGCGCGTTGCCGACTCGACCGAGTCAGAACCGTGAACGAGGTTCTGCTGAACCTTGAGGCCCCAGTCGCGGCCGAAGTCGCCACGGATGGTTCCGGGAGCCGCCGTCGTCGGGTCGGTCGTGCCCGCGAGCGAGCGGAAGCCCTCGATGACGCGGTTGCCTGCGAGGCGGATTGCTACCGACGGTCCCGACATCATGAACTCGAGAAGCGGCTCGTAGAACGGCTTGCCCTCGTGCTCGGCGTAGTGCTGTTCGAGCAGCGCGCGGTCGGGCTGGACGAGCTTGAGGTCAACGAGTGCGTAGCCCTTAGCCTCGATACGAGCGAGGATCGCACCGGTCAGGCCGCGTGCGACACCATCGGGCTTAACGAGGACGAGCGTCTCTTCGATTTCCATTTCAGTCACCTTCTGTGTTTTGTGCGGCGCTAGGAGCCTGGCGGGCAATTCGCGCCGACGTGATCATCGCATACGCCCACAGGCCACCGAAAACGGCAGCCACGACGACGAACGCGAGGTTGAGGAAGCCGCCTGCGAGGACGACAAGTTGGAGAATCCAGCCGATGATGATGCCGAACTGGAAGCGGCAGAGGCCTGCCGTGACGATCATCGCGATGGTCATCACGATGCCGAGGACGATGCCCCACCACGGTTCGATTCCCTCGGGAGTCAGTTTCATTCCGAAAATGAACAGACCGCCGAGGAACATGATGATCGACTCAAAGCCGAGAATGACGGCGCCGAGGCGCGCGGCGAGCGGATAGCTCTTCTTCATTACGCCTGACCTCCGGTAGCGGGCTTCCAGCTCTGTTCTTCGGACAGAGCGATGGCTTCGCCCGCAAGAACGACGGAACCAACGATGATGACGGCACGACGGGGCGAGACTGCGGCCCACTCGCGTGCAGCTTCAGCCGCATCGTCGAGCACCGGGTGCACGGTGGCCGGCAGACCCGCATTCTCAACGACGTCTGCGAGGCGGTCAGCGTCTGCCGCACGGTCAGAGGTCGGTGATGTCACGAACACGTGTGCCGGAATCTCGCGGAGTGCGTCGACAATGCCGACGGCGTCCTTGTCTTCCAGGACACCGAGCACGAGGCCCCACTCGTCGAAATCGAACGACTCGCGCAGTGCCGTTGCCAGCGCGCGGGCACCGTGCGGGTTGTGGCCCGCGTCGACAAGGACGGTCGGCTCGGTGCCGATGAGCTGGAGGCGACCGGGTGAGGTCGACTCTTGCAAGCCTTCGGCCACGATGTCTTCAGCAATCGGGTTGCTGCCATCGCCAATGAGCGACTCTACGGCGGCGATAGCGAGGGCCGCGTTGAAGCCCTGGTGTGCGCCGTACAGCGGGAGGTATTCGTCTTCGTAGACACCGGCGCGGCCGCGAACGGTAACCTGCTGGCCACCCACGGCGAGACGCTGCGACACGAGGGCGAAGTCAGCCCCCTCGAATGCGACGGTGGCTGCCTTGTCGGCGGCGACAGCGCGAATGATCGCTTCGGCTTCGGGCGTCTGGCGCGCCGAAACCACGGAGGCACCGTCTTTGATGATGCCGGCCTTGACCATCGTGATCTCTTCGATCGTGTCGCCGAGGCGGGCCGCGTGGTCGATGTCGATCGGTGCGAACACCGCGACATCACCATCGGCTGTGTTGGTGGAATCCCACGCGCCGCCCATGCCGACTTCGATCACGGCGACGTCTACGGGCGCGTCAGCGAAGACCACGAACGCGAGGATCGTGAGCAGTTCGAAGAACGTGAGCGGTGCGTCGCCGGCGGCTGCCAGCTCGGCGTCGACCATGTCAACGAACGGTTCGATTTCTTCCCACGCGTCGGCGACAGCACCGTCGTTGGCGGGTTCACCGTCGACCATCATGCGCTCGGTGAAGCGAACGAGGTGCGGGCTCGTGAACAGGCCGGTACGCAAACCATGCGCACGCAACAGGCTCTCAATCATGCGAGCAGTCGACGTCTTACCGTTGGTTCCGGTCAGGTGAATGACCCGGTACGTCTTCTGCGGGTCATTCATCAGTTCGAGCACACGGCGCGTGCGCTCGACGCGCGGCTGCACCCACTGCTCCCCCTGGCGGGTCAGCAGTTCGGCATAGACGCGGTCAGCGCGCTGAATGTCACTCACGCCTGGTCTCCCTGCGAGTTCTTTTCGATCGTCACGATGATGGCCGCCTTGTCAGAGCCGAGCGCCGTGGTTCCGCTACAGAACACACCGTCACCGGGGCTCGTAACGTTCTTGACGAGCTCATCGATGCCTTCGGTGGCCTGCACGGCGAAGCCGACGGCCAGCGTTTCTGCGGCAATCAGTTCGGCGTGCGTGTTCAGCGCCTCGGCGATCGCCGGGGCGACGTTGAGCGCCAGCACGATACGGTCGCTGACCTCGAGACCAGCGTTCTTACGAGCCTCCTGCACGACACGGATCGCGTCACGCGCGATGCCCTCCGCCTCAAGCTCCGGGGTCGTGACAGTGTCAAGCAGCACGAAGCCGCCACCGGGAAGCAGCGAGATCGCGGTGCCTTCGGCAACACCGCCAGCTTCGAGAGCGAGTTCGTACTCCCCCTCGACCAGCGCGAGGCCACCGGCGGTGACCACACCGTCGGTTTCGCTCCAGTCGCCGTTCTTCGCGCCCATGATGGCCTGCTGAACTTGCTTGCCGAGGCGCGGGCCCGCAGCACGAGCGTTCACAACGAGTCGCTGCGTGATGCCGTACTGCGCACCGATGCCGTCAACGGCTTCGACGAGTTCCACGGACTTAACGTTGAGCTCTTCACGCAGAATCGCTTCAAACTGAGCCAGCCCCGTGGTTCCGTTCGTGACAACCGTCAGCGACTGCAACGGCAGACGCACGCGCAACTTGTGCTGCTTGCGCAGGGCGTTGGCGGTCGACGAGATGTCGCGCACGGCGTCCATCGCGGAGCGGATGTCTTCTGCCGCCGGGAAGGCGTCAGCGTCTGGGTAGTCCTGCAGGTGCACGCTGCGACCACCGGTGAGACCCTGCCAGACCTGCTCAGATACGAGCGGGATGAGCGGGGCCGCGACGCGGGTCAGCGTCTCGAGCACCGTGTAGAGCGTGTCGAAGGCTTCACGCGACGTTTCGTCGTCGGTGATGCCAACCCAGAAGCGGTCGCGCGAGCGGCGGATGTACCAGTTCGTCAACGCGTCGCTGAAGTCGCGGAGCTTTTCGGTCGCGCTCGTGGAATCCAGACCTTCGAGGTCTTCGGCGACACCCCGCACCAGGTCGCCGGTGAGGGCGAGGATGTAGCGGTCGAGCACGTCGGTCGAGTCGGTGCGCCACGAGGCTTCGTAGCCGCCCTCCTGCGCCGCGTTGGCGTAGGTCGCGAAGAAGTACCACGAGCTCCACAGCGGCAGCATAAATTCCCGCACGCCGGCGCGGATGCCCTCTTCGGTGACGACAAGGTTGCCACCGCGGAGGACCGACGACGACATCAAGAACCAGCGCATAGCGTCGGAACCATCGCGATCGAAGACCTCGGAGACGTCCGGGTAGTTGCGCAGTGACTTCGACATCTTCTGGCCGTCAGAGCCGAGCACGATGCCGTGGCAGCTCACGCCGGTGAAGGCGGGGCGGTCAAACAGTGCGGTCGAGAGGACGTGCATGACGTAGAACCAGCCACGCGTCTGTCCGATGTACTCGACGATGAAGTCGGCGGGCGAGTGCTCGTCGAACCACTGCTGGTTTTCGAACGGGTAGTGCACCTGCGCGAACGGCATCGAGCCGGAGTCAAACCACACGTCGAGCACGTCTTCGATGCGACGCATCGTGGACTGGCCGGTGGGGTCATCGGGGTTCGGACGCGTCAAGTCGTCGATGTACGGGCGGTGCATGTCGACCTCGCCCTGCTCGTTGCGGGGCAAGCGGCCGAAGTCGCGCTCGAGGTCGGCGAAGGAGCCGTACGAATCCACGCGTGGGTACTCGGGGTTGTCGCTCTTCCACACCGGAATCGGCGAGCCCCAATAGCGATTGCGGCTGATCGACCAGTCGCGTGCACCCTCAAGCCACTTGCCAAACTGGCCGTGCTTGACGTTCTCCGGCACCCAAGTGATGTCGTCGTTGAGTTCGATCGCGCGGTCACGGAAGTCAGTGACGCGCACGAACCAGCTCGAGACGGCTTTGTAGATGAGAGGGTTGCGGCAGCGCCAGCAGTGCGGGTAGCTGTGCACGTAGCTCTGCTCCCGAAGCATGCGGCCAGCAGCGCGCAGCAGGCGGATGAGCGGCGTGTTCGCGTCAAGCCACAGCATGCCGGCAACGTCGGTGACGTTGGGGAGGAACTTGCCGCCGTCATCGAGCGACAAGATAGTTGGGATGCCTGCGGCCGCAACCACACGCATGTCGTCTTCACCGTAGGCCGGTGCCTGGTGAACAACACCGGTACCGTCAGCGGTCGTGACGTAGTCGTCGACAAGGATGCGCCACGCGTTCTCGGTGCCGTAGGTCTCGGCGTCGGCGTAGTAGTCGAAGAGACGCTCGTACTGCACATCGGCGAGGTCGGAACCAGGAAGGGTGCGGGCGATGGCGGCGCGGGCGTCGTCGGCCGATTCGTAGCCGAGGTCCTTCGCGTAGTTGCCGAGCAGCGCGTCAGCGAGCAGGTACGTGCCGCCTTCGGCGTCAGCAGCACCGTTCGGGCCGGCCGGAACCACGACATAGTCGATCTCCGGGCCAACGGCGAGAGCGAGGTTGGTCGGGAGCGTCCACGGCGTCGTCGTCCACGCGAGCACGCGCACACCAGCGAGACCCAATTGTTCCGCCTTCTCCCCCACCAGCGGGAAAGTGACGGTGACGGACGGGTCTTGACGGTCTTTGTAGACGTCGTCGTCCATGCGCAGTTCGTGCGCCGACAGCGGCGTCTCGTCGCGCCAGCAGTACGGCAGAACGCGGTAGCCCTCGTAGGCGAGGCCCTTCTCGAACAGCTGGTTGAACGCCCACATGACCGACTCCATGTAGGACGTGTCGAGCGTCTTGTAGCCGTTGTCGAAGTCAACCCAGCGCGCCTGGCGGGTCACGTAGTCCTGCCACTCGCGGGTGTAGGCGAGAACCGACTCACGCGACTTCGCGTTGAAGGTCGAGATGCCCATGGCTTCGATCTCGCTCTTCTCGGTGATGCCGAGCTGCTTCATCGCTTCGAGCTCGGCAGGAAGACCGTGCGTGTCCCAGCCGAAGACGCGGTCAACCTTCTTGCCGCGCATGGTCTGGAAGCGCGGGAACAGGTCTTTCGCGTACCCGGTCAGCAGGTGACCGTAGTGCGGGAGGCCGTTGGCGAACGGCGGGCCATCGTAGAAGACCCACTCTTCGTTACCCTCGCGCTGCGCAATGCTCGCGCGGAACGTCTGGTCGCGCTCCCAGAACTCCAGGATGTCGGTTTCGATCTCCGGGAAGCGCGGGCTGGGCACGACAGCATCAGCGGCTGGTCCGAATGAGGAACGAGGATAGGTCATGGTCTCTCGCAGGGCTTGAATTTGGCTCCTGCAGGGACGATCTGTCGACCGCGGTACCACCCCGCATTGCTCGTATACCCGGAGGGCAACGAACCACTCGTTCAGCGGCTGTAACGGGCCTGACCCGCTCGGCTCTACTAGGGCTTACGCCTGTTCTTCCGAGCACTCCCCGGTGATAGCCGGATCGCAGTGTGTTCGTCCATTCTAGCGCGGTTTTATTTGACGTGCGGGACGCAAGTGTGCTGGGACCTATCGCGCCGTGTGCTTTCGTTCCGCCCTCCGCGCCCCGGTGGTTCCACTCCTCCCCCTCCGTCAATCCTGTTCTGCACGATCAACGTGATGGCGTCGTCACAAATACCGGAGTGTCGGGCGATCTACCAGATTTCGTCGTGCAGAACAGGGAGGAGTGGAACCAGGACTGTGGAACCAGCGGCGCGGGGCTAGGGATCGCGTGGGGTGAGGGCTGCGGCGGCGAGGAGTTCGCGGGTGAAGGGGTGGGTGGTGTTGGCGAAGATCTCGCGGGTTTCACCCTGCTCGACAACTGCACCGTCTTTCATCACGATGAGGTCGTGGGCAAGGCCCGCGACGACGCGGAGGTCGTGGGAGATGAAGATCATGCTGAGGCCGCGCTCCTGCTGAAGTCGGCGCAACAAGTCAAGAATGCGCGCCTGAACCGACACGTCGAGTGCGCTGAGCGGCTCATCGAGCACGAGAATGCGCGGGTTCATCGCCAACGCACGCGCAATGGCGACGCGCTGCGCCTGACCGCCCGAAAGCTGACGTGGGCGACGCACCGCGACATCGGCAGGCAGATCGACGTCAGCGAGCAGTGAATCGATCGTTGCGTCATCGGCACGACGTCCCGCTGCGCGCAGCGCCTCGGCGAGAACCCGCCGCACACTCCAGCGCGGGTTCAGCGATGCGCGCGAGTTCTGTGCCACGAGCTGGATGAGTCCGCGGCGGGGACGCCGAGCTGATTCCGTCCCGGGATTCCAGGGGCTGTCGAGCAACACAACCTGCCCGTACGTGGGCGTGAGCGAGCCCATCACGACATTCGCGACCGTGGACTTACCCGAGCCCGACTCCCCCGCAATGCCCAACGTGGTTCCGGCCCGCAACGAAAAACTGACGTCTTCGGCGGCAACTCGCGAGCCGAACTGCACCGTCACTCCGTGCGCCTCCACCACACGCTCGCCGTGCACCGCCGCCGCATTCTCGACAGTAAGCTGCGACGCGGCAATGAGATCGCGCGTGTACTCGTGTTGAGGTGATCGCAGTAGCGCACGAGCGTCGCCATGCTCAACCACAGCACCGTCACGCATCACCATGACCCGGTCGGCGATGTGTGCGACGGCACTCAGATCGTGGCTCACAAAAATGATCGCGCGACCCTCGTCAGCGAGCGAACGCAGCAGGGTCAGGATGTGTCGTTGTACGGTCGCATCCAATGCGGTCGTCGGCTCATCGGCGATCAGAAGCGGCGGGTCCGCGACGAGCGCCGACGCGATCAGGGCACGCTGACGCAACCCACCCGACAACTCGTGCGGATACTGCCGAACCCGCTCTGATGGTTCCGGCATCACTACCTCGCGAAGCGCATCCAGAACGCGATCGCGGCGATCCGCGCGCGAACCGATGCCATGCACTTCAAGCGGCTCGGCAACCTCGGCACCAATGCGGCGCAACGGGTCGAGCGAACTCAGCGCGTCTTGCGACACCAATCCAACCTGCACGCCACGCACGGCACGCCACTGGCGTTCCGTCGCGTGCGTGAGGTCGACGCCGCCGATGGCAATCGACGCGGCAGTCGTCGTCGCAGACGAGGGAGTAAGCCCCAGAAGCGCCGATACCAGGAGCGATTTACCGGCACCAGATTCACCAACGATCGCGAGAATCTCTCCCGGCTCAACGGCGAGCGAAACATCGCGAACCCGCACGACATCACCAAAACGCACGGTGAGCCCCTGCACGGCGGCGGCGGTCATGCTGCGCCCTCCTCGGTCAGGCAGCGCAAGTGGCGGCCGAGCACGCTCGTGGCGATAACGACTGCCGTGATCGCGAGGCCCGGGAACACCGCGATCCACCACGCTGTCGCGAGCTCGTTGCGGCCGCCAGAGAGCATGAGCCCCCATTCGGGCGCGGGTTCGGTGACACCGAGGCCGAGAAAGCTGAGGCCCGCTGCCGACAGAATCGCGGTGCCGACGCCGATCGTGGCGAGCACCGAAAGCCTTGCCAGCGCGGTGGGCATGACGTGCCGCGACAGCACGCGCACGGAACCAATGCCCAACAACCGCGCGGATGTCACGAACTCGGCTTGGCGGAGGCTGCGCGTGTGCACTCGGGCGAGACGGATATAGACCGGAACCACGGAGAGGGTCACAGCGAACGCGATGTTGACGGGGCCGGGGCCGAGAACCGCGACGATGATGAGCGCCAGTACGAACTCTGGCACCGCGAGCAACAGGTCAACGGCACGCATCAGGATCGCGTCGAGCCAGCGGGGTGCGAGCCCGATGAGGGTGCCGAACACGAGTCCGGCGATGAGGGCGGTTCCGGTTGCGATGAGGCCCACACCAATCGACGCTTGCGCCCCATAAATGACGCGCGTGTAGACATCGCGACCGGTTTGATCGGTGCCGAACAGGTGGTCAAGGCTCGGCGCGTGGAGGGCAACGCTCAGGTCGACCTCAAGCGGGTCGCGCTGGGTGAGCAGTTGCGGCGCGATCATCGCGACCACCACAACGGCAAGAAACACGATCGATAGCAAAGCGCTGGGCTTGCGCAGGAGCATCATGAACGACTCCCCCTGCTGCGCAGGCGCGGGTCCAGCATCGTCATCGCAACGTCAGAGAGAATCGCGATGATCGTGAAGATCAGCGCACTCATCACGATGACGCCAGAGATGACTGGCAGGTCGCGGTTGAGGATCGCGGTGAGCGCCACGCGCCCGACGCCCTGACGGGCAAAGACGGTTTCGACGAGCACCGCCCCACCGAGGAGCGAACCGACGAGGTATCCCGCCATAGTGAGCGCGCCGAGGGAACCATGGCGCAGGGTGTGGCGGGTCAGCAACCGCACGTCGCTGGCGCCGCGGGCACGCACCGTGAAGGCGAACGGCTGGTTCTCGGCCTCTTCGACGCCGTCGCGAACAAGCTGACCGATGAGCGCGGCGCACGGCAATGCCAGGGTGAGCGCGGGCAGAATCAGCGACGCAAAACCCCGCGCCCCGGAGACCGGAAACCATCCGAGCCCAAACGCGAAGACCGTGAGCAACAGCAGGCCGATCCAGAAGACCGGGGCGGACAGCACGATGAGTTCGGCGGTGGCCGCGACACGACGTGCACGGCGTCCGCGGGCAATGAACGTGACGGCGCCGGCGATCACGAGCGCGAACAGCAGCGCCAGCCCGGTGAGCTGGAGTGTGGAGCCGAACTGTCGACCGATGACGTCAATCACGGGCATCCGCAATTGCAGGGACTCCCCCAAATCACCGCGCATAAGCCCAGAAATGTAGGCGACGTACTGGTTCCACAGCGGCTGCGTGAGCCCCAGCTCCTCACGAAGAGCGTCTTTTGCCTCTTCCGAGATCTGCGCTTGCGGCCCGAGCATGACCGCGACGGGATCGCCCGGTAGAACATTCGTGATGACAAACGCGAGGGTCGCCGCAGCCCACACAATGAGAACGCCGAACAGCGCCATCACCAGGGCCCGAAGGACACCCGTGGTGATGGCGCTGCGCGACGTTGTCATGCGACTCATTCTGGCGCGCCGAAGCGCGATGGCTTACTTGTCGAGCTTGACGTCGTAGAACAGCGGACGACCGTAGACGTCAAACGCCAGACCGTCGACCGAGCCATCAACTGCTGAGATCAGCGCGGGCACGTAGATCGGAATGATCGCGTTGTCGGCAGCGTTCCACTGCTGCAGCGCGGTGTAGTACCCGTTGCGCTCGTCGGTGTCGCTCGAGGCAATGGCCTTCTCGAGAAGGGCATCAACCTCGGGGTTGCTGACCTGGGAAGCGTTCTGGAATCCGTCGGTGTGCAGGTGGCTGCGCAGCAGGTCGGAGTCTGGGCCAGAGAAACTCCAGTCGGTGATGTCGAACGTCTTCGGGCCGTACTGCTCGTTGTAGGCGGCCGGCTCCAGCTCTTCACGAATCAGCTCGACGCCGATCTTCTTCAGGTCTGCCTGAAACGCGACACCAAGTGCCTTGTTTTCGTCAGCGATCGGGGTCCATGCGATCCAACGCACCGACAGGCGCTTGCCGTCCTTCGTGCGGTAGCCATCGGCGTCGAGCGTCGTCCAACCGGCTTCGTCGAGAAGCGCTTCGGCGGCTGCCGGGTCAAACGCCCATGTGCTCTCCAGCGACGCGTCATAGCCCGGGCTCGAGGGGCTGAGAATGCTCCACGCCCGCTCAAACTGACCATCGAAGATCGTGTCAACGGCAGTGTCGATGTCGATACCCAGCGAAATCGCCTGGCGCACCTTCTGGTCAGCAAGCACACCGTACTTCTCGTTGAGGTACAGCGAGTACGGCAGACCCGGAACCGGCTTCGATTCGATCGTGGCACCCTCATCGACGGAACCAACAGCGCTCGGCGGCAGATCACTGACGAGCTGCGCCTCGCCCGAGTTCAGCATGCCGGTACGCACGCTCGACTCCAAGACCAGCGCAACACGAAGGGTGTCGATGCTCGGAGCTTCCTGGCCCTGCGGGCCCCACTTGTAGTCGTCGTTGCGGGTGTAAACGATCTCCTGGTTCGGAATGAACTCGCTCAGCACGAAGGGACCCGTACCAATGTTCACACCGGGCGCACCCGCCTTCAGCTTCTCGGTTCCGGCTTCCAGCGCCTTGGTGGAGTAGAAGCCCAGCAGCGGGGTGCTGGCCGCGGAGAGGAAGGGTGCGTACGGCTGGGTGAACTTCACTTCGACGGTGTACTCGTCGATGACCTCGGTGCCGGCATACCACTCGCCACCAATCATGCTGGCGGCCTGCGCCGACTTCGTCTCGGGGTCAACGATGTGCTCGAAGTTGGCCTTGACCGACTCCGCGGTGAACTTCTCACCATCGTGGAAGGTCACATCATCACGCAGCGTGAACGTGTACGTCAGGCCGTCTTCTGAGACGGTCCATTCCTTCGCAAGCCACGGCGAGAACGAGCCGTCGGCGTTTTGCCACACCAGCGAGTCCAGAATCTGACGCTGCACCATCGAGCTCACGTCCATCTGGCTCGTATGCGGGTCCATGTGGCTATCGGAGAGGTTGGCACCCTCAATTGCCCACACAACTTCGCCGCCCTCAGCGGTGTTGCCCCCAGCGGGCGCGTCAGTGGCGCAAGCGCTGAGTGTGAGTCCGAACACGGAAACGGCCGCGGTCAGCAGAAGAGCGCGGCGGGCACGACGAAAAGACATAGGAATCCTTTGCGGAAGGAGCGGGATACCCAAAGCCTAGCGCCATTTGGCGTTGTTAGACGCCGTTCACAAAGTGCTATAGCAGTGATAGGAGGTTGCCGACAGCAGCATTACCGTCACCATGTACCGCGGCAATCGCGTCGATTGATCGCATGAGCGATGACGCCACGATCATGCTGGAACGCGGCTGCGCCGGGGAAGGCACGTTGGAGACTTCGAAGCGAGCGGAACCAGCAGTGCCGGTCGCCGTGATGAGGTGCGTCGTGCTGATGGCGGCCGGGTCAGCAATCATTTCGGCGGTCGTACGCCCCCAGGCGTTTGCCGCGAGCGTGACGGCAACGGCCACGTTGGCAGATCGCGGGAATAGCGCGGCGACATGCTCCGCGGTTCCGGATGCCACGACGATGCGCTCGGCGCCGGCACGAAGCCGGGCGACGAGGTCGTCGTCCATCCACGGCTGGATCAACGTTGCGGGGAGCTTGCTTGAGGCAATGTGTGCCGCCGTGACTTCGCCGCTCAGCGCCAACGCACGTACGTGGTCGAGGCCGCCGACGGCGCCGCTCGCGACGAGCACGCAGCCCGGCGCCCGCTCAAGCCGGGCGCGCACGTCAGCATCGGCGAGACCACCCACACTCGCGATCAGTGCGGTGGTTCCCCCCTCGACTGCAGGCAGCACACGCGCACTGACCGCGCCAGGCGCGGCAACTTCAACCAGCAGGTCGTATTCGGTGACCGCAGGAATCTCATCAGCGCGCCCGATGGTTCCGGCGACCACGTAGTTGGGGCGCTGCGCGATCGCCGCTGTCAGCAGGCTCGCGAGGTTGCCGTTACCGAGAAGCACAATGCGAAACACCATGCAAAAAGCCTAGGCCGTGAGCGCGCTGTCAGCGGCGACGGGTACCGTGGCCTGGTGGCTCAACGTTCGTCTCTCACTCCCCCGCGTTCCGATTCTCCTGACCTGCCGAACAGGTTTGATGAGGCCACAGCGTTGCGCCCCCACGGACTCTTTGAAGGCGTGGAGTTCGCGACGCTCGAGGATGCCGACGGAACCAGCAGCACTGTTCGTGAGTCCGTGTTGCGTGGCGTGAGCTGCGACACCCTGGTGCTCAAGTTTGCCGACATCACCGACGTTGAGTTTCGTGACCTGCGCGTCGCATCGTTACAACTGCGAGGTGCCCACCTCGGTCGCGTACGGTTCGTCGGTGGCCGCATCGGCACCCTTGATCTCACTGAAGCCGGGCTCGACGCCGTCGTCTTCGATGGCGTGCGCATCGACTACCTGACGCTGGGCCGAGCATCGGTACGCGACGTTGATGTTCGATACTGCCGCATTGACACGCTCGATATGCCCGTGGCAAAGCTCAACCGTGTGCGTTTTGTCGAGAGCACGGCTGGCGAACTCGACCCGCGCGTGAGCACCGCCCAACACGTTGATCTGCGCGGCCTCGACTTCGCCCGCGTCACCGACATGGCGGCACTGCGGGGCATGACGATCTCAGTCGAGCAGGCGCAGAACGCCGCCGTCGCACTTGCTACGGCGGCCGGTATTCGCGTCGCAGAGTAGCCGCCCGCCGGGGTGCGTGCGTGGGCCGACCGGTGGTGCAAGCGCTGGTATCCTGGAGGTCAGTTCACATCAGGCACGCTCACACGGTGCCGCCTATATCGCTTGGAGATGCCCATGGCTGACGCGCACATTCCTGACAAGCCCGCCCTCGAAGGTCTCGAAGCGAAATGGGGTGAGACGTGGGAGCAGGCTGGCGTCTACCGCTTTGACCGCACCGCCGCCGTGCAGAACGGCCGCGACAGCGTCTTCTCCATTGACACCCCGCCGCCCACCGCGTCGGGCAGCCTGCACATTGGCCACGTGTTCTCGTTCACGCACACTGACGTGAAGGCACGTTTTGAGCGCATGCAGGGCAAGAACGTCTTCTACCCGATGGGTTGGGATGACAACGGTCTGCCGACTGAGCGCCGCGTGCAGAACTTCTACGGCGTGCGCTGTGACCCGTCGCTGCCGTACGAGGCTGACTTTGAGCCGCCGTTCCGTGGTGGCGACAACAAGTCGTCGAAGGCCGCAGACCAGAAGCCGATCAGCCGCCGTAACTTCATTGAGCTCTGCGAAGAGCTGACGATCGAAGACGAGAAGCAGTTCGAATCGCTCTTCCGTCAGGTTGGCCTCAGCGTCGACTGGACGCAGACCTACCGCACCATTTCCGATGACACGATTCGCACGTCGCAGCTTGCGTTCCTCAAGAACCTCGAGCGCGGCGAGGCCTACCAAGACCTCGCGCCGACGCTGTGGGACGTTGACTTCCGTTCTGCCATCGCGCAGGCCGAGCTCGAAGACCGCGATCAGCAGGCGTCGTTCCACAAGATCGCGTTCCACAGCCCCGCCGGTGACATCGTGATTGAATCCACGCGCCCGGAGCTTCTCCCCGCGTGTATCGCCCTGGTCGCTCACCCCGACGACGAGCGCTACCAGCCGTTCTTCGGCACCACCGTGCGCTCCCCGTTCTTCGATGTCGAGGTTCCGGTGCTCCCCCACCACCTGGCGAAGCAGGACAAGGGTTCGGGTATCGCCATGGTGTGTACCTTCGGTGACATCACCGACATCATTTGGTGGCGCGAGCTGCGCACCACCGACGGTGAGGGCCTGCCCAACCGCACCGTGCTCGGCCTGGACGGTCGCTTCCTCCCTGACGCTCCCGCTGGCATCGAGTCGACAGAGGCCATCGCGTTCTACACCGAGCAGGTTGCCGGCAAGACGGTCTTCTCAGGCCGCAAGGCGATCGTGGAGAAGCTGCTCGAGACCGGTGAAATGCTTGAGGTTTCGAAGCCCTTCACGCACCCCGTGAAGTTCTTCGAAAAGGGTGACCGCCCGCTCGAGATCGTGTCGACGCGCCAGTGGTACCTGCGCAACGGCGCCCGCGACACCGAACTGCGTGACCGCCTGATCGAGCTCGGCAAGGAGCTCAACTGGCACCCCGACTTCATGCGCGTGCGCTACGAAAACTGGGTTGGTGGCCTGACCGGTGACTGGCTCGTTTCGCGCCAGCGCTTCTTCGGTGTGCCGATTCCGGTGTGGTACGGCCTCGACGAAAACGGCGAGCGCGACTACGACCGCGTCATCACGCCCGACCTCGGTCAGCTTCCGGTTGACCCGTCGAGCGATGCTCCCGCGGGCTACGACGAGAGCCTGCGTGGCAAGCCGAACGGCTTCGAGGGCGAAATCGACATTTTCGACACCTGGGCAACCTCGTCGCTCACCCCGCAGCTTGCTGGTGGTTGGGAGCGCGACGACGAACTGTGGAACCTCGTGGCACCGTTTGATCTGCGCCCGCAGGGTCAAGACATCATCCGCACGTGGCTCTTCTCGACGATGCTGCGTTCGGCGCTGCAGGACGGCCGCGCGCCGTGGTCTGACGCCGCTATTTCCGGCTTCATCGTTGACCCTGACCGCAAGAAGATGTCGAAGTCGAAGGGCAACGTTGTGACCCCGGCTGACATCCTCAACCAGCACGGGACCGACGCGGTCCGCTATTGGGCGGCTTCCAGCCGCCTGGGCGCTGACGCCGCGTTTGACCCGCAGAACCCGACGCAGGTGAAGATCGGTCGCCGCTTGGCGATCAAGGTTCTCAACGCGGCGAAGTTCGTGCTGTCGTTCGGCGACGCCGCTGAAGAGTCGGTCACCGAAGCACTCGACCTGTCGATGCTGGCAACGCTCGACGGCGTTATCGCCGAGGCCACGAAGGCGCTGCAGGCTTACGACCATGCGCGTGCGCTGGAAGTCACCGAGAGCTTCTTCTGGGTGTTCTGCGACGACTACCTCGAGCTCGTCAAGGAGCGCGCGTACGCGGGCGGCGCCGAGGGCGCTTCGGCCGTGGCCGCACTGCGCATCGCGCTGTCGACACTGCTGCGCCTGCTGGCCCCGGTGCTCGCGTTTGCCGCGGAAGAGGCCTGGTCGTGGTTCAACGAGGGTTCGGTTCACGCCACCGCCTGGCCGGTTTCGCGTGAGACCGCTGGCGACCCGACCGTTCTTGAGACGGCATCGGCTGCCCTGATCGGTATTCGCCGCGCGAAGACCGAGGCTAAGGCATCGCAGAAGACCGCGGTTGACCGCGCTGTCATCGCGGCTCCCGCGGCAACGCTTCCCGCACTGCAAGCAGCGGCCGCTGACCTCAGCGCTGTCGGACGTATCGCGCAGCTTGACGTGGTCGAAGGCGAAGAACTCGCCGTCGTCTCGATCGAGCTGGCACCGGCGGAAGACGCGTAATGCAACTCGGCACGCGTTGGGCGTCAGGCTCGGAACCACCCCGTTCCGTTCCTGACGCCCTGCGCGGCGCCATCTCTGCGGTCGACGCTGATGCGCCGGCCGGGGCGATGTGGACGCTGACGTGGCTTGAGGGCCGCCCGTGCGCTGAAATCGACAGCGGCTACGAAGTGCTGATCACCGCTGATGACGAGGTCATCACGCAACCCTGGAGCTAGTCACTCCGCAGTCATGGTTTCGCGTCGCGGCGCGGGAATGGGTTCGTTGTACTCGCTGGCCCGCAGAATCACGCGTGACCACAGCAGTGTCGCGACGAGCTGAATGCCAGCGCCGATGATGAACGGCAGTCGCAAGTCTTGGCGCGCCACGATGCCGCCAATCAGGGTCGCGATAGGCATGATGCCCCAGGTGACCGAGCGAATGATGCCGAGCACGCGCCCAAACAGACGGTTCGGAATGATGGTCTGACGTTGCGCACCCCACGGCACATTCCAGATCGAGATGCACGCAGCGCATATGGCGTACGTCACCATCGCCGTGATGATTTCGGGCGCAATCCAGACGCCCACCATTGACACCGTGCACGCAATGTTGGTCCAGAACATCACCGCGCCGCGCCCGAAGCGGGCAACGAGGCGCGGCGACACAATCGAACCGACCAGCGCGCCGAGCCCAACGCCGCTCATGACGAAACCGATCGCCACTTCCGGCACATGCTGTTCGTCGAGGAAGTACAGGAAGGTCGCTGCCTGCGCGAATGCGAGGCTGGAACCGACGACCGTCGTGTAGAGCGTCATCGTGCGCAGGTACTTCGTGTGCCACAGGTACGACAACGCTTCACCGGCACCAGCCCCCGCCTGCGCATCCTCATGCTCAGCGATGAGTGGCCGCGCCGCACTGATCGGCAAGAACACCGCGAGCACCACGGGAATGATGAAGGCGGCGGCACCGAGCCATACGGGCAACGCGAGCGACACCGCAAACAGCACACCCGCGATCGGTGCCGCCAAGAAGCTGTCGATCGTAATCTGCGCGGCCTGCATGAAGCCGTTGGCGCGATCGAGCGCCTTCGGCGGCGTGACGGCAGGCACCACCGCGTTCGTCGCATACCGAAGGGCGTCTCTCCCAGCCCGAAGACCAACGTGGCCACCAGCAGACTCACGATTGTCAAGGTTCCGGTCGACGCCAAAATGGCCAACACCAGCGCGACCCCGCCACGCAGTGTGTTGGCAAGCGCCATGATGTAGCGGCGGTCGAAGCGGTCGACGATCATGCCGGCGGGTAGACCGAAAATGAGCCAGGGCAAGAAGGCGACCGCTCCGAGCGCCGCAATGGCGAGCGGGTCGCGCGTGAGGGTCGTTGCGATGAGCGGCACCGCCGTGCGGCCGAGGCCGTCAGCGAGGTTTGAGAAGGCGGCGGCTGTCCACAGCTTCGCAAAAGTGGAACCGAGGTGCGGCTTGGTTGCGGTGCACGCACGCTGCGCGTGGGTCGTCATCGCGGGAGAAGGCCGACGTGGCGCGCAGCAGAGGCGTCACGACGGGCGTTCAGAGCCGTCTCCGAGTCATCGAAGGCTGGAAGGGGGAAGATGTCGGCGCGGACGGCAAAGCGTCGCACGCCGTCACCGGTTTGGTCGCGGTACTTTTCGACGTATTCAGAGATCACGTTCTGTACCGCTTCTGCCATCTCAGTGAACTGCTCGTCAGTGAGAGAGACAGTGGAGGTTGTGAGGAGGGCCTTGAGGTCGTCGTCATCGGGGATGTCAGCCGTGTCGCGCAAGAAGCCGAGAAGCTGCTCGTGGCGACGACGGTAGAACTCTTCGATCACGATTGACGTGGCGAGCTTGCCAGCAGGCGTCACCCGCGCATCAGGGGCACCCATCGCGACGGAACCACGAGGGCGCTCCCACCAGCGCTCGCGAGCGGTGCCCTGCCCTTGAACCTCACGAATGAGGTCATGCTTGGCCAACTCGCGAAGGTGGTAGCTCGTGCGCCCCGCTCGATAGGCTTTCGCCATGACAGATACTGACAACCCGCTGCTGACTCCGTCATCGCTTCCCTACGGAATCCCCGACTACTCCGCCATCAAGCCCGAGCACTATATTCCGGCATTCCAGGCGGCTTTTGCCGAGCAGTTGCAGGAGATCAGCGCTATTACGCGCGTGCGATCGATGCCCATGTTTGAGAACACGCTCGAAGCGTGGGAGCGCACCGGCGAGCAGCTCGAGTACGTCACCAACGCGTTCTACACGGTCAGCTCGGCCGATGCCACCGCAGACATTCAGGCCGTCGAAGAAGAATTGGCCCCGTTCTACGCCGCGCACAACGACGCGATCATTCTCGACGCGTTCCTGTACTCGCGCGTGAAGACGATTTGGGAGTCGCGTGACGAGCGCGAGTACACCCCCGAGCAGCGCTACCTGATTGAGCGTCGCTACGCCGAAATGACGTACGCCGGAGCCGGTCTCGATGACGACGCAAAGACGCGTCTCAAGGAGCTCAACGCGCGGCTTGCGACACTGACCACGTCGTTCGAAAAGAACCTCCTCGGCGACACCAACCGCCTCGCACCGCTGTTTGCCGACGCCAGCGCTCTCGACGGCGCGACGCCCAGTGAACTCGACGCCGCCCGTGCAGCAGCCGCCGAGCGCGGCGAGGAGGGCTACATGCTCTCACTCCCCCTGTTCACCGGCCACCCCCTGCTCGCATCCCTCACCAACCGCGCGTCGCGCGAAAGTATCATGCAGGCGTCACTCGCCCGCGCCACCGCTGGCGAACACTCGAACGCCGAAGTGCTCCTCGAGATCGTGCGGTTGCGTGCCGAGCGCGCAGAACTCCTCGGATACGCTTCACACGCGACCTACATCACGTCAGATGAGACCGCTGGCTCCCCCGAAGCCGTCCACACACGCCTGCGCGAGCTCGCCGCCCCCGCGGCCCGTAACGCTGTTGCCGAGCAGCAGGCGCTGCAGGAGCTCATCGATAAGAGCGAAGCGGAACCATTTGAGCTGCAAGCCCACGACTGGGCGTTCTACACGGAGAAGGTCCGCGCCGAAAAGTACAACGTCGACACCGCCGCACTGCGCCCGTGGTTTGAAGCCGAACGTGTGCTGACCGACGGTGTCTTCTATGCTGCGACGCAGCTGTACGGCATCACGTTCACGGAACGACCCGATCTGCCGACGTACCACCCCGATGCCCGCACCTTCGAGGTCTTCAACGAAGATGGTTCCGCTCTCGGGCTCTTCATTCTTGACCTCTACACGCGCGACTCGAAGCGCGGCGGAGCGTGGATGAACCACCTCGTCTCGCAGTCACACCTGCGGGGCACGAAGCCCGTTGTGCTCAACAACCTCAACGTGCCCAAGCCCGCCTCCGGGCCGACGCTGTTGACGCTTGACGAGGTCAACACGCTCTTCCACGAGTTCGGTCATGCGCTACACGGCCTATTTGCCGTCGCCACCTATCCGCACTTCGCTGGCACGAATGTGTTCCGTGATTTTGTTGAGTTCCCGAGCCAGGTCAACGAAATGTGGATCATGTGGCCCGAGGTGCTCAGCAACTACGCTCGCCATATCGAGACGGGCGAACCGCTCGACGCCGGCGTTGTCGCCCGCATGGCGGAGTCAGAGACGTTCAACCAGGGCTTCGCGACGAGCGAATACTTGGCGGCGGCGTGGCTTGACCAGGCATGGCACTCGCTGTCGGCTGCCGATGCGCAGGCCGTCACCGACGTTGCCGCATTCCAGGCGGCTGCACTTGCTGACATCGGACTCGACAATGCCGTGGTTCCGCCCCGCTACGCGTCGACGTACTTTGCGCACGTCTTCTCGGGCGGCTACAGCGCCGGCTACTACTCCTACATTTGGAGCGAGGTGCTCGATGCCGACACCGTCGAGTGGTTCAAAGAGTCGGGCGGACTCACCCGCGCGAACGGCGACCGCTTCCGCGAGCGACTGCTCGGCGTCGGTGGTTCCAAAGACCCGCTCGAGGCGTACCGCGACTTCCGCGGTCGCGATGCTGACATCGCGCCGCTCCTGAAACGTCGCGGCCTGAGCGAATAACATTGAGGGGTGCGGGTGGAGCAACACCCGCACCCCCATCGAGGAGCACCCATGTCGATTCCCCCGCTTTCGCCCGAACCCTACACCGAGGTGACCTCGGAGAGCCTCGAGGCTGAACTCCTCGTCGTCATTCGCCACGAGGGTGTGACGGTCGCTGACCTGCGCAACATCTTCGACTCGTCGTTCAATGCCCTGGGGCGTTCGATGTCTGCAGGCCAGTTCATTGCTGTCGGCCCGGCATACGCGGTCTACTACGGCGACCCGACGGGTGTGTTCGATGTAGAGGTCGGCTTCCCGGCCATGGGTGCGCCGACGAGCGTTATTGAGAGCCCAGCCGGACGCATTCACGCCTCAGCATTGCCGGCGGGCCCCGCGATGATTCTCAGCCACACGGGCTCCTACGAGACCATGTCTGACTCGTGGCAGAAGGTCACGAGCGGTGCCACCGGTGAGCTGCGCGACATCTGGATTGAGGCCTACGTCAGCGACCCGCGCACGGTCGCCACCACCAACATGCGCACCGACCTGATTCTGCCCGTCAAGCCGTAGCGTCAGCTTCGGCACGAGGCTTACGGGCGCTCGTGATGAAGACCAGCCACATGATGGTTCCGACGATGAGGCCCCAGACAGCGGAACCAAAGCCAAAGACCGTCATGCCGCTGGCGACGACGATGAAGGTTCCGACCGCCACCACGCGGGCGCGCGCGTCTTCGAGAGCGCTCATGATCGCGGTGATCAGCGCTCCGAGCAACGCGAGCCCGGCGACAGACACGATGAGAATCGTCGGACTTGCGGCGATGAGCGCACCAGCGACGGTGGCTGTCAGCCCCAGCAGAATGTAGACGATGCCGCCAGTAGCCGTTGCGATCCATCGGCGATCACGAGGCGTGTGTTCGTCACCGACCATGATCGCGGCCGACAGCGCGGACAGGTTGACCGTCTGGGCGCCGAACGGCGCCGAGACTGCACTCGCGAGCCCGGTCGTGAGCATAATCTGCCGGGCTGGCGCTGGCGCGTAGCCGTACGCGTGTAGCACGGTGAAGCCGGGGATGTTTTGGCCCGCCATTGTCACGATGTACATCGGAATCGCGAGCGACACGATCGCGAGTGGGTCGGCGAATGACGGTGCGACCAGCTCAAGATGCGGTGCGAGGTTAACGCCCGCCGCCCACGATGGCCCGGCTGAGATGATCACCAGCACCACGGTGAGGAGCACTGCCGCGGGTACCGCCCAGCGAGCCGCGAATCGCGACAGCACCAGCCACACTAGAATCGGCGGCAGAGCGAGTGCGGGGAACGTCATCGACGCTTCGACCGGCACGAGACAAATGGGTAGCAGAATGCCGGCGAGCATCGCGGAACCAATGGGCGCCGGAATACTCGTCATCACCCGTGACAGCCACGGCCAGAGCCCGGTGAGCGCAATCATGACGCCCACGACGATGAAGGCCGCCACAGCAGTTGGGAAGTCTTGCGTGATGGTGCCGGCGCCCACCAAAACGGCGGCACCCGGCGTCGACCATGCGATAGAGATCGGCCACCGCGAGGTTGCCGACAGCACGATCGCGAGAACGCCCTGCACCAGGCTGACGACAAGCAGACCCGACGCCGCTTGACCAGCCGTTGCCCCAACCGCGACGGCACCGGCCATCACAATCGCAAACGACGACGCAAAGCCCGCGAGGGCACCGCTAACGCCTGCGAGGATCGGGGCGAGCACGGGAGGCTTCGTTGCCTCGGGCGTCGGTGTCACGGACTACGCGCTCTTGCGCTTTTGCTTCATCACGAGCGTGGGTGCGTCGCCATCAACGACGGCGGCACGCGTGACAATGACCTTCTGCACGTTGTCAGCCGAGGGAATCTCGAACATGATTGGGCCGAGCACGTCTTCCAGAATCGCGCGGAGGCCGCGGGCACCGGTCTTGCGAGCAACCGCGAGGTCGGCCACAGCGAGCAGCGCGTCTTCGTCAAACTCCAGCGTCACGCCGTCGAGCTCGAACATGCGCTGGTACTGCTTGACCAGGGCGTTGCGCGGCACTGTCAGAATATCCATCAGCGCACGCTGGTCGAGCGGCGATACCGAAGCCACAACCGGGAGTCGGCCAATGAACTCCGGAATCAGACCGAAGCGATGCAGATCTTCTGGCAGCACCTCAGCGAACAGGTCCATGTCATCACCCTTGTGGTGCAGCGGAGCGCCAAAGCCGACGCCGTGCTTACCGACACGCGACGACACGATGTCTTCGAGGCCAGCAAATGCGCCAGCAACAATGAACAGCACGTTCGTGGTGTCAATCTGGATGAACTCTTGATGCGGGTGCTTGCGACCACCCTGCGGCGGAACCGAAGCCACGGTTCCTTCCAAAATCTTCAGTAGCGCTTGCTGCACGCCCTCGCCCGACACGTCGCGCGTGATCGACGGGTTCTCCGCCTTGCGGGCAATCTTGTCGATCTCATCGATGTAGATGATGCCGGTCTCAGCGCGCTTGACGTCGTAATCGGCGGCCTGCAGGAGCTTCAGCAGAATGTTCTCAACGTCTTCACCGACGTAACCAGCCTCGGTGAGCGAGGTGGCGTCAGCGACGGCGAACGGAACATTGAGGCGCTTGGCGAGGGTCTGTGCGAGATACGTCTTACCGCAACCCGTCGGGCCGATCATGAGGATATTACTCTTGGCAATCTCAATGTCTTCAGCCTTGTCTTCAGCCGCCTGCAAGGTTCCGCGTGCACGCACGCGCTTGTAGTGGTTGTAGACGGCGACAGCCAGCGCACGCTTCGCGGGCTCTTGACCGACGACGTACTCTTCGAGGAAGGAGAAAATCTCACGCGGCTTCGGCAGATCAAACTCGACGACCTCACCGTTGGCCGCCTCAGCCATGCGCTCTTCGACGATCTCGTTGCAGAGCTCAATGCACTCGTCGCAAATGTAGACGCCGGGGCCAGCGATCAGCTGTTGCACCTGCTTCTGGCTCTTGCCACAGAAGGAGCACTTAAACAGATCGGCGCTCTCACCGAGACGTGTCATCGATTTCTCCTTCGTTTGCTGACACTTCGAGCCTAAACGCATCTACCGACATCGGCTCGGATATTCGCCGTGTAACGGAACAACACGTCGAAATGATGATGGCCCCGAGAGGTTAATCTCGAGGCCATCAATCGGGATACTTACGCGGTGAGCGCCTGCGGCTTGCGCTTGCGCGTCGTCAGTACCTGGTCAACCAGACCGTACTCCAGCGCCTCCTGTGCCGACAGGATCTTGTCGCGATCGATGTCTTTGTGGACCTGCTCGACCGAGCGGCCGGTGTGCTTCGCCATGGTCTCTTCGAGCCACGTGCGCATGCGCATGATCTCGGCGGCCTGAATCTCGATGTCAGAGGCCTGACCGTGACCGGCCTCACCAACAGCGGGCTGGTGCATCAGGATGCGCGCGTTCGGCAGAGCCAGACGCTTGCCCGGCGTACCACCGGCGAGTAGCACCGAAGCTGCCGACGCGGCCTGACCCAGAACGACCGTCTGGATGTCGGGTGCGACGTACTGCATGGTGTCGTAGATCGCGGTCATCGCCGTGAACGAGCCACCGGGCGAGTTGATGTACATCGTGATGTCGCGGTCGGTGTCTTGGCTTTCCAGAACCAGGAGCTGCGCCATCACGTCGTCAGCCGATGCGTCGTCAACCTGCACGCCGAGGAAGATCACGCGGTCTTCAAACAGCTTGTTGTACGGGTCTTGACGCTTGTAGCCGTAGGCGGTGCGCTCTTCGAACTGCGGCAGGATGTAGCGGCTCGACGGCATCTGCAGGCCCGAGGGGCCACCGTAAGAGGGAGTGTTCATTACTCGATTCCTTCGTCCTTATGCCGTTACTTCTCGGTACCGCCGCCGCCGGCCACATCGGTCGCGTGTTCGCGGATGTGGTCGACAAAGCCGTATTCGAGGGCCTCTTCTGCCGTGAACCAGCGGTCGCGGTCACCATCAGCGTTGATCTGCTCAACGGTCTTGCCGGTCTGCGAAGCCGTGATCTCAGCGAGGCGCTTCTTCATGTTGAGGATGAGCGCAGCCTGCGTCTGGATGTCGCTGGCGGTTCCGCCGAAGCCACCGTGCGGCTGGTGCAGCAGAACGCGGGCGTTCGGCGTGATGTAACGCTTGCCTTTGGTTCCGCTCGTCAGCAGCAACTGGCCCATCGAGGCGGCCATACCGATGCCGACCGTCACGATGTCGTTCGGAACGAACTGCATCGTGTCGTAGATCGCCATACCCGCGGTGATGGAACCACCGGGCGAGTTGATGTAGAGGTAAATGTCTTTCTGCGGGTCTTCCGCAGCAAGAAGAAGAATCTTGGCGCAGATCTCGTTTGCGTTGTCGTCGCGAACTTCGGACCCGAGCCAAATGATGCGGTCCTTCAGCAGCCGGTCGAAGACGCTGGTCGCCATGAGGGGTTCAGCCATGAGTGCTCCCAATTCCTTGTGGTGATTCGAATCTACCGGCGTCACAGGCCCGTCTCGCCCGTGTTCGCCGTCGGCATATCAGGTGTCGCGGCATACTCACCACGAAGACCTCTCCCCTGCCAAAATTCGGTCGATAGAGACGACGAAGGCCGGACGATTCGCATCGTCCGGCCTTCGCGTTACGAATTACTCAGCCTTCTTGGCTGGAGCCTTCTTCGCGGCGGGCTTCTTCGCAGGCTTCTCGTCTGCGTCAGCCGCTTCGTCCTTCTTCGCGGCCGGCTTCTTCGCGGCGGGCTTCTTTGCAGGAGCCTTCTTCGCGGGCTTCTCAGCCTCTGCCTCTTCGGCCTCGTCAGCGTCGTCCTCAACGGCAGCGAAGCCGCTCAGGTCAACAGCCTTGCCGTCGGTGTCAACGACCGAAACCTTGCCGAGAGCAATCGCGAGAGCCTTGTTGCGAGCAACCTCAGCAACGAGGGCTGGGATCTGGCCGTTCTGCTGCAGGATGTCAGCGAACTCCTGCGGCGACATGCCGTACTGGCCAGCCGACTGGATCAGGTACTGCGTGAGCTCTTCCTGACCAACCTGGACCTTGGCGTCTTCAGCCACAGCGTCGAGAACCATCTGCGTGCGGAACTGCTTCTCGCTCGCTTCGGTAACCTCTGCGCGGTGTGCGTCGTCTTCGAGACGGTTCTCACCCTCGAGGTGTGCGTGCACCTCGTCTTCGATGAGCTGCGGCGGAACCGGAATCTCCACCTTCTCGAGGAGAGCCTCGATGAGCTTGTCGCGAGCGGCCGCACCCTGCGTGAAGACACCCTGCTCAGCAACGCGTGCCTGCAGGCTGTCGCGCAGTTCAGCGATCGTGTCGAACTCCGACGCCATCTGAGCGAAGTCGTCGTCAGCCTCGGGAAGCTCGCGCTCCTTGACAGCCACAACCGTGACAGCGACCTCAGCCTCTTCGCCAGCGTGCTCGCCACCGACCAGCTTCGAGCGGAACGTGGTGTCTTCACCAGCGGTCAGCGTCTCAACAGCCTCGTCGGTGCCCTCGAGCAGTTCGCCCGAGCCCACCTCGTACGAAACGCCCTCGGCGCGGTCAATCTCGTTACCGTCGATCGCTGCAACCAGGTTCAGCTCAACGAAGTCGCCCTTCTTGGCAGCGCGGTCAACCGTGACCAGCGTGCCGAAGCGGCCGCGCAGGCGGTCCAGTTCTTCGGCGACAGCGTTCTCGTCGACAGCAACAGCGTCAACGGTCAGCTTGATGTCTGCCAGTGCCGGCAGCTCGAACTCGGGGCGAACGTCAACCTCAACCTCGATGACAACGTCACCAGAGAAGTCTTTCTCCGACGGCCATTCGATGATCTCTGCCGACGGGCGACCCAGAACGCGCAGTTCGTTGTCGTTGACCGCCTGGCGGTAGAAACCGTCGAGACCCTCGTTGACAGCGTGCTCGATGACAGCACCGCGACCGACGCGTTGGTCGATGATCGGGGCCGGAACCTTACCCTTGCGGAAGCCGGGGATCTGGATGTCCTGAGCAATGTGCTCGTACGCGTGTGCAACGGAAGGCTTGAGCTCTTCCGGCGTGACCGTGATGCGCAGCTTGACCCGCGTGGGGCTCAGCTTCTCGACGGTGCTGTTCACCATGCTTGTTCGTTCTCCTTGTTGGTTCTTCACGTGCAGAAATGCTGGTGAAGATTCTGGATGGTCGTTGGTCGGGGCGACAGGAGTTGAACCTGCGACCTCCCGCTCCCAAAGCGGGCGCTCTACCAAACTGAGCTACGCCCCGGAACTATTGCGCACAAACGCACGGAAACGACCCCCGAAAGTCTAGCCGATGGAAATGGGCTTGCGTGCCGCGGCGACACGCACTCGGTAAAAATTTGGGCCAAGCGTCATGAGCACCCAAAAATATCCGCTAGTGTAGACACGTTCTATCCAATGAACACCGAACGCAGAATGGCTGAAAAGCCGCGTAATTCCGCGCTTTGGGGCTGTAGCTTAGTGGTAAAGCCTCTGTCTTCCAAACAGATGATGCGAGTTCGATTCTCGTCAGCCCCTCCAACAAAACCCTCGGCAAACCGGGGGTTTTCTTTTTTCCCAGCCCCTGGTTCCGCTGTTGGCGAAGTCGGAACGACGAATGCGGCGACGGAACCAGTGCGCGGCTATCAGAGAGACTGCGGTGGGTCGGCAATATAGGTGCCGACGACCATCGACCACAGCCAACCGGCGGCGACATCCACATCGGGCAGCGGATCATGACGGAGCCACGCGGTGACCACACCCAGCGCGGTGCCACCGTAAGCCTCACCAACAACATCAGCCGGGACTGTGAACGCGCCCTCCGGAACGACGCGGCGCACCACATCAATGGCAATCGCGCCAATGTGGCCGCGCAGTTGCGAAGCGACGACACCGGAACCGTGATCGCCGAGCACGCGACGATAGAGCGCGGCGTGATCACGAATGTGCTCAAGGTATGTCAGCAGTGCGGGCGGCATCGGATCGCTCGGGTCAGCCGGCCCCATTTCTCGCAGCGCCCCCGCAGCCACGTCGGCCGCGGCTTCGAGCGCGTCGGCGAGCAACGCACCCTTGTCAGAAAAGTGCTGATAGAACGTTGATCGGTTGACTCCGGCGCGGGCTGTGATGTCGGCGATCGTGATGTCATCAAGCGACCGCTCCCCCGCCAGCGCAATCATCGCCTCGTGCAAAACGGCGCGGCTGCGGGCGATACGGGGATCCATGCCCCCGATCTTCGCAGATACACCCCGCGAAACCGGGAGTTTGCTCCATTGTTTCGTCCTGACGCAACTTTTCCAACACTTGTCGGATAGCGTGGATTTGGGTTCGATGAAGCACCCCGCGTTGTCCACTCTTCTCGAAGGATCACTCATGGCGGAATTGCTCTACCGACTCGGCCGATTTAGCGCGCGTCGCGCGTGGGCTGTCATCGTCGGTTGGCTTGTTATTCTCGGCCTCGCTGGCGGCGCTTTCCTGGCGTTTGGCGGCGCTCTGGCGACGAGCTTCTCGATTCCTAATACTGAGACGGAGCGCGTCAGCGATCAGCTCGCCGATACCTTCCCCGAACTCACCGGGGCTTCGGCAACCGTCGTCTTCTCGACCGATGACGACACGACGTTCACCGACACGCAGAAGGCCGATATTGCGGCCCTTCTCGACGATGTCTCCGGCATCGCCGGCGTCGCTGGTGCGACCAACCCATTCGCCGTTGAGCAGATGCGCACCGAGCAGGCGACCGCGCTGACCGACGGTCAGGCGCAGATCGATGCAGGCAAGGCACAACTCGATGCTTCCCGCGCTCAGCTCGAGGCTGGTCAGACGCAGCTTGATGCTGGTCGTGCTCAGCTCGAGGCCGCGGTTGCCGCCGCGAAGGCAGACGGCACGTACGAAATGGCGAAGCCCGTATTTGACGGCCAGCTCGCCGGTCTCGATACGGAGCAGGCAAAGATCGACGCCGGTTTGGCACAGATTGAAACCGGAACCACGGAGCTGGCGACCCAGCAGGCAAACGTCACGAACGGACAGACGCTCGTTGACCTGAGCACCAACCTGTCGATGGTTTCGGAGTCAGGCACAACGGCTATCGGTGCCGTGCAGTTTGATGAGATGGTCTACACGCTCCCGGACGACACCAAGGCCGAGGTTCGTGATGCCCTCGATTCCGCTGGCATCGCGGGCGTCAACATTGACTACTCCGCCACCATCACGATGAGCGTCGATGGCCTCATCGGTGTCGGTGAGATTGTGGGTATCCTTCTCGCCGCCATCGTGCTGATAATCATGATGCGCGCGTTCTTGCCCGCCGTTACGCCCCTGCTCAGCTCGATCGTCGGCGTGGGCGTGGGTGTCGCCGGTTCACTTTCCCTTTCGGGCGTTGTCGATATGGCGTCGATCACGCCTGCTCTCGGCGTCATGCTGGGTCTCGCGGTCGGTATCGACTACTCCCTGTTCATTCTGAACCGCCACCGCCAGCAGCTTCTGCAGGGCATCGAGCTTGAAGAGTCCATCGGTCTCGCCAACGGAACCGCCGGCAACGCCGTGGTCTTCGCTGGCAGCACGGTCATCGTGGCCCTGGTTGCGCTGCTCGTCACGGGCATTCCGTTCCTCGGTGTCATGGGTATCGTGGCCGCTGTCTGTGTGGCCATCGCCGTGTTTGTCTCCATCACCTTTACGCCGGCGTTGCTCGGTCTCATGAAGCTCCGCGCACTGCCGAAGCGCAAGCGCGCACTGATTGGCGAGGCGCAAGCCGCTCCGCGCCCGCTCAAGGCGATGCGCGTCGGACGCTCGCTCGTAGCCGCAGCGGTCGCGATTGCGGCGCTCCTGGTTATCGCGATTCCGGCGTTGTCGATGCGTCTCGGCCTTCCCGATGGCTCATCTGAGCCGGTTAACACCACACAGTATCAGGCCTACACGACGGTGACCGAAGAGTTTGGTGCTGGTCAGAACGGCACGCTCCTTGTCGTCGCCACGTTCGATGACGCTGTCGCCGAAGCAGATCAGTTGGCGACGCAGGCCGCTGTCGGCACCCAGCTCGGCGCGCAGCACGACGTGTCGGCCGTAGCACCCGTGGGGGTCTCCGCCGATGGCACCGTCTTTGCATTCCAGGTGATCCCAACCGATGGCCCCACGAGTGAGACGACCGAAACCCTCGTTCACACGCTCCGCGGTCTCGATCTGACCGAAGACGCGACGCTCGGCGTGGCTGGCCAGGCGACCGGCAACATCGATGTCTCTGAGAAGCTGCAAGATGCCCTGCCGGTTTACCTGCTCGTCGTTCTCGGCCTGTCGCTCATCATCATGGTCCTCGTGTTCCGCAGCATCCTGGTTCCGGTCATCGCCACCGCCGGCTACGTGCTGTCGCTCTTCGCGTCGCTGGGTGCGGTCACCGCGATCTACCAGTGGGGCTGGCTGTCGGAGATCTTCGACGTGCACGCTCCGGGGCCGGTACTGAGCTTCGCACCGATCATCCTGATGGGTGTGCTCTTCGGCCTGGCGATGGACTACCAGCTGTTCCTCGTCTCGGGTATGCGTGAGGCCTACGTGCACGGCGTTCCGGCGCGCGAAGCCGTCGTTGCGGGCCTCCGCGGCGGCCGCCCGGTTGTGACGGCCGCAGCAATCATCATGATCGCCGTGTTTGGCGGCTTCGTATTCAGCCACCTCACGATGATTCGCCCGCTCGGCTTCGGTCTCGCGATCGGCGTGCTGTTCGACGCGTTCGTCGTGCGCATGGTGCTCGTGCCCGCCGTCATGACGGTGCTCGGCAAGTCGGCGTGGTGGTTGCCGCGCTGGCTCGACCGCATCATGCCTGACGTTGATGT
This sequence comes from uncultured Microbacterium sp., assembly GCA_947503655.1. GTDB lineage: Bacteria > Actinomycetota > Actinomycetes > Actinomycetales > Microbacteriaceae > Microbacterium. The sequence continues at coordinate 43,994 of CANNEP010000014.1, forward strand.
TGAGGGCGCTTCGCTTGAGCGCAAGCACCCGGTGGCACACAACAACACGGATCACGACGCTGACGATAGTGACGACGCGACCGAGCGCGATCGGGAGCCGGTACCGACCGCCTAGGTTCTCACGCGTCTTCGGGGCGAAGGTCGCCGGAAGCAGAGTCGGCTAAATAAGGTCGAGCGCCGTTACCGCGTCGTACTCCTCCTGCAACTCGGAAACCGACGCGTCGATACGCTGACGTGCGAATGGGCTGATCTCCAGGTCAGGAACAATCGTCCATTCGCCGTCAGCGGTCGTGACCGGAAACGACGAGACGAGCCCCTCACGCACGCCGTACGAGCCATCCGAGGGCACAGCCATCGACACCCAGTCATCGATTGCGGAACCATGAATCAGGTCGCGTGCCGCATCAACGGTTGCCGAGGCGGCTGAGGCCGCAGACGACGACCCCCGCGCCTGAATGATCGCGGCGCCACGTTGCGCGACAGTGGGAATGAACTCATTCTCAATCCACGCGTCGTCGCCGATGACGTCGACGGCCATTTCATCGCCGATATGAGCGTGAGCGAGATCGGGAAACTGTGATGCGGAGTGGTTGCCCCAAACCGTGACGCGGGAGATGTCACGCACGGCAGCCCCCGTCTTCGCGGCCACCTGCGAAATCGCGCGGTTGTGGTCGAGCCGCGTCAACGCCGAGAAGCGGCTGGCCGGAATATCGGGCGCGTTGCGCTGCGCGATGAGGGCGTTCGTGTTCGCGGGGTTGCCAGTGACAATGACGTTCACGTCGTCAGCAGCAACCTCGTTGAGCGCGCGCCCCTGCGCCGTAAAGATCGCTCCGTTCGCCTGGAGCAGGTCAGCGCGTTCCATTCCTGGTCCGCGGGGCCTCGCCCCGACCAAGAGTGCGAGGTTGACGCCATCAAAGACCTGGTGCGGGTCGGACCCGATGTCGATGCCAGCGAGCAGCGGGAAGGCGCCGTCCTGGAGTTCCATCACCACACCTTCGAGTGCGGGCAATGCTGGCTCAATCTCCAGCAGTCGAAGCCGGAATTGACGGTGCCGGAAGATACCGCCAGCGGCAATGCGAAACAACAGACTGTAGCCAATCTGGCCGGCGGCACCGGTGACGGCGATGGTGGGAATCTCCGTTGTGGTCATGCCGCTACGGTAGCCCAGCTCCCCCATCAACGGGGCTGAATTCCGACACGCACGTGTGTTCCTTCGGCTGCGCACGCGATCGCTTGATCGATCTGATCGAGCGTGAACGTTTCACCGACAAGTGAAGCGAACGGATAACGGCTGTGGCGGTCACGCAGAAATCGCACCGCATCACCGAGATCGCGAGGCGCATAATTGTGAACCCCTCGAAGAGTGATGCATCGTCTGATCAGATCTTCCGGGTCTATGGCGATCGGCTCGGTCGCAAACACGTCACCGACGTGAGTGCGTAACAAGAAGTCGACGCCCTGCCCCGCGAGGTACGCGCGGATCGCGGCCCCCGCCGCGCGCGGGTCGGTTTGCAGGTCAGTCCGGATCCAGCCGCCACCGGCAGCGATCCCCCGCCGGACCGGCATCAACCGCTCGGTTTCCGCGGGCGTCAATACGTCAATCCCGCCCGACTCAGCGCGTTGCTGGGCATCGCCGAGGGCGACGCCGTCGTCGACGTGTTGCGCCTGCGCAGTCTGGATGGCCGGCCGACCATGTTCGAGCGGCTGAGCTTTACCGCGCCTGTTGGCCGCGTACTGTTCGACGTAGACCTCGACACTGTGTCCATTACGGAGTACTTGGAGTCGCGTGGTTTTGCGGGCGCAACCGTTGAGCACGAAATCGACGCCGTTGCCGCCGATGAGACGGATGCAAAGCTCCTCGGGGTCCCCCGTGGCTTTCCTATATTGCGGCTTCGCCGCATTAGTCGCGATGCAAACGGACAGCGATACGAGGCCTCCGATGATCGCTATCTCAGTGACATCGTGCGGTTCACGGTGTCAGCGTCCGGGCGTTCTCAACGCGGCGACGCGTACGTACGCCCACTCAGCGGTGCTTGAGCGGTCGGATATAACCACCGGGAAACGATCTGCCGTGGCGTAATGAGATCGGCGCGCCTGACGGATACACTTGCGCAACACATGACTCATTCACAGATGGGTGTTCTTATGAATAACCGTATTTCCCGAATCGCGCTGCTGGGCCTCACAGCCACCGCTGCGCTTACCCTTTCCGCTTGTGGGGGCACTGGCGGTGACGCAAACGGTGGCGACGCTGCGGGCGGCATCAAGACGATCACCGAGGGCAAGCTCACCGTTTGCTCCGACATTCCCTACGAGCCGTTTGAAATGCTCGACGAGGCCACCGGTGACCCGGTTGGTTTCGACATTGACATCGCGCGCGCCGTTGCCGACGACATGGGCCTGGAGCTCGTCGTCATCGACTCGTCGTTCGAGGCCATCACGTCGGGCTTGTTCGGCACCGACTGCGACATCGCGGCGTCGTCGATCACGATCAACGACGAGCGCAAGCAGAACGTCGACTTCTCGGAGCCCTACTACAATGACGCACTCGTGCTGGTCGCGTCGAAGGCCTCCGGCATTAAGTCGCTCGAAGATGCCAAGGACAAGGTCGGCGTTCAGGCAGCGACCACGGGTGCTGCCTACGCGAAGGACAAGGGCCTCAACCCGACCGAGTACGAAGACTCGGGTCAGCAGATTCTCGCGCTGACCGCCGGCAACACGGCGGCATCGCTGGGCAACCAGTCAGTTCTCAAGTACGCGATCAAGGGCAACGATGACTTCGTCGTCGTGGAAGACATCCCCACCGACGAGAACCTCGGCATCATCGTGCCCAAGGGCAAGAACGCTGAGATCCTCGCGGAGGTCAACAAGACGATCAAGAAGCTGAAGGACAGCGGCGACCTCGCCAAGCTCGAAGCTAAGTGGTTCGAAGGTAAGTAATTCGTACCGGGGCCGGCTCGCTTACGCGGGCCGGCCCACTCTGTGAAAGGTGCCCTCATGGCATTGACCGCCACTCAACGCAGGCAGCGGAGCCTCTGGATTCAGGGCGGCATCGGCATCGTCGTCATTGCTGTCCTCGCCTTCATCATCGACTGGCCTGCGGTCGTTGACTCGTTCTTGCGCTTTGAGGTCATCCCGAAGCTCTTCCCCACGATCCTCTTCCCCGGCCTCGTGAACACGTTGTTGTACACCGGCGCCTCGTTTGCGTTCGGACTGACGTTCGGCCTCATTCTTGCGCTCATGAAGATGGCAACGTTCAAGCCATACCAGTGGATCGCCACCGTCTACATCGAGTTCTTCCGTGGTATTCCGGCACTGCTCGTGCTTATCGGCGCGGGCTTCCTCCTCCCGATCGCATTCCAGGGACTCAAGCTCCCCCTGTGGGCCACCGTGATGATCGCGCTCGGTGCCGTCTCCGCCGCTTACATGGCTGAAACGCTCCGTGCTGGCCTGCAAGCCGTGCCAAAGGGCCAAATTGAGGCGGCGCGTAGCCTCGGCATGTCGCACACCCGCGCCATGATCACGATCGTGATCCCGCAGGCGTTCCGTATCGTGCTGCCTCCCCTCACCAACGAGGTCATCCTTCTGACGAAAGACTCCTCGCTCGTCTACGTGCTCGGCATGCAGGCCATCAATTACGACATCACCAAGATCGGCCGTGATGGCATGATCACGTACGGCGGTGGCGCCACCGCCTTCGTCGTTGCCGGTCTTCTGTATCTGGTGATCACGGTTCCGCTCAGCATGCTGGCGCGCTGGTTTGAGCGCCGTAGCGAACAGAACTCTCAGCGCACGTCGCGAAAGGAAAAGCGATGACCGCCACTGACATCGCCCCCGCCGGAGTACAGATTTTCGGCCTGCGTAAGGCTTACGGTTCCAACGAAGTACTGAAGGGCATTGACCTCAACGTTGCGCAGGGCCAGGTGGTGTGCCTCATTGGGCCGTCGGGTTCTGGCAAGTCCACCCTGTTGCGCTGCATCAATCTGCTGGAGCAGCCGAATGGCGGAACCATTCACGTCGCTGGTTTCGACGCGACGGATGAAGATGTCGACGTTGACGCCATGCGTGCCCAGGTGGGCATGGTGTTCCAGCAGTTCAACCTCTTCCCACACCTGACCGTTCTTCAGAACTGCACCGTGGCGCAGGAAAAGGTGCTCAAGCGCCCACGCGCCGAGGCAGAGAAGGTTGCACGCAAGCACCTCGCCGCCGTTGGCCTCGCGTCTCTCGAGTCGCGCTACCCGGTCGAGCTCTCGGGCGGCCAGCAGCAGCGTGTCGCCATTGCTCGCGCGCTGTCGATGGACCCGAAGCTCATGCTGTTCGACGAGCCGACGTCGGCTCTCGACCCCGAAACGGTCGGTGACGTGCTCGCCATTATGCGCGGCCTCGCCCGCGACGGTATGACGATGGTTGTCGTGACCCACGAAATGGCTTTCGCCCGCGAGGTCGCCGACCATGTCGTGTTCATGGATGGCGGTTACGTCGTTGAGCAGGGTCATCCCGACGACATCATTGGCAATCCGCGTGAGCCGCGCACGCAAGACTTCTTGCGTCGCGTTCTTGACCCGACGCACGTCGAGGTTTCGCGGGACACCGCCAGCATGAAGGCCGTGAGCGACGACAAGTAGTCACAGCACACATGTGACGAAGCGGGCTCCCGGTGTGGGGCCCGCTTCGTCGTTACCGCCAAGTGAAGCGTCAGTCGCCTGCGACCGTCACCCCGTGGTTGGCGGAGTGGGTGAGATACACGGCGGCGTTCTTCAGAAGCTTGGCCTTCTCCTCGTCGGTGAGCTCACGGCGCACCTTGGCCGGCACACCAGCCACGAGCGAACCCGGCGGCACAATGGTTCCTTCGAGCACGACCGCTCCCCCGGCAACCAGGCTGCCCGCACCGATCACGGCGCCCGACAGAATCACCGAACCCATACCGATGAGCGAGCCATCTTCAACCGTGCATCCGTGCACGACTGCGTTGTGGCCGACCGAAACATCGGTGCCGATGACCACCGGGTGACCGGCATCAACATGCACCGAGACGTTGTCTTGCAGGTTGCTGCGCTCACCGACCGTGATCGACGCACTGTCGCCGCGAAGCACCGCGTTAAACCACACGCTGGCGTTGTCAGCGAGACGCACGTCGCCAATGAGTCGGGCACCAGCCGCAATGAATGCCGTGTCGGCAATCGCGGGCGTCATGCCGGAGACAGGCAGAACCGAAGCATCAGGTGAAATCGTCATGCTCCCGACTCTAGGGGTCGCAACGAATCTGCCCAAGCGCGCCTCTTGTTCATACCGCTCATCGTGCGTCACCATTCACTCAACGCTATGAAAAGGAGCACCTCATGGTTCCGGAAATCAATTACTGGGCCGTCA